>PRCZ01000100.1 GCA_009903405.1 Candidatus Methanophaga sp. AG-394-G06
GGTGGAGATTTTTTAGGCGAGGTTCAAGAAACGAAAGTAATAACGCATAAAATCCTTGTCCCGCCGGGGCTAAGCGGTAAAATCTTAGAGCTAAAAGCGGGTAAATTCTCTGTTGATGACTGTATAGCAAGGCTACAAACAGATGGTGAAGATCAGGAATTGACGATGATGCAGAAATGGCCGGTGAGAAAGGGCAGACCATATAAAGATAAATTAGACCTCGAAGTGCCTTTGCTTACGGGGCAGCGCATTAATGACACCTTCTTCCCGCTTGCGAAAGGCGGAACTGCTACTATCCCCGGTGGGTTTGGGACAGGAAAGACAGTAATGCAGCACCAGGTGGCGAGATGGGCAGATGCGCAAGTTATTGTGTATATCGGGTGTGGCGAGCGAGGGAACGAGATGACCGAGGTTTTGGAGGATTTCCCTAAACTTATCGACCCTTATAGCGGAGAGAATTTGATGGAGCGATCTACGCTTATTGCAAACACATCTAATATGCCGGTTGCAGCACGAGAAGCATCTATTTATACCGGTATCACACTCGCTGAGTATTACCGTGATATGGGTTATGACACGGCGATACAGGCGGATTCAACATCAAGATGGGCGGAAGCACTGCGAGAGATTTCTGGCCGGTTGGAAGAGATGCCGGGCGAGGAAGGTTATCCGGCGTATTTAGCCACAAGATTATCCGATTTCTATGAACGTGCAGGTAGGGTAAAAACGTTATGCTCAGATTCAGAAGAAAGAATAGGCTCTGTCTCTGTAGTGGGGGCTGTATCACCCCCCGGTGGCGATTTCTCAGAGCCCGTAACTCAGAATACACTGCGAGTAGCCGGTGTTTTCTGGGCTCTCGATTCCACTTTAGCAGATAGAAGGCATTTTCCGGCTATAAGCTGGCTCCGTAGCTATTCTCTTTACTTAGGTCACCTCACAGAATGGTTTAACAAACCTGCTACTCCTGACTTCATGGAACAGAGGGACGAGATGATGTCAATATTGCAGAAGGAGGCAGAGCTGCAAGAGATAGTCCAGCTTGTTGGCGCGGATGCACTTCCGGCACGTGAACGAGGCACCTTAGAAGTAGCTCGTATGATACGTGAGGACTTCTTGCAACAGAACGCTTATCATGACGTGGACTCCTACTGCTCTTTGGAGAAGCAGTATCTGATGGCAAAAATCATTCTGCAATGGTATGACCTTGCAGGTGAAGTGATAGATTATGGTGTAAGTATAGGGAAAATCGAGGGTATGGGGATAAAAGATGCCATGGCGAGGATGAAGTATGTGCCAAGTGAAGAGTTTGAGAAGCAATATGATAAGATGGTGAAAGAGATGAAAGATGAATTCGAGGTTTTAAAGAGGAAGGAGGCAGAATCAGCATAATAAAATATAAAGGGGTGAAAAGAAATGGCGGTAGATATATCGGCACGTGAATATACAACAATAACGGAGGCAGCCGGTCCTTTAATTGTGGTAGAAGGCGTAGAGGGTGTTGCGTATGGCGAGGTTGTAAAGATAGTTACACCGAGTGGCGAAGAGAAGATGGGACAGGTGTTAGAAGCGAGAAAAGGACTCGCTGTGATTCAGGTCTTCGAGGGCACTTCGGGAATAGATACGGCAAAGACAAGGGTGAGGTTCACCGGCGATATAATGCGGGTAAGTGTTGCACAAGATATGGTGGGGCGCTTTTTTGATGGGCTGGGCAGACCCATAGATGGTGGACCTGAGGTAATACCAGAAGATAGACTTTCTATTACTGGCGAGGCGATAAATCCCACAGCGCGGGATTATCCTCGTGAATTCATTCAAACAGGCATTTCCACTATTGACGGGATGAACACGCTGGTTCGGGGACAGAAGTTACCGATATTCTCCGGTGCTGGAATGCCACACAATGCTCTTGCTGCACAAATAGCGAGACAGGCAAAGGTATTGACCTCTGGGGAGCCGTTCTCCGTTGTATTTGCCGCAATGGGCATCACCCATGAGGAAGCTTCATTCTTCATGCACGATTTCGAACGCACGGGCGCAATCGAGCGTATAGTAGCCTTCCTCAATCTGGCTGATGATCCTGCGATCGAGCGAGTGATAACGCCGAGAATGGCATTGACAACTGCTGAGTTCCTCGCATACGAATATGATATGCATATCCTCGTCATTCTCACGGATATGACAAACTACTGTGAGGCGCTACGAGAAATAGCAGCGGCACGAGAAGAAGTACCGGGAAGAAGAGGTTATCCCGGATACATGTACACCGACCTCTCAATGAATTACGAGCGTGCCGGCCGAATAAAAGGGCGAAATGGCACGATTACGCAAATACCTATACTGAGTATGCCGGATGATGACATAACGCATCCTATACCGGACCTTACGGGATATATTACTGAGGGTCAGTTCGTGCTTTCACGAGACCTACATAGGAGGGGCATATTCCCACCGGTGGACGTTTTACCTTCACTCTCACGATTGATGAACGAAGGTATAGGGCCGGAACGGACGAGGGATGAAGATTCGGGAGTATCCAATCCGCTTTATCCTCGTTATCAAGTAGGGAGGGACATG
>PRCZ01000101.1 GCA_009903405.1 Candidatus Methanophaga sp. AG-394-G06
CCTGCAAATCCAAACCAAAATTCTTCATCTGCCACCTGGTCTCCATTCGTATCAACGAACCATTTATAATTCCCTCCGTATGCACCGATTACTGCTATGTCCTCGGTTCCATCCTGATCGATGTCTCCAACAAGAGGTGTGGATTCAGCACCAGCAACTCCAAAGAAAAAGACTTCATCTGCCTCATGGTTACCAGTCGTATCAACGAACCATAGATAATGCCCCAATAATGTACCGACTACTGCTGTGTCTTCGCTTCCAAAGTCCCCAATCAGTGGTGTGGCTCCAGGAAAACCATACATAAATACTTTATCTGCCACATGGTCCCCAGTCGTATCAACGAACCATCTACCGTTATCGAATACGATACCACGACCTCCTGGCGCTGTTATACTTACCGTCTCTTTCACTCCATCCGCAGTAAAGTCATAATCTCCCGCAGTCGTTGGATTCCGCACAAATTGCTTGATGGCGATCATGACATCATCCAAGTGGAACGCCGTACAGGTTATCGTTATCTCTATACTCCCCTCTACCGTCTCTGTTGGTAACTTTATTATTGCCGAAGATGTATCACTCGGAAAACCGGATGTAAACACATTTAGTGCACCGGCAGCATAATTTACGTTCTGTGTAGTAGTCATTTCATCATCACCGAATTTACAATATATATCCACCTGCCCTGTCGGATCTGCAATGTTTGATTTTATAGTCGCGTACCCATAATACGCTTTTGTACTGCTATTCCAGAAATTCACCTCCGCTATTAGTACACCGCCCGTAGTAGGCGTCACTGCAATAAATCCCGCTGGTATAGCTATGTTTATCGTAGTAACACCATCTGTAGTAACTAATGCGGTATATGAATCTACCGCACCTGCCAAACCTGTACTCGGCGTCACCGTAAAAGAAGTAACGCCCGCAGATGCAGCCGGCGTAAACGCAATCACCATAAAGCCCACTATTATCGCTGCGATCACCGCTATTTTCTTACTTTCTTTTCTGTTCATTCTTTTCATATTTTTTCACCTCCTATCTTTTTTCTATATCCATTCACTCTTTATATCCTCCCCTTATGTATACATCTCTCTAGCACCACATCCCGACCATCGCCACAGAAGCAACTCTTCCGAATCGCTTCGCCTTCTCACTTCCGCTCGCGCTTAACAACAACAGCCCCTTTGCCATTAGCAGCCCAATTAGCACAATTACAGCAATAGCCCCGAATACCGCTGCCTGGCTAACCGCCACAGCCGTTGTAGCTGCGGTCACAGTGTGGTCATCGTACTTATTTTTTTTGTATCCCCTTTCCTATTTATCTCCTATTTCTTATTCCTATTATCGATGATATATAAAAAGCTTTCCGATATGTATGCATATATTAGCTTTTTGGTATATGTGTATAAGCTATACCCATTTGCTATTTCTCTAACACTTGTTTAGCTAACCACAAGATTACACAGATTTTCATTGTATATAACATATAACTTCTACATATTTAATTTAGGACGCAGATTTACACGGATTTACACGGATTTTTTCTTTTTTGTTGGGCTGGCTGCCTATTTTTAACGGCATTGCTCGTTTCATCATATTTTTTGGTAAAGCTTTTTGCTTGCAAAAAGGTTTGTGTTAATCTGTGTCAATAATCAATTTTATTTAGTTGGATATTATGCTTTCTTGAAATATAGGCGGGCTTTCGGAGATACCGGAAACACCAAAAGCTTTATATATCGCCTTTTCCATATGGACAATTATCATGATAATTACCATACCGGAAGCGATAATAACTTTAGATCCAGAAAGTTTTATAGCTTCTTATGGTAGGCTGCGTAATGGTTAAAGCACACAAACTCAAACTACTCAATGCATTAGAAGCGTAAATGCGGCTCGCAGGCGAGTTGCGAAACGGAAACCAACCCTTGGAAGATGAACCAAATCGACAAAAGGGCGGTAAAGGCAAGTCGAAATTCACACTAAAGATGGCTGAAAAGGAAAAGGTTAGCGTAAATTTATAGGGATAAGGCGAAAGGGCATAAAAAAGCGAAGAAGAAAAGAGCCAAGCTGAAATGAAAATCGCATGTGTATATGACGTAATCTATCCCTATGTGATAGGCGGAACAGAGAAGAGGATCTGGGAGATCTCAAAGCGAATAGCTAAAAAGGGACATGAAGTGCATTTGTTTGGAATGAAATACTGGGATGGTGAGGATGTTATAATAAAAGAAGGTGTTTACCTGCATGGCGTTTGCGAACCAAAAGAGTTGTATGTTGATGGAAGAAGATCGATAAATCCTGCAATATATTTTGCAAGTAAACTCCTCATGCCTTTACTAAAAGAAGATTATGACCTCATAGATTGTCAAGGTTTTTCGTATTTCCCTTGCTTTTCTGCAAAGATTTGTTCTGCATTGAAGAGAATTCCATTATTAATTACATGGTGTGAAGTATGGGGTGATTACTGGTATGAATATCTAGGTAAAAAAGGCATATTTGGGAAAGTGATAGAGAAAACGACCACGCATTTAACTGATAAAATGATTGCGGTTTCAGAAAGAACGA
>PRCZ01000102.1 GCA_009903405.1 Candidatus Methanophaga sp. AG-394-G06
CGCCTATAATATGCGTTCCTTATATGTTCACCAGTTGAAACCTATCCAAGAACAATTAAGAAGCCCTCAAATTGCTGAAGGTGATGTTTTTCACTGGGAAAACGAACCGTATCTCACTTTTGAAGGATTAACTCGTTTGGCCTATCAAGTCATAAATAATTTCATTTGGAGGCAAGATACCTCAGATTTCGAAGATTATGATTGGACTAAGGATCTACCCAGTGTGGTTATGGTGAAACTTGCACCTCAATATTGGATTGGGAACGATGAAGGATTTATTCCTTCTCACGCAACAAAGAAATTCTCGGGTTTTTTGCAACATCTTCAAAATGTAATATATTCTAATAGTCCTTTGACGGATTTAAGAAGATTATTAGCAAAGTATGAATCCTTGATTCCTACCGCTAAGGATGAAGACAAAAATCCTATGTTAGCTACGTACTATCTTTATAACCTTTATATCGTTCAAGAGGCAAAGAGGCCAAATTATAAGGAGTTTCTCAAGCAATATGAAGATGTATTTAATGAATGTTGCATTGAGATGATGATTGTTTATCTATTATCTAAACAAAAGTGGCCTTGGGATATTGAGGAGTGTGTTTCACACTATGACGATTATAAGAAAAACAAGTTTTCAAAAAATGCTTTATCTGTTCCTTTATTAATAGAATTGTGTTTAATCGTTGAGATTGCAAATATGTATTTAAGGGCTGAGAAACTTGATAAGTATAACAAATGGTTATATACCGCTTGTTTAGAAGCATCAGGAAAACCAGATGTCCAAAAATTTATTGATGAATGTAAATCAAAAGGAATTGAAGTTGATTGTAAATTAATCTTGAAACCCTTAAAAACAAAAGGTAACATAAAAGGATATTGACTCGCCGATCGCTAACAGAACGTATCTGGCTCCGTGCCTTTGGCACTCCGTACAAATCCACTCCAAAGACCAAATCCACTCAAATTAGCAGAACTTTATGGGATTAGGGATGAGAAGTTTAAGGAGGTAAGGAAGCCGTTGGAGATTTTAGGGATAGAAAGGTGATCGATAGTTTTATATCACCATGTTTATAACTAAAAATGTAAGGACGAAGTTGGCATAAACATAAAGAGAGGTGATGCAGATGGAAGAAAAGGAAATCCTCAGAGAATATATGCTAAAAGAGATTGACATAGTTCAAGACATTATAAAACGAATGGCTTTCAATTCATTTATGATAAAGGGGTGGGCTATAACCCTTGTCGTTGTGACTTTACTGTTAAAAGGGGCGGAGTATCAAGTTTGGATTGCCTTTATTCCACTGTTAGTTTTTTGGTTCTTAGATGCCTACTTCTTATGGCTGGAACGGATGTATAGAAGGTTGTATGAATGGATCATCAAGAACAGACTGAAGACAGACGAATATTTATTTAATATGAACGCTTATCGGTTTAAAGATGAAGTTCAATCAAAACTTAGGATTATGTTTTCTATAACCTTAGGCGGGTTCTATGGTTCTATAGCAATTTTAATTATAATTTACGCTTTAGTAGTATTAATCACAAAAGGAGGTGCTTGAGATGACAGAAACAAAACTAAGAATGTTTATAAGTTTTGACTACGATAACGACAAAGCTTTGAAGGAGTTTCTAGTAGGGCAATCAAAAAGGACGGATTCTCCCTTTGAGATATCTGATTGGTCTATGAAGGAAGCAGCTCCCGAAGAATATTGGGAAAATGAAGCGGAAAGAAGAATTAGCTGTTCCGACATGGTTATTGTTATGGTTGGTCCAAAGACCTATAACGCTCCAGGTGTATTGAAGGAAGTAAGGATTACGAGGAGGCTTGATAAACCGATATATCAGATTATTGGTTATAAAGATGGAGACTATAAACCAGTGCCTGACGCAGGCAGGTTATATAGTTGGAACTGGGAGAACCTAAAGAAACTATTTAGCAAATAATAGACCTAATGCTGAACGGAGGTTGCTTAAGTGGCAAGAAGAGTATATTTCGCTTTTCATTACAGGGATGTCGCAAGCTTTAGGGCTAATGTAGTAAGAAACAGTTGGGTTACAAAGCCAGATAGAGAAGAAGCAGGATTTTTTGACGCATCTTTGTGGGAGAAAACGAAGAAAAAGGGTGATGATGCTATAAAGCGTTTAATTAATAAAGCATTGGAAGGGACATCTGTTACTGTGTTATTGATAGGAAAGGAGACATCTGGTAGAAAGTGGGTCAAGTATGAGATAAAGAAGAGCCATGAAAGGGGAAACGGCCTTCTGGGTGTTTACATCCACAATATCAAAGACAAATACGGCTATTCAGATACTAAGGGGGCGTCACAGAATAAGTGTGCCAAGTTCATGACGACGGATAGATAGTATAGTTCCATTCTCCATGGAAGTCATTGCGTTTAATGTTGACTGCTTCCAGCTCTTCCTTCGAGATTTTACAGCCGATAGGGTATATGTTGGTGTCGAGTTCGCAATGTATCCCGAGTCCGTTTTTTGTAGTCGTAGCACCAATGAGATTCACCATCACTTCGTGACTGACGAGCGGCTTTCCTCG
>PRCZ01000103.1:0-2202 GCA_009903405.1 Candidatus Methanophaga sp. AG-394-G06
GGATAAGCTTGATATACCTATATGTTCTGCGAGCCGGCCGGGAGCAAAAGAAGGTGCCGTGTCGGTCCACGCCGGAAAAGGGCTTACGGGTGAGCAATCGCGTGTATCTGTGCTCATGGAAGCAATAGAGAGATATTCCGCGGAAATAAAAGATGATGACCGGGCGGAATTCATGTTTGAATCATATAGTGAATGCGAAGGCGCAAAAGTGAACCCCACATCGCTAATATTGAGTGCTATTTCTAACGTTGGTCCGAAAACAAAGATAGAGTGGTGTGACGGCTATGACCTATTGCGAGAAGAGGAGATTCTAGTGCCGGCAAATGCGGTATTTCATCCCTACATATCTAACCGAGGTGGAAGACTATTTAGAAGCGACAGTAACGGCATAGCGTCCGGGAACAACTACGAAGAAGCTATCTTTCATGGTATATCCGAAGTGATAGAGCGTGACGCTTTAAGTTCGGTAGAGCTAAAGAAGGATGCAGGTGAGCGAATAGAACTCAGCGAAGAGGATGGTATGATCTACGAGTTAAAAGAGCGATTCGAGTCGGTGGGTGCAGTACCTCGATTCTGGTATATCCCATCAGACACTGGATTTACAACGGTTGCATTAGCTTTAGATGACATCTCCGAGGATCCTTCTTTACTCGTTTATGGCGCGGGGACACATAGCGATCCGAGAATAGCAGCAATAAGAGCAATAACAGAAGCAGCGCAGTCGCGACTCATGCAGATAGTGAGTGGCGATGTAATGAAAACGCCATTTGTAATGAGTTATTCCGCAATGAAGCGATTGAATAAGCACTGGTATGAAGATAAGGAAGACGAAAAAGTGAAGTTGAACGAGCTTCCAGCTCTGGCGACTGATACAATAGATGGTGATATAATGGTTGCGCTTGATAAATTGAAGGAGCTCGTGGACCGTGTAATTGTGGTAGATTTAACGCGGGCCGAGATAGGTATTCCAGTTGTCAGGGTGATTATCCCTGGATTTGAAGTGTATGCGCGGAACTCGGAGAGGATAGGGCATAGGTACAAGTGAGTCTGCACAAAAATCCATCGATTTTTGTGCAGACAATGCAAAATGCAAAGTGCAAAATGCAAAAGACAAGTTCAACGGTGCTTTAGATTTCGCGGTGAAAATTTCCTTATCGCCTCTTCCAGTTCCTGGCGATATTCTATATCCTCACGTTCCACCTCTCGAAGTATTTCCTCCCTTGTTTTCGATTTAGAAAAACAAAGCCATGCGATTCTATCCTCTTCCTGGTCCTTTATGGTTCTTCTCTTGAAGCTGAGGTCAGGGTAAACGGTTATCCACGTTTCTTGTGGAGGAGGAGTAGGATATTCACGATAACAGCTTCTGCTAATTATAGCATTAGGAAGGTACTCAGCCGCGATTTTGTACGCTCGTTCCATATCTTCTATTGTTGGACGCTCTGTCACACGCTCAAATGCGAAGGTAGGAGCAAAGGGGTTTATCCTTAGTTTTATATTGCTATTCACGTTAGAAAGGAAAATAGCTATCTGTTCTATCTCCTCCACGTCCACAATACCGGGCATATACACCGTTTGTATTAGCAGTTCCATCCCTGTATCGTTTAACATTCTCACGGCATTTAATACCGGTTTGTTCGACTTGCCGGTATACCATATATGAAGCTCGTCCGAGAAAGCTTTGATGTCTATATGGGCTTCTGTTAAACCCGCCTCCTTCAACTCTGCTGCATAATTACTATTTCCTTCACGTCCTATCTCATAACCATTGGACATTAGAATAATCTCCTCAAAGCCTTTTGCCTTTAAGCCGTTGACGAGCGTCAGGAGAAATTCCTTGTCAAGTGTGGGTTCGCCACCGGTAATCATCGCTTTGGTAGGTAGCTTACCATAGTGTTTGAGGCATGCCTGTTCAGCGCGCTTTAGCGTCTCCTCCGGACTGAGCAAAGTCCCGCCACCATCGCGTGCCGGTCTGAAACAGCCGCGGCAGTGGAAGTCACAGCCGGTGAGCATGAACCAGATGCTGTGCTCTATATCAGAAAGCGTAAAATATTGGATGTTCCTTTTGCCCATTTTTTCTCTTAACCCGTTTATTATATTGGCTGCTAATAATAAAAGATTAGCAATCTCGTATTTGTGATGAAACTACACCTTTTTTATGCTAGTGCGCACAAACAAGAAATAGGTGAAAAAATATGGCAAAAA
>PRCZ01000103.1:2231-2464 GCA_009903405.1 Candidatus Methanophaga sp. AG-394-G06
TGGTAGGTAAATCGAAGGGTTTTGCTGTCGCTACTGCTACCAAAGAAGGAGAGCCAAATGTGGTGCCGCTTGCATTTGGGAAAGTTATATCAGAGACGGAAGTGCTGCTGATGGATGTCTTTATGAAAAAGACGGAAGAGAATATAAAGGCAAATCCCAGGGTGGCTATTTCTGTGTGGGATATGGAGACTTATACAGGGTATCAGTTTAAAGGTAGTGCCCGGATAGAAACT
>PRCZ01000104.1 GCA_009903405.1 Candidatus Methanophaga sp. AG-394-G06
AAAGGTGGCTTCTAATGTAGAGAAAGAGGGAAGGAAATAACATGATTTTGAGATGTGTGTTGGTGTCACAAATAGATAAGAAACGTAGATATACCGAAAAGCTTTTATGCACCCCCGCCCTACCAATAGGTATGACAACAGGAGGTGAAAAAAGAAAAAATGAAAAAACAACCACTTCATAGGAGATTGGAAGAAATAAAGATTACGTTCCCAAAAAAATCTGAGTGCAAATTAATCGAAATTATAAAAGAACCTGAAAGGTTAGACAGTTATAAAAAAGAACAACTATTTGAACAATGGAAATATATATTTAATTTTTACAAAAAACTACTTGAAGAAGATAGACGTGAGTCTCAATTTGGCACCCCTCTAGGATATGTTTTTCTTGGCGTACTTGCTGAAGGGCTGGTTAAGATAATTTTATTTTTTGACAACCCCACGGGGTACTTAGGCATAGAACAAAGAGACAGAACATTAGGAAAATTAAAAGGTAGAATAAAAAACTTACTGAAAGACCACAAAAAAGAGTCTAACGAAACTAAAATTAAAGAGCTTGAGGATTCATTAGAACTTATTAATTCATTGCGGAACAATTTCATTCATTTCCCATTTTATTATTCAGATGATTACAAGTTCAGATGGATATTTTTCCAAGTGTTTGCGTATTTACTTGATAAATTCTCATTGTGGGAATATCTTGAAAATTCTGAGGGTGAATTTATCAAAAAAAGGGCATTAGAAAAACCAATAGGTGTTTCGCTATTGGAAGTGGATTTATATGAGCAATAAATAAATCCCGAAGGCTTCATATACCTTATCTCCTTCGCCTAACCAAATACACCCCTGCCACCACACCAATCATAGCGAACAATAACTCAAAGCCGAGTGGCGCAGTGTTCTCGTATGCATAAGAAACATCCTCGTACTCGTACTCACCGATCAGCAGATCATGGTCTCCATCGCCGTCCAGATCCGCAAATGCTGGCCTTGCCTTAAGGTCTCCTTCTCATAAGGAAGACACTACAAGAAGGTGTGTTATTAAAATCTATGTTAGGAGTTTAGATTTTCTTATCCACAAAACAGTTAAAATTATACTTCTTTCAATATATAATATAGTGTTTTAATAAAATGTGATAGTATGCCAGAAGATGAAATCCTACCTAATCCAAAAATAAGTTTCTATTTGAAAAATATCTTGATGCTAATAAAGCTGAAAAGATCAAACAAAAAAAGAATAGAAAAGTTTGTATATAATGCCCCCCTTCTTAAAGAACCCCTTATTCCAAAATCTGAAGGAAACTTTGGTCCAATGGAAGAGGGGATGATTTATGTAATGTTTAATTCAGAAGGTGAAACTTTGCCACAAGCAATTGACAGTGTTTTTAGATTTTTCTGGGTGGACTCTCCAGACCTTAGAATATCCATTATTGATTCCTTTCTAGTCTCTGAGAAATTTAAATCTGAGCGCTGGGGAAAATCATATCCAAGAGGGATGTTAAAGAATCAAACTAAAGAGAGATATCATCAACAAGTATTTGAAGAAGAAGCAGAAATGTTCATTGATGGAACTTGGGAAGAAGGTTATATATTCAATTTTCTTGATAAAAAAATTGGGATTTCTGCAAAATTAAAGTACGAGCCTTTAAACCCCAAAAGCGTTCTTGTATATTATAATGGAAAACTTGCAGTTACCCCTTCTTTAGCTCAGAAATTTTATGATATGTTTGCTTTTAAGGTTAAAGGAGAAATAGAAGTTAGAGGAGAAGTGATCAAACTAGAAGATGCAAGAGGTATAATTGAACATGGAGTTGGTATACTTTCAACTCTCAATATTTATGATTGGCGGTGGTTGAATCTTCAGTTTCCCAATGGAGCAATTCACATATTTTACCATTCTTTGGACCTAGAAGAAGAAGTAATTATTGAAGGGGGAGAAGGTGCTTTAGTATTAGATGGAAAATGGTTTCACTTCCAACGAGGGGATTTTCAAGTAGAAGAAGTTGAATATAGTGAAGACGAGAATATACCTTCAAAAGTTGCAACTGAATGGAGGGTAACTGGAGGGAAAGATGTAATAGGTAAACCTCTATTAGATCTCAAAGTAACAACTACTGCCAAAATTTCGTGGTCTGGGGTACATGAAAAAGAAAATCTAAAGATAACAAATTATGTTCTAGAAGCAGAAGGAACTTGGAGAAGTAAAAAAATCAAAGGAAAAGGAACCATGGAAAATCTGATGCACAGAACAATTGAATGAAAAATTAAAAAATCACTGACTTTTTCGATTGTGCCAATTTAGGACATATATTCTCACTTGCACACTATTACGAGCAACACGGCGACCTTATGCGAGACACTGAAATGCTATTTATACAGGCGGAAGACGGCGGATATTATCCGGTAGAGATATGGCAAGATGCAGTAAATAGTCATAGTGTCGGTGTGCTGATAGAGGACGG
>PRCZ01000105.1 GCA_009903405.1 Candidatus Methanophaga sp. AG-394-G06
CATCTTTACGAAACGGACAAAAAAAATGGATGATTTTTTTGTAAAAAATAATGAGTTGGCTCACATATTTGAACATCTTTACGCTGCGGACAAAGAAAGAAAATTGGGTTGTTTTCATTTTACCTTTATTAGAGGTACATTCAATCGTTTAATCCTTGGAGAGGCTAAGCATGTTGAAAAGGATAAAATCAAATATCCCATAAACGCAGAGGATCAAACAAAATTTATATACCCTCTAATAGAGAATGTAAGGGATTTTTTGCTGAACCCCGATAATGAAGGTCCCAATATAACAGTTCTGCCTGACTACACGGAAGGTGGTCTAACGATTTTGGCCAACCTAATTGTACAACGACAATGTAGTATTATCCAGCCTTTTTTAAGTCCAATTAAACCATACTGGATCCATCCGGAAAATCTTGCCCTGATGTGACTCAGTGATTTATGGAAAGCTAAGCGGTTAATGAACTCTGAATCTGTAAGGGCTTGGCTCCATGACGAGGCTAAAAGAGATGTTAAACGAAACCCTCTTAAGTAAATTCAAGCCTATTTTATCAACAGGGACTACGGGTCTAGAAGTCATAAATGCTTGCAGGAGACTAAGAGAGAGAGATAAAAATATTAGGTTGTGCCTATCTGGACCAAAAGGTGGGGAGATCGAGATTGCAACAGAAATTTTGTTCAATCGCTGCCATATTGTTGTCTTCTTCATTGATCCATTACGCCCACTTCCACACATTGACGACAGACGAGTAGTTTTTAGTGCTTGTATGGGTGAAATCGTAAATAATAATGTCCGGATGCTAACAAATCAAGTACAAGCGTGGGAATGGATGGAAGAAGCTGTTCGAGGCAAAAATAAATGAACGTATATTTTGCTTCTAGTTGTAGTGTCCACTAAGATATTGCAGTTCCTGACCTACCAAGAACAGTTCTAAAAAGGGCAAGAAGAGAAACAGTTATGATTCTCCCAGGATTTCATATCTGGGCTCCTTGCCCGGGTCTTCGAGAAGTGCGTTTATCTCCTTCTTCCGTTCTATCATCTTAAGCTCTCTACCAACAGTCAAGCGGTTAAATAGCTCTAGCTCCTTGTTCTTCTTCTTCTTGAGCTCGCTTATATCCTGATGACTTGCCATATGTGCAATAGGATTCCCTTCATCATCCGTTATTAGTGATGATGTGATTGCTATTGGAAAGAGTTCGCCATTTTTTCTCCTGGCAACCAACTCTCCTATCCAACCGCCATCCATAGTTGCCTTAAGCGCCTTTTCCAACTTTGGCAACTGATCCGCCAGGTAGATGAAAGCGATTTCATTCCCTATTAACTCTTCTCTTGAATAACCAAACATTCTAACAAACGCATCATTCACGTATGTAATCCGACCCTCGAGATCGCCCATAGCTAAACCATCAATTGAACTGTCAACAGCATGCGAAAATAACCTCTGCTTTTCTTCCATCTGCTTGCGTTCGAAGATGTCCCGTATGACAGCCAACAGATGTGGCTTGTACTTATAATTAAATAGGGTTCCTCGAACTTCGATGTCAAATGTGGTGCCATCCTTACGGACATCTACAGATTCTGCGTGAAATTCGCCCGTCCTCTGAACGTCTCGTTTGAACTGTTCAAAGAGATGACAATAATCCCGGTGAACTATGTCCTTGCCTGAGAGTTTTATCAACTCCCTATAAGGATAACCATACATTTTGCATGCTTGAATATTTGCCTCTACAATATTACCGTCAGTATCGAAGATAAGAAATGAATCGGTAGCAGAGTCAAAGATGCTACGATATTGGCTTTCACTTTCACGCAGCGCTTTCTCCAGCTTATGTCTTTGAAGCGCCATCTCGATTACGGGTCGTAATTCCATATCCTCAAATGGTTTGGTTATATAGCCATATGGCTCCGTAACCTTTGTCTTTTCCAGCCGCTCTTCATCCAGAGAGGCAGTAACATATACAACCGGGACATCAAAACGATCGTGGATCTGCTCAGCAGCTTCTATGCCATCCATACCTTTTAATATGAGATCCAGCACTACTAAGGCAGGCTCTATCTCTTCTACTTTCTTAATTGCCCCTTATCCAGACGCAGCGATCACTGGTACATCATAGTCCAACTCTTTCAGCCTATTTTGTATATCCATAGCGGTAATAGCTTCATCTTCTACTACCAGTATCTTTGCTTTTGCCATTTTATCAGAGTCCAAAAGCCCACCAAATTTTGGGCTGATGCACAATCGCACTACTCGCTCGGCATATTAAGTATACGTTAGCAGTTATAGCATATAAAGGCATCTGTCTAACTTATATAGAAAACCTGTAATTGCTTAGCTAACGGAAATGCCATTAACCGCCACCTGTATCTTGCATCTTCGGCGTAACTATACAAAACAAATAATTATATGCGTCCAATCTTTTAATTCGTAATTCATAATTCGTAATTC
>PRCZ01000106.1 GCA_009903405.1 Candidatus Methanophaga sp. AG-394-G06
AAAGATCATCCCGGTCAGAAAGTGTTTCATAAAAACTGAGTACCTGATCATAGATCCGTCTCACTCCCGTTCCATCTCCATCAGCTAAATCTTGAATGTCATCCATTTCTTCCTGGGAAAGTGAATCCCGCCATTCCTCAAAAATCGTGCTTGTCGATGATTCACCGTGCTCAGATTCGAATGTAATCTTAATTGCCATCCAGTTCCAATAAAGCCTGCGCGTAGTAAGCTCTAATCTGGTCGCCTCAATATGTTGCGACAATAACTGTAACCTTTGAAATTGAGCGCGTGCATCTGATGCAGACCGAATGATGTATTCTTCCAGTGTTTCTCGGACGTTGGTAAATCTATCTATTGCAAGGACGGGTAAGTCATCAAGGGTTTCCATACGCAGGATCGGGTCACTATGACTGATCCAATCCTCCAGGTGTCCAAATGCTGTTTCAAAACTTCCGATAATATCAGCACTATACATGTCTTGTATTTCTTCAAACACCTCTCTATGTCGATCAGCCAGGTCGCTGTGGGTATCACGGATTTCATCGACAATCCTCTGCGTAGCAGCATCCGATTCATCAGAATTGAAAAACAGATCTGCAATGGCAGGGGAGAAATATTCCAGCACAGCTTCACCTACGGCGCTAAGAATATCTTTGATAACTGATTTAACTCCAGATTCAATCCCCGATTTCGCAGCATCTAAGAGGGCGTTCCAGAGTTCATCGCTTTGATAAGGTACGTACATAATAGCCTCCTTGTAGCCCCCGCTCCAACCACGCTACACTCGGAATAAATTCCGACCGATTTTTACTTTGTTTTGGTTTAGACATCCTTTAAACCTCCTTTTTATTGTTCTTTTTCTTTTTTTATAAGCCCCAACCTCTCCACACTCGGAATAAATTCCGAGGCATCCCTTTTTTGAACAAACTCGAACTTTGTCTTTGGGGACATCCACAGTTTCCGCTTCATACATTAACGCCCCTTTTTAATAGCCCTCCTGTTTTTACTGTGTATTAGTTCTATTATCATTAACAGTATAAAAAGCTATATGGAGCGGTAACATAGATTAAAGACACAGTGAAGGGACACAGAGTGGAACATCAATTGCTGCAAGAGACTTTCCGCTCCGTTCGCTTCCTCAACAGAAAGCAAATCCTTCATTACGAATATTCTCTCTTCCCCTTTCTAGTTGTAGTCTATGGAATTTTTCAGGATTGCCGCATACTCTTTTAAAGCACCATAAACTTCCTATTTTGGAAATATTGAGCTTCTTTGGTTCTGCATCAAATGTTGGAAAGTTCATATGAGCCTCTGGAATCACCTACTACAATGCCCTAATTTACCGTTATTCTACTAATTCCTCCTCTTTCGCACTAAAATTTTGTCTACGGCTTTAATTCGGCTACTACTGAAGGCAGTAAGAGGTCATATTGGGCGATGCTTTTTGCGTCTTAAAGTGAGACAGATATATAATTACCCTCATTTGAGCTTTATTACGCGCTTCGTTAAACATATGGAGAGTTTTATGCGCCCCTTTTGCTAGGCCTGACAAAATGGGCTCAAATGCGCTTTAGGTGTTTATAACAGAAATTATGTGGAAAATGGGTAGAATTAGTGACTGAATTTGTTATTAAAGGTTGTTTAAACATGCTTCTAGAGGATCATATTATTTTCTTCTCATTTTTTCCTTAAATGCTTCACAATATCCCTTGTTTTTCTATCTTCATTTAAGCCCCAGCCGTGCCACCCCGCTCTGAAGAGCGGGGCATCCGTTTGCCGTTTGTGAGGGTATTTGGTTTATTTTATGAATATCTTATTTTAAGTGTTTTATATGTTATGTTTTAACGTTTTTAGAAGTGTGAAACATTTGGGTGAACGCAGTGAGCTGCAAAGCCAATGCTATCGGACTATCAGAATATACATGAAACATAAGTTATGTCCCCTTGAGAATATTATAGCTACCGCAATTTGGGCAAGCAATAACCAAATTAATTATTTGCCCCCGATTAACGTTTTGACAAATGACATTGCCACATGCTCCGCAAATATAATTGTCATTTCCCTCACCTTTAATAACAGCAAACTTACCTTTCTCTCCAGACCAAGAAAAAACAGCTGCAGTTCCTTCTTTTGGTTTTGGTATAACTTCCATTGAATAATCAGTCATCGTTTACCCTCCATATCTGTCCAATAGATAATATTGAACTTTTAAATGAATAAATTTCAGGAATAGATAATAGTATTTTATCATTTTCTTTATAGACTTTTAATTTTCCATTCATGTCAAGAATTTTAATTTGAGAAGATCCGAGCTCTTTTAAAGTATATGAATCAATAACACCATTTTTGTGTTGAATAGCTTTTATTATAAATACATT
>PRCZ01000107.1 GCA_009903405.1 Candidatus Methanophaga sp. AG-394-G06
GCTGGGAGGCGGAGCTTTTAAGAGCATGGTGACCGAGCGATTTGCAAAAGACGCGGACGTTCTGAAACTGGATGCGCCAGCACGAGCACACAGCTTTGGTATCTACACGCTCATGATCGGGCTTCAGCCCTGGGCACCGGGGCCCGGACTTCCACCAAGACTGCGTGAATTAGAATGGCTTGAAAGAGCGTATAATGAAAGTGACTTCACCAAACTACAGCGGCACCATTCGCTCTTCTACGGTACGCCGAAACCGTTCTCTGAGATCACGGGAATACCCTATTCGCCGGGTGCAGATGATAAGAACCGGGATACAGTAACAGAATACTGGAAGAATTATGAGATTATAGAGTCCGGAGCTTTATGGAATAACGTCCCCATTGTGCTGGCACAAAGCTTGAAGATGTTCGATGATTTGCTGACCGGCATGGATATAGCGGAGAACATAAGTAATCTGAAAGTATCGGATAGCTTTTCGATTGCAGGTCTCACGGTATTGGTCCAGGGGCTTGAAAATGCGAGTAGAAACATGGAAAAAGTAGGGCTATGGACAAAGGGTGCGGGTAAGGGATTTGCACAGTTGAAAACGGAATTTGAGGAATTGATCGCGAAATTAAAAGGTGCCGAAGCGCCTGGTTCGGAAAAAGCAGAGAAGATAGTAAAAATGATAGACGATTCAGCACGGAATATGGAGATATTAACTGAGAGGATAGATGACCTGTCGAATAGATTCGGCGAGGATATTAATTTGGTACTTGACCGGGCAATGGAGTTCATTAGCGGGATACCTTCGGAAGAGACCTCTTCAAGTGTGATAAGGCATATAACAAAGGCAGAGTCAGAGGTTTCAAAGATACGGGAGACTAGTATGAAAGTAGTAAGAGGGATGAAAGATATGGGGGAACCACTTGCAATGATCTTAGCCACTTTAAGAGAGCTAAAACGGGTGACGGAAACGTCAGAAGCAGAAGGCACGGGGGAACCAGCTCAAGTAGAGGCGGTAACGGGAAAAGATGAGGGGCCAGAGCTGCCTGATTTGTCTCTGTCCTTAGAGAGGGAAGAAGAATGAAAGTGAAGTGTTTATTTTCCATTTTATTGGTTATACTACTTTTATCAACTCTTTTAGCCATTGGAAATGCATCTGCGGATGATGTGCTAAAGATAGATGAGCGGAGATCATATGTTACTAATTTAGCGACCGGGGAAGATAGGAAAACATATGCGGAGTTTTTAGATAGTGACCAATTTGAAGGAGATGAACTAGAATTCCGTATATATGTAGATAAGACCGGGGTCCCGATTCCAGATAATTACGTCTTAGAGCTGAGGACGAATCTGGATAAGCCAAGAGATTGGAAGTTCGGCGATGAAATCTCTCATACTGCAAGCCAGATTGTTTGGCAGAGTAAGTATGAGCATGCTTATCCATTCCCATCACCGATTATACTAACCGGTGTGGTTCCAGAGCCGATAAGACAAGTAAAAGAGCCGGGTTTCGAGAAATACAACATAGAGGGGATAGGAAAAGAGGCGGTATATGTAGAACTAACCGTTGGCACGTCACGAGATGGTGCGACATTAGAGACAATACAGCAAAAATTGAGCCCGTCTATGGTCTTCTATTCTACGGACAGAGGTATTCAAGACGCGGAACGAAAGATAAATGCTAGTTTAGGGGCTGCAAATGCCAAAGTTGGCGGAACAACAAAGATGGAACAGGATATAATGGGGCTATATGAAGGTGGGCATCCGGGTTGGGCATCTAAACTATCAGAGGATTATAGTGAACTCGCTAGTACGATTGAAGCACCGCCAATTGCACTCTATGTCATCATATCTATTATATTGGGCTTGATATTGGGTTCTGCGTTTGTATATGTGTATGTTTCGAGAGGCGGAGGTAAAGGTGTGGATATAACCATGATTTCATCGGAATTGGATGATACATCAGAGCGGATAACGGAGAAATCGAGTTCGATAAATGCGCTATCGACCAAATTTGCACGCAGTGAGGATGCGGAAAAGCGAAGTATGGCAAGAGAGCTGGTACGGCTAAGAGCGAGTTTGAATGAGATCTCAAATGAGATAAGAACTATTTCTGATAAGATTCGGGGTGCGAAATAAAGCTTTTTGCTTGCTTGCAAAAAGCTTTAATGTAAATTTGTAAGTTTTCCTAACTTATATCTTGTTGCTCGCCATTCCAGTAGACTGTTGTAAGCGGTATGATCATCTGGAGTGATCCCTTTTTCCTTTATTTCACATTCTAACTTTTTTTTAGCACTTATATCCACTACTTAAGTAATAGTATATTATGGTATATTATGG
>PRCZ01000108.1 GCA_009903405.1 Candidatus Methanophaga sp. AG-394-G06
AAATTTAATTTAGGACGCAGATTTACACGGATTTAATTTCTTCTGCGTTAATCTGTGTCAACAATTTATTTTCTTGTGGAAATCTGTGTAATCTTATGGTTATAAAAAGGAGCTAAACGAATACCTATTGTTTATTTATTATGTGATTTATCTTTTTTATTTATTGAGTAGAAATCGGAAGTTTTGAGAGTAAAAAGGGGTAAGAAAAGATGAAAGTTAAGGATGTTATGAGCGGTCCGGTAATCACGGAGGATGAAGACACTTCTGTTACTATAATAGCGAGGGACATGGAACTGTCGGAGATAGGTAGTGTAGTGATAACAAGAGAAGACAAAGCTGTTGGGATAGTTACTGACCGTGATATATCAATAAAGGTTTGTGCTAATATGGGAACACCAGGCGAGGTGACGGCAAAAGGGATAATGACCTCTCCTTTGATTACTATCGGACCAGAAGCACCGGTGGAAACGGCATGTGAGCTCCTGGCTGAGACTGATATAAGACGGCTACCGGTGATGGAAAATGATAAGCTCGTGGGTATTATAAGCGTTAGAAATATATTGACCGGTGCACCGGAGTATGTGCAAAGATTCTATCCCGCGGAAGGCGAACTGGTACCGGAGCAATTGGAAGTTGGGGATGTGATGACCTTGGAAGTAATCACTGTGGATGAAAACACATTTGTCTCTAAAATATCAAAGGACATGGAAGAATCAGGGATAGGCGGTGTAGTGATAACGAGGGGAGGTAAGCCTGTAGGTATGGTTACAGATCGTGACATAGCATCAAAAGTCATAATGGAAGATAAAAAGGCGAGCGAAATAAAAGCAAAGGATATTATGTGCTCGCCTTTGATCACCATAGGGCCAGACGCATCGGTGGAGAAGGCATGCGGGATCATGGCTGCGAAAGACATAAGAAGGATGCCGGTGATGGATGAAGATAAGCTCGTGGGTATCATAAGCGTTAGAAATATATTGACAAGATCACCCGGGCATGTATACAAATTCTATCCGGGGGAATGAAAGGATAGAAAGTTGTGGCGATATAATTCCAACAAACAGTATTGGTTTCCATTGTTAGAAGGTTATCGCCACAACTTGAATATACAATTCATAAGAAAATATCCACTATTTCTCGCTTCGCCACATCTACCAACCCCTTGTCTGTTATTTTTAACTTCGGTATCACAGGTAAAGCGAGAAAAGAGATTGCAATAAAAGGAGCAGGCAGTTTACAGCCCATCTCTGAAATATTATCATCCATCTCTTTTTGTTTTCGCATCACATAATCTAACCCGTTATCGCTCATGAGTCCAGCAATAGGCAGTTTTAACTCACTCGTTACTTCTTCGCCATTGCAAAGAACAATCCCACCACCTATATCCTTTAAACGGTTGCAAGCGAGAGCCATATCTTCTTCGTTTGTGCCTATAACGACAATATTATGCGAGTCATGAGCGATAGTGGACGCGATTGCACCGGTTTTCAATCCAAACCCTTTTACGAAACCCAAGCCCATATTACCGGAGTAATGGTGCCGTTCGAGAACACAGATTTCTAATATATCACGAGCTATCTCTATGCCGCTTATCTCTTCCACGAGCTCTTCCGTCTGGAGTTCTCCCTCTATCAAACCGATTATCCTCGCTTTTATTGCGCCTTCTTGCTCTATCACGAACTCATCAGGTTTCACTCGCATTATCCTTACACTTTCGCGATATTGTGGATAGTTAAAGCTATATTCAGA
Organism: Candidatus Methanophaga sp. AG-394-G06; assembly: GCA_009903405.1. Classification (GTDB taxonomy): domain Archaea; phylum Halobacteriota; class Syntropharchaeia; order Alkanophagales; family Methanospirareceae; genus Methanophaga. The sequence goes on from PRCZ01000108.1 coordinate 1,750, forward strand.
ACGCTGCGCAAAATCGGGCTTCCCATTTACTAGCACTTTCTCAACTTCAAAAGTATCTAAATTTTTTAAGAGTACGATGTCCGCGATTTTACCAGGGGCAATGCAGCCGATTTCGGCATCCAGTTTGAACCATTGTGCGGGATTTATCGTGCACATCTGCACCGCCTTCACGGGGTCTATTCCCTCCTCAATAGCTCTTCTCAAAACATAATCTAAATAACCCTCGTCCTTTAAATCGAGCGGTGTTCGGTCGCCGTCAGTGACAAGCATGCAATTCCTTGTATCTACGGTCCGCAACAGAGGAGCGATGTTTTTCAGGTTTTTAGCCACAGATCCTTCTCTCACCATCACACGCATACCCAGCCGGAGCTTTTCTTCTGATTCTTCATATGTGGTATTCTCGTGGTCCGAGCCTGCACCACTCACGACATAAGCGTTTAGATATTTACCGCTGAGTAAGGGTGCATGACCATCAATTGGCATTTTTAGCGCCTTTGCGATCTCTATCTTCTCCCATACCTCTTCCTCTTTTGCTATGACACCAACGTAGTTCATCACCTCTGCTA
>PRCZ01000109.1 GCA_009903405.1 Candidatus Methanophaga sp. AG-394-G06
CCATTCCCTAAAAAGATTCGGTTTTGCAAAATAAACCTAAAAAGGTTAGGTTTTGTGCTATAAACCGATGATTTTTGAGCTATCAACTCAATGCGATCCAAAACTTAAAATAGGGCCCTTGGGAGAGTAAGCGATACGTATGCCTGTAATAGGTGCCCTATACAGGTTTGTAATACTGTTCTGATTCTGCTAATACAGAAGTGTATGCGCATCTATACTACTCCTTTTTCCACGCCCTTTTCCTCTAATCTATTGAATAACCCTCTAAAGCTCTTCTTTTTAAAGTTATGAAAAAATGGGAATAACCTATCCTCCATCCAATTTACCAATGAAGAGCTGGTCTTCAGAAAAAGTTAGAAATTTATCTCTAACTTCCCTTTCCCTCTCTTCGAATCTTTTCCGCTCTTCCACTGTCGCATCTCTTGGGATTCCAAACTCCACTATACTCCTCTGCTCGAAGAAATCTTCGGAAAATATCTCTGCTCTTACCTGAACCTGGAACATAGAGCTAGTAGATTTTCGGAAGAAAGTAGATATATAATTCTTTGGTGTTAGATTTTCAACATTTGGTATCCCACGATACAATTTTGAAAAAGAAAAAAATTGTTCATCACATGTTCCTTTTATGCACCATATAGGCAACTGCTAAAATGCCTGCAATTGTGAATACCACCTCAAATCCAGGCTCTTTCGGTGCTGGTGCTGACGCTGGTTTTTTTACACCTACAAAAAGTTCCTGGTCGGGTTGCAGTAAAAACTTATCCCTCGTATCTGCCCATTTCGACTTGAATGTCTTCTTTTCCGCTGCCGTTGCTTCTGCTGGTACACTGAACTTCACCTTTTTCCGTAGTTCGAAGTAGCCTTCCGGGAACACTCCCTCTTTCACTGCGACCTCGTAACAGTCCCCAGTTGATTTTCGGCAGATATTAAACCTGAAATTATCTTGAGTATTATCCGTTGATATTTTCTTCAAGTTCGATTGGCTCATGTCCATTACTTCAGTCCCGTCAGGCAGAATCACCTTATATTCGCCTTCCGTTTTCGTTTCTATCCCCGCCCCTGTCCCCGTAATGTATCGAAAACAATCCTTGGAACCAACGGTAGCAAGCCTGCTGATTATCTGGATGTCATCTCTTGCGGGTATCTCCTCGCCCCATATTTCCGATATTCCTAACTGAGATGCCCTGAATGCACAAGCTCCACATCCACAAATAGCTCCGTGATAGTTCCCTACGTCTTCTATTGATATTTCAAGCAGCGTATCACCGTCATAAATTGAAATGGGCACTAACTCGTATTCCGGTAGCGGTTTAGCACCTGGCATGTGTGCATCAACGGAAATAACCGCTGTAGATACTGCCAGCAAAATCAACGACACAACCACAACTGTTTTTATTTTATCTATTCTTTTCATTTTTTTTCTTTACTTACCTCCTCCTGTATCTCACTATCACAACTGCTATAATCCCTACAATAATTATCACGAATGATACTGCACCGCCAATAGGAGCCACATCCGTTCCTTTACTTTTCACGTTAGAAAGATAGGTCGTCAGGTCGCTATGCTTGAGTTCTACAGTCTCTATACCATCTTTCAGTTTTAACGGCTTCTGCTCTGTGATCACCGTTGCTAAGTCGGTAGAATGGATATGAACCTCACTTGAAAATTCTTTGAGCTTTTTCAGCTCCTCCAACATCTCACTCCCTTTTTCCTTTACCTTATCCACATCATTAATCTTTTCTATCTCGTCTAGATACCCCCCGGTCCTGTATATAGAAGCCAAGAGTTTATGCGCCAGGTCATGCAACATCGCTGCTTCCACTTCGCCCTTACCCATCTCTTCTGCTACTGGCACCATTTCGCCGTGTATTAACTCATGCATTTCGCTTATAAGCTCTGATGCTTCCTCGAACTGCTCACGCAGAGTTCCCACCTCGCCTTTATCTCCTGTTTCAGCAAGTCCTGCAGCAAGATAGAGCATAGTACCTTCATCTCCCACTTTGCCTATGATGATTTCATCGAGGTGGTGGGCATAATTGTCGTGAAGTTCATTTGATAGCCTCTTTCCTATTGACTCTGTGAGTTTAGATGAGACCTTGCCTTCCATATCACCAAGCCGACTTTCTTCATACCACTTCAGTGTCTCACCTCTTGCCTTTTTGTTCCTTAGCTCGAAGTAGCCTGCCGGAAATATGCCAGGAATTTCTTCCTCTGCTTTCCATACGTATTCCTCACCACGCCTCATATCGAAAATGAGTGCGGCTGAAGAGGAAGAAAAAGAACCGTTTCCCACAGGTGG
>PRCZ01000010.1 GCA_009903405.1 Candidatus Methanophaga sp. AG-394-G06
TATTTAATTTAGGACGCAGATTTACACGGATTTACACGGATTTAATTTCTTCTGCATTAATCTGCGTTAATCTGCGTTAATCTGTGTCAATAATTAATTTTAGTAGGATATTATGCTTCCTTGTCGATTTTTTTTATTTTCTGTTATGACTTTCATAATATGTATCCTTCTTTATAAGAGATGAAAGCATTAGTAATCGAACCTTTTTCCGGTGCCTCAGGCGACATGATCATTGGCAGTCTACTGGATTTAGGCGTTGACGTATCGAAGATAAGCGATGCAATATCTGCCTTTGAGCTTGAGCTGGAGCTAAAAGAAGTAACAAAGCGCGGGATAGCGGCTAAAAAAGTGGAGTTCGCTAGTAAGCGAAAAGATACTGAAAGCGGCCGACATGAGAAGTCATACATTGATATTGTGCACTTGATAGAAGACAGTGGATTGAGCACGACGATAATACAGAACTCGTTAAGCGTATTTGAGAAGATAGCAGATGCTGAAGCTAAAGTGCATGGCAGGCCGAAAGCTAGTTTGACTTTTCACGAACTCGGCGATCTTGATACAATTGGCGACGTGGTGGGATGCACAACAGCTCTTTTGGATATTCGACCTGACACGATCATAAGCACCCCAATTTCGGTTGGTGGCGGCTTCGTAGAGACGGAGCATGGACTTCTACCAGTACCGGCACCCGCAACACTTGAAATATTGAGACAGTCCGCTTTGCTATACCACGGTGGTCCTTCTGAATTTGAACTGCTCACGCCAACAGGAGCAGCGATATTGGCTCATTTTGTTCATCGCTCTGAACCCTTTTCTCCTCCAATGCGTATAGAAGAAACAGGATATGGTGCCGGGTCAAGGGACTTGCCTATGCCTAACGTCTTAAGAGCGAGCATAGGCGAAATCGCGAAATTCATGCCATTGTTGAGCACAGATGATGTGGACGTACTGGAGACCAATGTTGACAATGTCACCGGTGAGGTGCTGGGCAATCTAATAGAGGTTCTTATGGCGGAGGGTGCAAAGGACGTTGCCATCACACCTGCACAGATGAAGAAGAACAGAAGCGGGCACAGTATCAAGGTGATTGCAGCACCGCAAGACGTACCACAAATAGCCTATCGAATAATGGCCGAGACAGGATCACTGGGCGTTCGAGTCATGCAAGTGAAACAGCGGTTCATTGCTGATAGAGAAGAGAAGAAGGTGAAGGTGAGAATAAAAGGTGTGGAAAAAGAAGTGGGTGTGAAAATAGGCAGGGATGCAAAAGGAGATCTACTAAACATAGCTGCGGAATTTGAAGATGCGAAACTAGTTGCGAACGAGCTGAAAATACCGCTAAAAGAAGTTATAAAGATCGTGGAAGGAACATATTACTATAAATAATGCTTTTCTTTAACTAGCTAACTAACTAAGTTTTCTATTTATTTAGTAAAGCGGAAAGTTTGCGGGGGTTGCCAAGAGGACAAAGGCGCAGCGTTGAGGTCGCTGTCCCGTAGGGGTTCGAGGGTTCAAATCCCTCCCTCCGCATTAAAAAGTTTTATCGTAAACAAAACAAAGTATAAATGTTAAGTGCTTTTATCATTATGTAGGCATATTATTTTTAATGGTGAGGTAGAGAAGATGAAACAAGTTGGTGGAGGGGTAGTCTCGGAAGGCGAGAAAGTAACTGTAAGGGAAAATGATGCTGAATTAGAAAAGATCTTGGAAAAATCAAAGACCGTTATAAAGGTGATTGGCTGCGGTGGAAGTGGGACAAATACAATAGAGCGGATGACAGTGGACGGTATTTTTGGCGCTGATTTATTCGCACTGAACACAGATGCGCAACATTTGTTGTTTTCAAAAGTGGATAATAAGCTATTGATAGGTAAGAAGACAACGAGGGGGCTAGGTGCAGGAAGTATCCCGAAATTAGGCGAAGAAGCAGCGAAGGAGAATGATTCTGATATACGGGCTATGGTTGAGGATGCGGACATGGTATTTATAACCTGTGGATTAGGCGGAGGTACAGGAACAGGGTCAGCGCCGGTAGTTGCACAAGCAGTGCAAGAGGCAGGCGCTCTTACTATCGGTGTGGTAACCGTCCCTTTTAAGGCAGAAGGGGATGTACGGATGGAAAATACAGATGTAGGACTGGAAAAACTGCGTGAGAATACTGACACTTTGATTGTTATACCAAATGACCGATTATTGGAGGTAGTCCCGAGATTGCCATTAAATGATGCTTTTAGAGTTGCCGATGAAGTCCTTATGCGTGCGGTTAAGGGGATAACAGAACTGATAACAAAACCAGGTCTTATAAATCTGGACTTCGCAGATGTGAGAACGGTGATGAAAGATGGTGGAATGGCAATGATTGGATTTGGGGAATCAGACGGACAGAATAAAGCAATAGAGTCAGTGAGAAAGGCGTTAAGCTCGCCCTTGCTCGATGTTGACGTCTCCGATGCAAAATCGGCACTGGTGAATGTAACAGGTGGTGAAGACATGACCGTAGAGGAAGCGGAAAGCGCCCTTCAGGAAGTGTCTAAAATGATGAGCCCTGATGCAAGAATCATCTGGGGTGTTCAGGTAAGTCCCGAGCTGAAGAATGTGCTAAGAACTCTGCTCATTGTGACCGGTGTGAAGTCCGAGCAGATATATGCGAAGCGGAATACAAAGAAAGAGCGATATGGCATTGAAATCGTGCATTAATTAATAAGAGGTGACAACAATGGAAATGAAGTTTGAAGATCTGTCGAAGAAGTTACAGGTGTACATAAGAATACTGAAGTTGGCGAAACGGCCAACGAGAGATGAGTTCTCCAAGATTTCTAAAATCGCTGGTGCCGCGATGGCTCTGGTTGGACTTATCGGTTTTTTTATCTATCTCTTGATGACAGTATTACCTGAGGCTTTGTAGTATGGTTAATGTATACGCAGTAAAAACAACGGTAAATCAAGAGCTAGCAGTTGCGACTATGGTTGAGGGTGCATTGGGCGAAGAAGGTGTGAAGGATCATGGAATTAAGGCGATAATGGTACCCGAAGAGCTAAAGGGGTATCTGCTCGTAGAAGCCTCTTTTCCTGAAGCGCTAGAACAAATAATTCAGAGTATTCCACATGCAAGGGGATTGGTCAAAGGAGTGATGGGCTTGGAAGAAGTTGAGCATTTCCTTACGCCAAAACCATCTGTAACGGGGATATTGGAAGGTAGTATAATAGAAATTGTCTCGGGACCATTTAAAGGCGAACGAGCAAGGGTGAAAAAAGTAGACGAGGCACATGAAGAAATCACAATCGAATTATTTGAAGCGATGGTTCCGATACCTGTCACGGTCAGAGGGGATAGTGTGAGAGTATTGAGCAAAGAGGAGAATGAAGTGGAATAAAACAGAATGGTCGAAGAGAAGGAATTGAAGTCCGCGATAGTACAGGATTATGAAACTGGGGAAGTCCTTATGCTTGCACATATGGATGATGAGGCGCTGAGGCTAACCATAGAGACAGGAAAGGCACATTACTGGAGCAGGAGCAGGGGTAAATTATGGCTGAAGGGTGAGATTTCTGGTAACGAGCAGATAGTAACGGACATCTTTATAGACTGTGATGAAGATGCAGTGCTACTGAAGGTGAAGCAGATAGGGGGGGCATGTCATATGGGATACCGATCATGCTTTTACCGCAAGATAAACGGCGAAATAGTGGGTAAGAAAGTGTTCGACCCCGAAGAGAAATATGGTAAAAACTGATTTTCTAACTGTTATAGTGATACATTTATATATACACTAGACCTATAGTGCAAAGTGGTGATGCAAAAAAATGCCAGAAGACAACGTGATATATATCGGAAATAAGTCTGTGATGAGTTATGTCTTAGCTGTGGTGACGCAGTTTAACAACGGCTTTGACGAAGTAGTGATAAAGGCGAGAGGTAGAGCAATTTCTAGGGCTGTAGACACCGCAGAAGTGGTAAAGAACAAGTTCATGCCTGGAGTGGAAGTGAAGGACATAAAAATAGGGACGGAGCAAATACAAGGGGAAGGCGGAGACAAAGCGAATGTCTCTTCGATGGAAATAACAATGAATACGAAGGCATAAAGGGAGATAGAAGTAGATCTAAGAAAGTTTACTCATAGATTTCTATCATTTCCCACATTTTTTATTTTTTATAGAGATACTTATACCATTATATTAGGAATGTTCACGAAAAAGCACATCATTTCGACACGTGATTTCTCGAAGGCTGAACTAGATTTTATATTAAATCGTGCAGAGGAGTTAGAGACCTATGCCATACGGGGAGCGGGACAAGAAAGCGAGTTACTAAAAGGTAAAATACTTGCCAATCTCTTCTATGAGCCAAGTACTCGAACACGACTATCATTTGAAGTGGCGATGAAGCGATTGGGTGGTGAAGTGGTAAATTTATCCTCGCCCGAAGCGAGTTCCGCAGCGAAAGGTGAAAATTTAGTGGATACTATAAGGGTAGTCTCAGGATATTGTGACATAATCACGCTCCGACATCCGAAGGAAGGCGCATCGAGAATGGCTGCTTCTCTCTCTTCTGTGCCGATAATAAATGCCGGCGATGGTGCAGGGCAGCATCCTACGCAGACTTTGCTCGATTTATACACCATAAGGAAGGAGAATTTACTTGATGAACTCAAGATTGCTCTGATTGGAGACCTGAAATACAGTAGAACGGTGCATTCTCTGGCTTATGCCCTATCATTATATGGTGCGAAGCTATTTTTTGTGTCACCAGATGCTTTGAGGATGCCAGATGAGATAAAAATGGACTTAAAAGGTGCGGGGGCCGAAATCTTCGAATCAACTAAAATAACGGAGTTTATAAATGAAGTAAACGTGTTATATGTAACGAGGATACAAAGAGAGCGGTTTCCTGACCCTACGGAGTATAACAAAGTGGCGGGCACCTACCGGATAACTACGGAGCTTATAGCGGAGAATGAAGATGTGGTAATTATGCATCCACTCCCTAAATTGGACGAAATAAATGCCGATGTGGACCAGACAAAAAATGCAAGATATTTCCGGCAGGCTTTTTACGGCACGCCTGTAAGGATGGCTGTCCTTTCTTTATTATTGAAAAGTTAAAATAGAAAGTGGAGGCAAGAAAGGGGGATGAAGAGAAGAAAGGAGATGGAAGCAGAGATAGAAAATATTGTGGATGCAGTAAGGAGACATCACGAACTGTATAAAAACGCATTGCCGATGATCGCAAGTGAGAATATCACGAGTAATAAAGTAAGGATGCTACTCGCTTCTGATTTGTCGCACAGGTATGCAGAAGGGGAAGTAGGAAACAGGTTTTACCAAGGCTGTAAATACATCGATGTAATAGAAACGAAGGCAATAGAGTATGCAAAAGAACTCTTTGAGGCGGAACATGCAAATGTAAAGCCTATTTCGGGCGTAACTGCGAATATGGCCGCTCTTTTTGCTCTTACTTCTCCGGGCGAAAAATTAATGGCATTATCCGTGCCTAATGGCGGGCATATAAGTCATTCGAAAGTTTCTATCCCCGCGATGCGGAATTTGACATTGGAAACGTTCCCATATGACGTGCGGGAAATGAATATAGATGCAGATAAGATGGTGAAGGCGATAAGGCTAAATAAGCCTTCGCTATTACTGTTTGGAGGTAGTCTATTCCTCTTCCCGCACCCTATTTCTGAGGCGAGGGAAGCAGCGGATGAAGTGGGTGCGAATATAATGTATGATGGATCACATGTATTAGGGCTTATTGCGGGAAAGAAATTTCAGGATCCCTTGCGTGAAGGGGCAGATGTTGTAGCAAGCAGCACACATAAAACCTTTCCCGGCCCTCAGGGTGCGATATTATTATGTAAAGAGAGCTTAAAAGAGAGAATAGATAGTGCTGTTTTCCCTGGAACTGTGAGCAATCATCATCTGCATCATGTTGCGGGATTGGCGGTTTCATTAGCGGAAATGCTGTATTTTGGTGATGCATATGCAACACAGATAACCACAAATGCGAAAGTATTAGCACAGAGCCTATATGAAAAAGGGTTTGATGTTTTATGCGAGCATAAAGGATTTACCGAGTCGCATCAAATTGCCATAAACACTCTCAGCCATGGTGGTGGGGCTGCGGTTGCGGAAAAATTGGAAAAGGCGAATATAATAATAAATAAAAACATGCTGCCTTCTGATAAAGACCCCGAAAAGCCGGCCGGGATCAGAATTGGTGTGCAAGAACTTACGCGGATAGGGATGAAGGGATCGGAGATGAGAGAAATAGCTGCTCTTATAGCGCGGGTAGTAATAGGTGGAGAAGACGAAAATAGGATAAAGGATGAAGTTCTAGCGCTAAGGGTGGGTTTTCAGCACATCCACTATTGCTCAGATGATGGAGATGCATACGCATTTCCAGCGACATAAATATGAAAGCTTTTATATACGATAGTGTAATAGATATAAAACGAGAATGCTAGAGGAGTTGGAAGGGCGGAGAGCGGAAATAACGAAAAAGGCGGATGAGTATAAAGCGAGAAGGACCGAGTTAAACTCTGAAGCTAGCAAATGGGCTGAGTTAAGGGACGAGTTGAACGGGCGGATAAAAAGCGCGGTCGAGAAGGCAAAGGGGTACAAGAAGCAACGAGAGGAATACGAGAAGCTGATAGGGGACGGAAAGACGAAACGTGGCGAGTTGAATAAAAAAGCGTCCCAGCACTATTCTACTGTAGAGCAGATGCGGAAGAAAAATGATATGCAGAGCATACAAGCTTTTGAACTGCTTAGGCAGAGAATAGACAAGTTAGAATTAAAGCAGCAGGTAGAGGTGCTTAGCAAGGAAAAAGAGCGAAAATTAGTGGCGAAGATAACTGAGTTGAAACGAGAATTTGATGGGATGGAGAAGGAACTGGAGAAGGACCAGAAATTAAAGGAATTACTGAAAAAGGCGCAAAAGTACCGAAAGGAGTCCGATAAATATCACGAAGAGGTAATAAAAAACGTGAAATATTCCCATGAATGCCGTGATAAGATGGTAAGATGCTTTAAAGAGGCAGATAGAGTAAGGGTAAAAGCAGATGAATCGCACCAGCACTTCTTGGAGTCACAAGAGGGGGCAGATGAAGCGCACAGGCTTTATATCCGGTATCTCCGTGACGAAAAAGACTTTGACCGCGTAATAACCGGACTGAAGCGGAAAGTAAGTGAAGATTGGGTATTCCGGGAGCGAATAGAAGCGAAGAAGAGGGCTAAAGGCATTTATGAGCGGTTCCAAGACGGTGAAAAGCTAAGTACAGAAGATTTGATGCAGTTGCAAAAGTCTGAGATGATGTTCAAATAAAACCTTTTTTGCTTCGCAAAAAAGGTGTACAAAAAATAATAATCTCTCCTCCTGTGAAAGGTTACTGGGAAGAGTTTTGTTTGAGGTGGTTAAAATCATTGATATACACTGTCATCTTACATTCAAAGAATACGACGTCGATAGGGCGCAAGTAATAGCGGATGCGAAGAAGGTGTTAAGAGGTGTAGTGATAAGTGGAGTAGAGCCAGAAGATTCAACGCATGCGATAGAACTTGCGGCAACGCACGAGAACTTCATTTTTGTCACTCTCGGGCTTCATCCGATACACGTATCTGAGAATACGGACCAGGATATAGAGCGGTACGCGGAATTTATAAGCGAGAACAAGCGAAAAATAGTGGGTATTGGTGAGATCGGGCTTGATTACCATTGGATAAAAGACCCGAAGAAGATAAAGAGGACGAAAGAGATATTTGTGGAGTTTCTCGAGCTTGCAAAGGAACTTGATTTACCGGTTGTGCTTCACTTGCGTGGTACGGGTAGCGAGGCAATAGAAGAAGGTTTGAAGATCGTTTCGGATGAAGACATAAAGAAAGCGGTTTTTCATTGTTTCACCGGGAAACCGCTACTTGCGGATCAGATATGCAAAGAAGGATATTATGTATCGCTGCCAACGATAATAGCGAGAAGTAAGAGCATGAGGAAAGTGGCGAAAAGAATACCCCTTTCGCTTTTACTCACCGAGACAGATGCACCTTATCTTTCGCCTGTTGAGGGAGAGAGAAATGTACCACAGAATGTGGAAGTGGTTTATGAAGAGATTTCGAGGCAGAGAAAGAGCGATGTAAAGACGGTGGAAGAGCAGATCGAGAGCAATTTTGTGCGGTTGTTTGGGGTTGCGCTGAGGTGAACTACAGGATCACATAGACGTCCCAGCCGGGAGTCGAACCCGGATTTTGGGCTCCGCAAGCCCAAAGGATATCCATTACCCCACTGGGACAAAAGAATTAGCCGTCAATAACCTTCACACATGCTTCTCGCCTTCTGGGACCGTCACATTCAATGAATAGGATACCTTGCCATGTTCCCAGAGCTAAATCACCGCCCTCTACTGGTATTGTCACACTCGAGCCAAGCACAACAGACCTGAGATGTGAATGTGCATTGTTATCAATTCTATCATGTGCGTATCCTCCGCTTTTAGGGATTAACTCGTTCAGGAACGTTAAAATGTCTCTTTTCAGGCCGGACTCGTTCTCATTTATTGTAATTCCCGTAGTTGTATGTCTTGTAAATACCACACATATTCCGGAATCAACACCTTTTCTTTTAACTATCCCCTTTACTTCCCCTGTAATGTCCATGACTTCGCTATTCCCCTTCGTCTGTATTTGGATTCTTTCCATGCCATTTAAGATAATGAGATATTAACATAAATGGTAAAGAAAATTGCAACTGCTGTTCATACATTCGGATTATATAGAATACGAAGCGAAGGCAAAGACGAGGGTTGCCGAAGAGCTAGAAGAAACGAGGAAGAAAGAGCGGATAGAAGAAGCATTAGTCGCTTTCATTGCGGTGGAACGAGAAGATGAGCAGAATGTAAACTATGTTATAGAGAAAGCATCTGAAGAAACTATTTCTATTTTCAACAAGGTCAATGCGGAAAGAATAGTTTTATATCCATATGCACATTTAAGCTCTGAACTAGCTTCGCCTGATAGGAGTATAGAGATATTGCGAGGGCTAGAAGCGGATTTGGTTTCACAAGGTGTAGAAATAACGCGAGCACCATTTGGATGGTATAAATCGTTCACAGTGCGATGTAAAGGGCACCCGTTATCCGAGTTATCACGGAAAATAAAGGTTCATGAAGGAGTGGTGGAAGAGAAGTCAAAGGCGTTAGAAGCGGAAGAAAAAGCGGAATCTCATTTCTTCTTTATGGATGAAGTAGGGAACTTAACGTCTGATTTTGAATTTGAAGAAGCGGCGAATTTGAAGAAATTCTTCCTCTATGAAAGTGAGAAGAGAAGAGAAGTGGACAAGATACCACCGCATGTGGAACTCATGAAGCGGTTAGAAATTGCAGATTACGAACCCGCTTCGGATCCAGGGAATATGCGGTTTTATCCTAAGGGGAAGTTGATAAAGGTGCTATTAGAAGATTATGTCCGGAAGTCAGTGTCAGAATACGGTGCTGTGGAAGTGGAGACGCCTATAATGTATAGTACGGGGCATCCAGCGCTGAAAGATTACCTCGAGCGGTTTCCCGCAAGGCAATATTCGATGGTTGGCAAAGGCGGCAAACCGGACTTATTCTTACGCTTTTCGGCTTGTTTCGGCCAATTCCTCATGAGTAAAGATATGAGTATATCGTATAAGAACCTGCCATTGAAGATTTTCGAACTCGCGCCTTCCTTTAGAAAGGAAAAGCGGGGAGAGCTTGTTGGCCTTCGGCGCTTGAGAAAATTCACGATGCCCGACATGCATACATTATGCAGAGACATGAATGAGGCATTGGCGGAGTTTAAGAAACAGTACGAGTTCTGTATTCAAGTTCTTGATGGCATAGGATTCTCAACGAGCGATTATGAAGTTGCAATAAGATTCACAAAGGAGTTCTACGATACGAATAAGGGTTTTATAGAGGATTTGGTCCAAATAGCGGGGAAGCCAGTACTGATAGAGTGCTGGGAACAGCGATTTTTCTATTTCGTGCTCAAGTTCGAGTTTAACTTTGTGGATGCATTAGGAAAAGCATCGGCTCTGTCCACCGTCCAGATAGACGTGGAGAATGCAGAACGGTATGGTATAACTTATATAGATACAAATGGCGAGAAAAAGAGACCTATCATACTCCATTGTTCTCCAAGCGGAGCAATTGAGCGATGCATATATGCGTTATTAGAGAAGGCATATTTGGAGAAAGAAGGCGGATTTCTGCCTATGCTACCTCTTTGGCTCTCGCCTACACAATTGAGAATACTTCCTGTAGCAGAAAGGCACCTGGAATACATAGACCGTATTCTGCCAGTACTGAACGGGATAAGGGTGGATGTAGACGACCGGGAAGAGACAGTGTCGAAGAAGATAAGGGATGCGGGTCGTGAATGGATACCTTATGTTGCGGTGGTGGGAGATAAGGAAGTAGAGAATAAGACGTTGAGTGTTACGATAAGAAAAGAATCGAGCAAAAAAAAGAAAAAGGTGGTGGAAATGAGTGTTTCTGCGCTTAGAAAGCGGATTGAAGAAGATGTAAAGGCTAAAAAAATCATTAAATCTACACGTTCTTACAGGCTCTCGGAGCGAGTGAAATTTGCGGGTGGCTGAAGAAGGTTAAATGTGACTTCACCCCGACCCACATCGAAACTCATATATTCCTCCTTCTCTATTTCAATGTAACTGCTAATATTACTGCACTATAGGTTGAACCAACGTCCTCAGACATATTTGAGATATTTGACACCTTTGGAATCCCCTCCCTCAGATATCCTTCCAGATGCAACACGGAGTACGGGAGTGCAAATACGCCTACTGCGACTACAATAACAGCGAAAAAAACTATCGCTTTGCCATTCATTTATCTTCATGACAAAAAAGGAAGAAACATTTATAAACTTTTTTGTGCCAGAACAATTTTCGCATCGGTATTCACTCGTTATGAGTCATTTCCTATGCCTGAAGAGGCATACTGCAATTATTATACCGATTATAGCGAACAAAAATTCGGAGCCAGGTATTAATGCTGCCGGTGTTGGTGAAACTGCCGGAGATGGCGTTGATGATGGTATCGGCGTCAGAATAGATGTAACTGTAGGGGTGACAGTTGGCATAGGGGTGGCAGTTGGTGTTAAATGAGGTACCGCAATCTCATTTTCTTTTTTGGGTGATGGTGCCGGTGTAGGGGAAGGTTCATAATATGATCCACCTCTTTTAACATCCTTTTTTTCACTCATCGCATCCAAGCCACATGCCTGCGCTGATTCGGTCTTTATCTGGAACGTGTAGTCGCCTATCTTCCATCCAGTGGTTTTGAGACCGTCAGTGCCATATTTCTTCAATTCTGACACTGCTATGTCTGTAAATTGTTGATCGTTCTCCATATCATATTTTATTTGGCCATCGGGACCCTTTATGATGAGATCAACTATGTCCTCATCGAACAGGTTTATTCCCGCGGTATCCACTCTAAGCTTTGTTCCCACAGCGATAAACGATACCGTTGTTGTGCCTACTTTAAGCTCTAATGGTATATTCACTGCCTCGACAGAAAGCTGAGCATCTGCATTCTTTGTCGTTGAGTTATAGTTCACATAATACGCACCGGACATTGGCCAATTCACGTTGTAAATACGGCTGTTACTGTCCGCTGGATACGTATTCACTACATTGCCACTTACTAATCGGTATACAATTGGCGGTGCGGCAAACGCATCGAATTCTAAATTCTGTTCAATTAACACTTTTTGTGGTGTTGGTTGTACAACTATATGGTTATACTTATCGCCCCTACTCGCTGCATAACTCATCGGCGCTGCAAAGACAAAAACTAACATAATCGCTGCTATTACAATCACTTTGCCTTTTGTCACTGTCTTCATCTTTTTCATCACACCACTAAACATTCAAGCCCTAATTTTATCCATGTATCCAACCAATATAAATTTTTAGAAAGAAATGTTTTTGATTATAGGGAGGGGAAGCATCTAAAGCAGATAGTAAATAAATGCACCTGACAAAAGAGGAAGAGCGGATATACAAAGGAGAAGAAGGCTGGACGAAGAAGAAAGCGATGGAGATACTCGTAGCAATTGGAGATATAAACAACGCTTCTGAGCTCATCCCAATAGCAAGCGCACACATGTCCGGTGTATCGTACAAGACCATAGGTGACGCATTTGAATTCATAAACCGTCTCGAAGGCACGGTAAAAGTAAAAAGCACCTTGAACCCGATGGGCATGGATAGGGAACTGTGGTATGAGATGAACATCACAAAAGAGTTCGCAGATAAGCAAATTGCGGTATTCACAGCGTATAAAAATCTGGGCATAGCTCCCGAGTGTACCTGCATTCCCTACCTACTGGAAGGCGGGGCGCCACCAAAAGGTGCGCATATCGCATGGTCGGAATCATCAGCCGTTTTATATGCTAACTCAGTCCTCGGTGCGAGAACGAATATGGAAGGTGCACCTTCAGCTCTTGCCGCAGCACTTATAGGAAAGACACCTTTTTATGGGCTTCACCAAACAGAGAACCGCGCGCCCGAGATACGCATCTGTGCGAGTTGTGACCTTGCAGATGCAGACTATAGCGCACTCGGATTTTTAATTGGCGAACTCGTAGGCAATAGGATACCACTAATAGAACTTCCATCTATTCCAAGCAAAGACGAATTGAAGCATTTATCTGCTGCAATAGGTGCAACCGGGTCTGTAGGACTGTATCATATAAGAGGACTAACACCTGAAGCATGGGACATACCCGCTGAAAAAATAGGTGTAGAAGAAGGCGATGTGACTAAATTTTATGCGGGCGCAGAGGAAGCCGATGTAATCGCGATTGGATGCCCTCATTGCTCTTCTCTTGAACTCCAGCAGATACACAAGCTACTGCGGGTTGAGGGCAAAGGAAGGAAAGTGAAAAAAGATTTCTTTATATTTACCGCGAGAGCGATAAAGCAGCGCATGCAAGAACTGGTGATACAGATAGAGAATTATGGCGTTAGGGTAATTTGCGATACCTGTTTCGTGGTCTCGCCTGCATTTGAGCAGTATAAGCGCGTATTGACAAACTCAGGTAAAATGCTGAGATACGTGCCTCTTCTCTGTGGAGGAGCGGAAGTGAGATTGTGCAAGACCGAAGAGTGTGTTAGAGCGGCATTTTAAAATCTGAGAGTGATTTATATAATCCTATATTTATTCTAACTTTAACTAACTTCAGTACAGAGATAAGATGGCAAAAAGACACAGACCAAGGAGAGGGTCGCTTGCCTTTACACCAAGGAAGCGAGCAAGAAGTGAGATATGTAGGATAAAGAGAGAAACGATAGTTGATGGAGGGGATATACAGGGCTTTGCCGGTTATAAAGCCGGGATGACCCACATTATTCTGACCGATAACGCCCCCCATAGCGTGACAAGGGGGATGGAAATAGCTATTCCCGTGACAGTAATAGAGACGCCGCCTATGCGGGTAGAGGGATTCCGGCTTTATAAGTCTACGCACTACGGTAAGCAGACGGTAACGGAGGCATATGACGACCTTAGTAAAATAGAAGAACTAATCAAGAGTAATAGTACGGGACTTGAGTTGCGTATGATTTCTTCCACACTGCCCAAAGCAGTGAATGGCGTGCCGAAGAAGAAGCAGGAAGTGATGGAGACACAGATGGGCGGCGAGATAGGGAAAGACCTCAAATACGCAAAAGAAATGCTAGGGAAGGAGATAAGTGCGAAGGATATATTTAACGAAGGTGATTTTGTGGATGCCACTGCAGTAACCAAGGGTAAGGGCACACAGGGGCCCGTAAAAAGGTGGGGAATTACCATTCAGAACGCAAAGGCGCGAAGATCGGGAAAAGGCCGCCATGTTGGTGCTATCGGTGGTTGGACGCCTCGTAGGGTGAGGTGGCGAGTACCCCAGCTTGGGCAGACCGGGTATCAGCAGCGGACAGAATATAATAAGCGGATAGTGAAAATAGGCGAAAATGGTGAAGAGATAACGCCAAAAGGGGGTTTCCTGAATTATGGCATCGTGAGAAATGATTATGTTCTATTAAAAGGCAGCGTACCAGGACCTAAAAAGAGACTTGTGCGACTTTCTCGAGCTATTAGAGCCCCTCCTAAATTGGATGCGCCAGACATAGTATATATAAGCAAGGAGTCACAACAAGGGGGATAAGAAGACGAGAGAAATGAAAGAAGAACTAAAGGGGAAAGTGGTGGACTTATCAGGTAACGTTGTAAGGGAAATAACGCTTCCACCGGTATTCATGGAAGAATACAGGCCTGACTTGATAAAGAACGCAGTGCTGGCAATGCAATCAAACAGGCTGCAGCCAAAGGGTACAGACCTTTTAGCAGGGCGAAAAACATCTGCAGAGAACTGGGGTCCTGGCAGAGCCGTTGCCAGAGTCCCACGCATAAAGGATGGACGGAGAGCGGCAAAGGTGCCACAAGCGGTTGGCGGTAGAAGGGCACATCCGCCAAAAGTTGAGAAGATCCTGAAGAGGAAAATAAACAGAAAGGAACGGCGGAAAGCGATAAGATCTGCTATAGCAGCCGCTATAAATCCGGAATTTGTAAAACAGCGTGGTCATATGTTTAATACGGACGTAGAACTGCCGATAGTTGTGGAGGATTCGTTCGCAAGCCTTGAAAAGACCTCGGAGGTAACGGGATTTTTAAAATCCGTAGGTGTGTGGGCTGACGTACTTCGTGCAAAAGGCCGGAAAATACGGGCAGGTAGAGGGAAGATGAGGGGTAGAAGGTATAAGACAAAAAAGAGCATTTTAATTGTCATCTCTGGTGATGAAGGAACAGTAGAGTCCGAGCATCCATCTAGAGATAAACGAATATTGAAAGGCGCGGAAAATTTACCAGGTGTTGATATATCCTACGTGTCTAAACTAAATGCTGAATTATTTGCCCCGGGAACGCATCCAGGCAGATTGACCATCTGGACAGAATCTTCCATAAACAAGCTTGCCGCAATGGAGTGATAAAAAATGGTGCTAAAACATGTACTTCCAAGTGAAAAAGCAACTTTGATGATAGATGCGGAGAATAAGCTCCCGTTTGTTGTGGATTTACGGGCTAATAGGGCAGAGATAAAACGAGAAGTGGAAATAGTATTTGAGACACCGGTGAAAAGCGTGAGGACAATGATATCCTCTAAAGGAAAGAAGAAAGCGATAATAGAATTTGAGGATGAAGGCAAGGCGAAAGAAGTAGGTACTTCACTGGGTATATTATAATAATAAGAAAAATGGGAAAAAGGATAATAGCACAGCGGAGAGGAAAAGGGTCTTCCACGTTTAGGGCGCCTTCGCATCGTTATAAAGCTAATCTCGAACACGTGAGGGTGAATAAGAATGAGACGGTATCCTATAGGATCGTGGAAATAGTGCATGATCCTGCAAGGAGTGCTCCTATCGCTCTTATAAAGCCAAAAGACGAGAACGGGGGGGGAGTTAAGCGTTTTATAGTCATACCAGAGGGTCTTGGCGTAGGTGACGAGGTATGTTACGGAGAATCAGCCGAGATAAAAGCAGGCAATACAATGCCACTTCGGAACATCCCAGAAGGACTCATGATTTGCAATTTAGAGTTAAGATCAAATGACGGTGGTAAGATCGCACGGTCTTCAGGTGATTGTGCAACGTTGTTAGCACATGAGCATGAGACAGGAAGATCACAGGTATTATTACCAAGTGGAAAGAAGAAATGGTTATTATCAGACTGTTTTGCAACTATAGGTGTAGTTGCAGGTGGTGGACGTACCGAAAAGCCTTTTGTAAAAGCAGGAAAGAAATATCATAAGATGAAGGCACGAGCAGCAAAATATCCGATAGTGCGAGGAGTAGCTATGAATCCCGTTGACCATCCTTTTGGTGGTGGCGCGCATCAGCACGTTGGTAAGCCTAAAACAGTCGCCAGGGGTGCACCACCGGGAAGGAAAGTTGGGAACATAGCGGCAAAACGAAGCGGAAGGAGGTGATCTGATGGCAAAGAAGAAATCTAAAACAACATTGAAGAAGAAGGAAGAAGAATTCATATATAGAGGGTATACGATGGCAAAGCTAAAGAAGATGAAGCTTGACGAGTTGGTTAAACTTTTATGTGCAAAACAGCGAAGGAAAATAAAGCGGACTTTGCGGCCTGAAGAAGAGAAACTGCTGGAGGTAGTTAGTTCCGGGAAAGATGATATAAGGACACATCTAAGAGATGCTATCGTTTTGCCAAGTATGATGGGGAAGAAGATAGGGATACACAATGGAAAAAGCTTTGAATACGTGGAGATAAAGCCAGAGATGATAGGGCACTATTTGGGTGAGTTTGCATTGACACGAAAGAGAGTATCACATGGAGCTGCGGGAGTAGGAGCGACAAAGTCTTCAAAGTATGTGCCGCTGAAATAAGTGAAATGGGACGGGTAAATTATTGCACGGAAAACGTAATTGATCCGGAGACGACAGCTAGGGCTATGGCTTATGAACTCCATATATCGCCTAAGCATGCGCATGAGGTGTGCAGAGCGATAAAGGGGAAGAAAGTGGGGGCTGCAGAGACGTACCTGGAGGATGTGCTTGGAATGAAGGTGGCAGTCCCATTCAAGCGATATAAGAAGAAAGTTGGGCATCGTAAGGGGCTAAATAAATGGTATGCAGGGAGATATCCGGTAAGGGCAACCGCGGCGATATTAAAATTGCTACGCGATGCAAAGGGCAGTGCTGACTACAAAGGGCTTGACCTTGATCTAATGCGTGTATGGCATGTGGCCACGAAGAAGGGTCGCACAATTCATGGAATAATGCCACGTGCTTTTGGTCGTGCTACGCCCAAGAATACGGAGACCGTCACTGTTGAGATAGTGCTAAAGGAAGTGGGAGGTTAGTAGAAGAAAGTGATAGAGAAGTTATTTGTGGAGGAAGGGATAAAGAAAGTTCGGATGGATGAATATTTCCGGAAAGAGTTAGAAAGAGCGGGATATGGGGGTATGGATATAAAAAGGACCCCTATGGGCACGCAGATAACGGTCCATGTTGAGAAGCCGGGAATGATAATAGGGAAGAATGGTAAGCGAATAAAAAAGGTGACTGACGAAATAACCAAGAAACAAGAGCTGGATAATCCACAAATAGATGTTCAACCTATAGCAGCGCCTGAGCTAAGTGCGCAATTGATGTCTAATAGACTTGCAAAGCTAATAGAGCGAGGTTGGCATTTCAGAAGGGCTGGGCGCTCAACTCTGCAACGTATAATGGGTGCAGGAGCACTTGGCTGTGAGATCACCATGTCTGGAAAGCTTAGAGGACCGCGTGGCCGCGTGGAGAAGATGGTAGAAGGCTATATAAAACACTGTGGTTCAGTAGCTGAGGAAATAGTGGACAAGGGGTATTCCATAGCGCAGAAAAAGACTGGCGTTATAGGTGTCATGGTTTGGATAGTAGCGCCCGATGCGAATATACCCGATTCTTTTCGCATGAATGTTGTAAAAGAAGATGTCGTGGTAAATGAAGAGGGTGTGGAAAAAGCAAAGGTTGAAGAGGTAAAAGCGGAAGAAGCGGAATTAAAAGTTGAAGGAGCGGAAGAGAAAGAGGAAGAATGAGTATATTTAGGATGGAAGAGATAAGAAAGATGGGCGAACAGGAGCGGCAGGAGGAATTGGAGAGTCTGATGAATGATTTGTTACATGAACGAGGGATGATAGCCACAGGTGGAGCGCCTGATAATCCTAGTAGGATAGGGGAGATAAGAAAGGCAATAGCGAGGATAAAAACAGTTCGAGGAGAAAAGGGAAGAGAAGAAGAGAAATGAGCATGGAGGTTTGTCCTAAATGTGGATTGCCAAAAGACTTATGCATATGCAAGGAGATCGCGAAGGAGCAGCAAGTAGTAAAAGTATTTACAGTGAGAAGGAAATTCGGTAAATTTGCTACGGTAATAGAGGGAATGAATGGAAAAGAAGTGGACTTGAAAGCGCTGTCGAAGGAGTTGAAGTCAATATGTGCGTGTGGCGGCACGGTAAAAACGGGCTGCATTGAATTACAGGGTGACCAGAAAGAATTGGTAAAGAAGACGCTGCGCGAGATGGGCTATACGCTAGGGCATAAATGATAAAACATGAACATAAATCCACACAATATATTGCAGCACGAGCTGATAGGCTTGAAAACGGAAATTGGAGCGAGTACGAATAATAATATGCTGGGGCTCTGTGGGACGGTGGTTGACGAGACGCGGAATATGCTGGTTATAGAGACTGAGCGAAAGAATGAGAAGAGGATAGCAAAAGCTGGAAACATATTCATTTTTGAGTTGGGCGGCGGAGTACGAGTGCGAGTAAAAGGTAATCGGCTCGTTTCAAGGCCAGAAGATAGGATAAAGAAGTGAACTTAGTTTAGTATGCAAGATTATAGAATATGAGGTAATATCAAAATGCGAAACATAGGAATAGAAGTCAAAAATCCTGATAAGGAATGTGAAGATGTCAATTGTCCATTTCATGGCAAGTTGCCGGTAAGAGGACAGATTTTAGAAGGCATGGTGATAAGTGATAAAGCACATAAGACTGTTGTCGTTTTGAGGACAAACCTCAAAAAGATAAGGAAATATGAGCGGTTTGAACCTCGGAGGTCTAAGATTTCTGCACATAATCCCCCCTGCATAAATGCAAAAGTAGGGGATGTGGTGAAGATAGCGGAATGCAGACCACTGAGTAAGACGAAAAGTTTTGTGGTGGTAGAAAAGCGAGCATCATGATAAACGCAGGTAGCAGAATTTTTTTGGATATAGTTGACTGAGGGTGACACGTCAAGAATTTGGTCATAAAAAATCTAACATTTTTTTATATTTAACGCTAAAAGACATATTTAGGTAGTAGTATGAAGGGAATAAAAGCAAAGATAACAAAGGCATTGCCTACTGGTGCACGTTTAGACTGTGTAGATAATACTGGTGCGAAGGTGTTGCAGATAATAGCAGTAAAAGGATACCGTGGCGTGAAGAACAGATACCCGAAGGCGGGAATAGGTGACGTGGTGATTGTATCAGTGAAAAAGGGGAGACCGGAAATAAAGAAGCAGATAGTGAGGGCGGTGATAGTGCGGCAGCGAAAGGAATTCCGGCGGCCTTCTGGGATGCGCGTAAAGTTTGAGGATAATGCTGCGGTTATTGTAGATGAGAAGGGCATGCCAACGGGTTCAGAGATAAGGGGGCCAGTTGCGCGGGAAGCGGTGGAGCGGTTCGCGAAGATAGCTTCGGCTGCAACGATAATCGTTTGATCTGGCAAAGCGGAGGTTACCGAGTGGCCAAAGGAGGCAGACTCAAGATCTGCTCCCGTAGGGGTTCGCAGGTTCGAATCCTGCCCTCCGCATGCAGAAGCAAAAATGCCAACGGAAGAAGAGGGAGAAGAGGGACTAAAACTTGCAAGAGCTGCGATAGTGGAACAATTGAGTAAGAACAGCAAAATGCAAGCGCCGGATAACTTGCCTGTTAGTTTTGAAGAAAAGCGTGGCGTTTTTGTCACGCTGAATAAATATGAAAATCTAAGAGGCTGTATAGGCTATCCATATCCAATATTTAAGTTAGAAGATGCGATTATAGATGCCGCGATATCCGCAGCGCTCAACGATCCTCGATTCCCACCGGTTGCACTGGATGAGTTCAAGGATGTGACGATCGAGCTCACGATACTCACTACGCCACAGGTGTTAAAAGTGGAGCCAGAGAAATTGCCAGAGCAAATAGAGATAGGCAAACATGGCTTGATTGTAAAAAGGGGTATATATCAAGGGCTTTTACTGCCTCAAGTAGCTACTGAGAATAGATGGTCCGCGGAGGAGTTTTTATGTCAGACATGTTGGAAAGCGGGCTTGCCACAGGATGCTTGGTTACTGAAGGATACAGAGGTCAGCACATTTGAGGGACAGATATTCAAGGAGAAAAATGATAAAGATAGATAGATACAGATGTGGGTATTGCGGTGCGTGTGTCACCGTATGTCCCACAGGGGCAATAGATTTGATGGGTTTGTGGATAGAGATAAAGAATGAAGAATGCAACAACTGCAAAGCTTGTGTTAATCTCTGCCCGGTAGGTGCATTGGAGATGGAACTGAGGTCAGATAAATAACGCTTGAATCGCTATAGTAGATGAAGGTATTAAGTATTTACGTGAACTAGGAGAAGGTAAAAGCAGGTATGAGCGAGAATGATGCTACTGGTGCAATTACAGATAATATAATCTTAGTAGGAACAGGACACATATTAGAAAAGAGCGTGAAGGAAGTAGAGGCGGTAATAGATCGAGAAAATCCAGACGTAGTCGCTGTTGAGTTATGTGAAGCACGCTACAAATCATTGAAAGGCGAAGTCGAAAATTTTTCGGTTAAGGATACGTTAAGCACAGGCAGTCCATTTTTAATACTCACTCATTGGCTGCTTGCATACGTGCAGAGGAAAATGGGCGATGAGTTAGGAATTGAGCCCGGTGCAGATATGATGGCGGCAATAGGGAAGGCCGAGGAGAAAGGTTGTAAGATCGCATTAATTGACCGACCGATACAGATAACGATGCAGCGATTCTGGAAGAAGATGAAGTTTTTTGAGAAGTTAAAAATGGTTTTTTCTATGCTATTTGCAATCACGAATATAAGAGGCGATGGAAAAGGTGGAGATGGCAAGGAAGGTGCCCAAAAGCTACAAATTGGTGGTATGAATGTGGGTGACGGTATAGATCTGGATAGAATAACTGATGAAGACGTGGTAACGCAATTGATGGAAGAACTAAGAGACTTTTCGCCGGGCGCTGCAACCGCACTATTAGACGAAAGGGATGCGTATATCGCGGGAAGTCTGTTGGAGCTCCAACATCATAGCTTGACCAATAATTTAGAGCAAAGGAAAACAGTTGCAGTCGTAGGTGCAGGACATGTAGCAGGGATAAAGAATCTTCTACGCCATCCTGAGTTAATACCGCCGAAGGAGGAGTTATGCGCACTACCTAAGAAGCGGTTTGGCATAAAGCATTTGTTAGGACTAGGGATAGGTGTAGCGCTAGTGGTTGTCTTTATAGCAGCCTTTTACTCCGGCATTTCTTGGGCTGTTCTTCTTAGTGCGTTTCTTTATTGGGTAGTGATAAATGGCGTTTTCTCTGCGATAGGTGTGGTGATAGCAAGAGGACATCCGCTATCGGTACTCACCGCATTTTCCGTTGCCTGGCTTACTTCTTTGAACCCGTTTTTAGCTGCGGGTTGGTTTGCCGGATTGGTAGAGGCTTATGTGAGGAAGCCAACAGCAGAAGACTTAAAAGGTATGATGAACGTGGACTCATTACGAGAATTGGCGAATAACAAGCTGTTTAAAGTCATTCTTGTAGCGGCACTGGCAAATCTGGGTAGCATATTAGGCACGTTTGTTGGTGCTTATGTCGTCTGGCGGGCGCTGGGTATAAGTATGGGAGATGTATGGACAGGTATAAAAATCGCTATTTTTGGGCAGTAGAGAATAGAGAAAAATGACAGAAAAGATAGTCATCTGGCCTGCTTATTTAGCTGCGGGTAGGACGAGAAAGGAAGGTCGAAAGGTATCGCGAAAAAATGCGGTGAAATCACCAAAAGTGGAAGAGATAGAAAAGGTTGCGAGAATACTCAAGCTGGAGCCTGAGGTGGAGACAGAGAAAGCATATCCGAAGACGCAATGGGAAAAGAGTGGCCGCGTATTAGTGTCGAAAGGTGATCGAAAAGGGGTGATTATGGCCAATATTGCAATTGGCATAAGAGCGATGCGTGAGAAGACAAAGGCCGCAAAGCACTAAAATGTTTAATCTGAGGTAAAAGGTGAAATCATGGACATATGAAAATGTCGAGAGCAAGCGAAATTGTGGAAAATACCAACCTTTTCAAAATAATACTCTTATAAAAGTAAAAATAAATGAGGAAAAATGGAACCAAGAGAGTGGGTAAATAAGCACATAAAGGAATTGAGAAATAAGTTTATTGGAAAGACCGTCATCGTCTCTGAAAATAAAGTGATAAAAACATTCGACGGACCAGTAAACCCATTAAAGATAAATGAAGTGGCAAGGAAGATATGTAAAGAAAAGTGGTGTTATACCTATCTCCCCGCGAGTGAAGAAGAATATCTACTATGATCCTAATAGATGTTGATTTATGGAATGCCGTAAAGAAAGAATTTGAATATACTTTTGGTGGGCGTAGTGGTATCGCTTGGTTTTAACTCAAAGGAGGAATTACAGCGGATGGC
This sequence comes from Candidatus Methanophaga sp. AG-394-G06, assembly GCA_009903405.1. Classification (GTDB taxonomy): domain Archaea; phylum Halobacteriota; class Syntropharchaeia; order Alkanophagales; family Methanospirareceae; genus Methanophaga. Next base: position 22,273 of record PRCZ01000010.1, read on the forward strand.
TGAATGGTAAATGCTGGAAGGAACTATAAAATGTGTCAAAGGCAATAATAACTCATAGCGATTATGCTTTAAATAGCTCTTGCTATTTAATATACTAATAAACAAGAAGAGAAAGAGGGGGCAGTAGGGTAGCCAGGTTATCCTCGTGGCTTTGGGAGCCATGGACCCCAGTTCGAATCTGGGCTGCCCCATAAAATAAAATAAAATTAAACTAATTAATAAAACGAGGGAATGACAAATGAAGGGCAAAATCGTAATAGGAATTGCATTAATTGTCGTATTGGTAGCTATTATTGCTTTCAGCGCATTATCGCACAATATAAGAACGCCGGGACTAGAAGTAGTGGCTATTAACGTCTTAGACCCTGAACCTTCTCTATTAGATAGCCGATACATAGCAATTGATCTCGGTGAATCGGTTACTCTTGACGTTAAGGTCCTGAATAAAGGTGACAATATCACGCAGCGAGACGCTTATACTGTCAGTATTGATGTGATATATCCCGATAAAGGTGCAGGATACTGGCTATTACCTACCGAACAATTAATACGGGCAGACCTTGGTCCCGGAGGAAAATCAAGTCATACTTTCACGCTGAAGAATAGAAAAGAGGTCCCTTTTAGTGGTAAATTTAAAGTTATGGCATTTATTAAATCTGTAGATACTGGTAAAGAAATCGCTCGTAGCGATAAGGTGACTATTGAAATAACGTATCCAAGATACAATAATTCATAAAGTAAAGGAATCAATAAAGACATACATACATACATATATACAAAAGGAATTAAGGTGAAAAATATTATGGGCATAACGAAGAAAGTTTGGGTGACGTACTGCGATAAGAGTAAGACAACGCTGAAGGCACCGATAGCGATAGTAGGCTCATCGGGGTTAAGGTCTGTTGGCAAAATTGCAGTGGATGTGCTTATAGAGAAATTGCAACCACGACTATTTGCGGAACTCTATTCATACGGTTTCCCAGGCGTTTATTACGGACCTTCTTATGTTGGTGCTCCTAGCAGCGCGGGTACAATAAGGGCGAAAGGCAATTTAGTAGAACTACCAAAAGTGGAATTTTATCTGCTTGAAGCGGAAAAGATCCTGATAATACGCGGTTATCAAGCTTATGACTCTCTTAACCAATATCTGGTCGCAGATACAGTTACGGATTTATTCAAGCAGTTTAATGTAAAAAAGGTGTTTTCGCTCGGTGCACAGGTAATAGAAGAAGGGATAAGATGCTGTGCAACCGACCAGGAGTTATTGGAAGAGATGTCCAAACAGGAAATAGAGAGAACGAATGTGGAGCGATTTATTGGCTTTTCTGGACTTGTAGTTGCAATAGGGGAAGAGAAAGGGATAAAAGGGATATGTCTATTCGCAAGCACGACACAGAACATGAGAGATGCAGAAGAGCCTGATTATTATGCGGCAAAGGAACTAGTGGATAAATTAGGGGAGATATTGGGAATTAGCGTTGATACATCGGATTTAGAGGAACGCGGGCACAAGGGTGATGAACTGGCGGAAGAGGGAGAAGAAGAAGAAGAAGAAGAAGAAGGAAGCGAATATCTGAGTGGATACGCGTGAAACATGAATAATACAAAATGGCAATGGCTACGACTGCGTTTGAACTTGCATGTAAAGAGATAGCTGATACTGTATCCGAACAAGGAATAAGTGAATCAGATAGCATAAATGAGCTAAAGAAGCGAATAAGCAAGAAATATCGGCTGCCTAGTATCCCTCGGAACTCAGATGTACTGAAATTGTGCCCTGATGAGTTTAAAGTGCGATTAATGAGGAAGAGAATGCGAACGGCTTCAGGCGTTGCCCCTGTTGCTGTGATGACTTCGCCTTATCCATGCCCGCATGGCAAGTGTGTAATGTGTCCCGGTGGTCCATTCTCTGATTTCGAGTCGCCACAGAGTTATGTGGGCCGGGAGCCAGCAGCTATTAGAGCCTTTCAACATGGTTTCGACCCGTACGAGCAAGTGAAAGCAAGGCTATATCAACTGGAAGAGATAGGACATGATTTCGATAAAGTTGAGTTGATCTTAATGGGTGGCACGCTAACCGCGAGACCATTAGAATATCAGCGCTGGTTCGTGGGACGATGCTTGGAGGCGATGTCCGAGTGCGGCTCTGAGCGCGGGCGTGAGGTTAGAAATACTGGCATGACGTTCGAGACGAGGCCGGATTATGCAAAGGAGGGGGAGATAGATCGCATGTTGGCTATGGGCGCGACAAAAGTCGAGCTAGGCGTGCAGCAAGTAAATAACAAGATCTTAGAGCATATAGATAGGGGGCATTCTGTGGAGGATTCGATAGCGGCGAATAGTCGGGTGCGGGACAGTGCGTTAAAAGTGGGCTTTCACTTGATGCCCGGACTGCCTGGCTCTTCCCCGGAAGCAGACAAAGAAATGTTTAATCGGATTTTTTACGATTCGAACTTCAAGCCGGATTATTTGAAGATATATCCCACCCTGGTGGTTAAGGGTACGCAGTTGTACGACCAGTGGAAGAAAGGCGATTATGTGCCGCTTTGTGAGGACGAAGCGATTGAGATAATTGCATATGCGAAAAGGATAATACCTAACTGGGTGCGGATACAAAGAATACAACGCGACATCCCCGCTCAGTTCATAGAAGCGGGCGTAAAGAAGAGTAATCTGAGGCAATTGGTGAACGAGCGATTGCACGAACAGGGCTATAAATGCAGGTGTATAAGATGTAGAGAGGCGGGTCTTTCGTATTTGCAGGGTAGAATCGCAGATGATAGTAACATAAAATTTTTGACTGAAAGATACGAGGCATGTAACGGCACGGAATATTTCCTCTCTTACGAAGATGTAGAGGCGGACATTTTAATTGCGCTTTTGAGATTGCGGTTCCCGTATCAGCCACACAGGGTGGAGTTGAAACATGCGGCTCTTGTTCGTGACCTGCACGTGTATGGCGAATTGGCTGGCTTGGGCGAACGGAAGGTAAATAGCTGGCAGCATCGCGGCTATGGGGCACGGTTGTTAAAGGAAGCGGAGGCGATAGCACGAGATAATGGATACCGGGAAATAGCCGTGATGAGCGGGATAGGTGTGCGGGAATATTACAAGCGGTTTGGCTATATCCAGGTGGGGCCGTTTATGTTGAAAAGGTTATAAGGGGTGAATACAAGACTTATAAGGGAACTCACAAATAATAAGTTATCATAACCCTATCATTTTCCAATGATTTTTAAGACACTGATTAACGCAGATTAACACAGATTTAAAGTAGCGTATTGGTTGAGTTTAATATGGAAGTGGGACACAATTGCATGTGAAAGGCGTGTCAGAAATGAACAAAAAGTTATTATTATTTAAATGTAATAAGGCAAAAGAACTACACGAGAGAATACTCACCTGAAACAAAACAGCAAATTAGGCAAAAGCATGATGAGCGTTGATTTTAATCGGCCCGATGTATCTCAACTACATTCCAAACAAACTCAACCATATTTTTAGATACAAATCGAAAAATATATTAAATAGGGATTGGATACCATCATAAAATTGACGGGTATTTTATAGGGGGGTAAAAGTGAAGATGCTAAAAATAGCGAATGAGGGTATTTGGAAGATACTGGCGATTTTAATTGTTTTTGTTTTAGCGATGGTTGTAGTGACGCCTTCTGCGGGGGCGGTATCAGAAAGCGATGGGGTTTCTTCATCTATCACGATTTACGTGCCGGATTCGTATCCAACGATACAAGCGTCGGTGGATGCTGCTTCCCCTGGCGATACGATTATCGTGCGCGATGGAACTTATCGCGAGAATATAGATGTTACGAAGCGATTAACGATCAAATCAGAGAATGGCTCAGTAAATTGTATTGTGGAGGCGGAAGACAGAGATGATAATGTCTTTGAGATAACTACAAATTATGTGAATATATCAGGATTTACAGTAAAAGATGCCGCTGGAATTTCTAGCATGCAACTTAACAGGGCGGATTATTGTAATATCTCAAATAACAATGTAATGGGTAAAGGGTCGAACAGCTTCAATGGCATCCACTTATCTCACTCGAGCAACAACATCATATCAAACAACAATAATTATATTAATCAACATGGAATCCGTTTGGATTATTCATCAAATAATACCATAAAAAACAACGATAACAGGGATAATTTAATAGATGGAATAGCTTTGTTTTTTTCATCTAACAATAACACCATAACAAGTAACAACAATTACAACTGTGAGTCCAATTTTGGAATCTATATATTTTCTTCCTCACGCAATACGATAGAAAATAACAATAACCATGCAAATGCTCGTGGAATTTATCTAAATTACGCATCAAACAACATCATATCCAATAACGCTAACACCAACAACAGCTATGGCATATACTTACAACATCATTCGAGCAACAATAAAATTTACCTTAATAACTTCATAAATAACACTGACAACGTTTGCACACATAATTCAACTAACATCTGGAATTCAACGGATGCAATAAATTACTCTTACAACGGAAGCAGGTATACCAATTACATTGGCAACTACTGGGATGATTACAATGTGTCAGATGCCGATAACGATGGAATAGGCGATATTCATTACTGCATAAATTCAGACAAAGACATTTATCCACTAATGCAACCCTGGGAGAATTACTTCCTCGAGGAAAACGGAACCAATACAAAAAGCGAAACTTCCCAATTCTCTTTCTCGTCCTATTATCAGCCAATAAATATCTCGGTAAATGCCAGTGTGCCTTCTTATCCTTTACCCTTGAACCTGAGTAATATCACAAACATCGAAGACATAACCGCTAAACTAGGGTTAAATGAAACAGAAGAAGAACTATTGGGTACCAACGGATTTGTAATCTTAGATTATGGTCAAGAAGACGATATTGTAGCTCCTTATAAAGATCTGAAGGAGATGGGCATACCGATTTTTGTTACTACCGATACTCTGCTGCATCTTTACCATATCCAATTCAACGAGATACTCAAAGGCATCGAGGAACGTGAATTCTTTGACATACTCGTAGATATGAGCAATGCGATGCTTAATCAGTCCGTTAAAGATTATGAAAATTTTGATGATGCAGACCTGAAAGAATCAGCGAGAAGAAACGTCGCGTACTTCGCTGTTGCTCTGAAACTTTTGCAAACACCAACTGAAGGCTACAATGGTACTGAGGACATCAAAGTGATTAATTTCTCTATACCCGATTATGTGACAGAGGACGTTAACAAGGAGCTGGAAAATATCACGCAACATGAAGGCTTCCATCCAAGTGCTATCTTCAATTCTAATCCGAATTGCATCTGCGACTATCCCTGCTGCTACTGCGAGGATTACTCGCAATACGTGCCAAGAGGGCATTATACACGAAGCGAGCAGTTGAAACGATATTTTAAGGCGATGATGTGGTATGGGCGGATAGCTTTCATGTTGAAGGGATGCAACGGCGATGACGCATTGATAAGTGGCCGGGATGCGAACATATCAACAATACAAGCTGCTTTGATCGCTTCTGAACTGCCCGATGTGACGGTTAATAATAGTACTGCACAGGAGATATGGGACAGAATCTATTCGGTAACCGCTTTCTTTGTCGGAACAGCCGATGATTTGACACCTTATGAGTATCGTGATGCGCAAAACATCGTTTTTGGTACAGCGTACAATGCCAGTGACCTGAGCGATGAAAACAAATTATTGGAATTAAAGGTTGAGCTTGCAACGCTGAGAAGCCCGGAGATATATGGCGGAAGTGGCGTTTGTGTCGTTTACCCACCGATAACCGAGGAGAAGTTGTATAAGTGCCTGAACAAAACGAAAGGGATGCGATTCATGGGGCAGCGGTTCGTTCCCGATTCGTATATGTTCCAGCAGTTGGTCTCTCCCGCAGTAGGTATGTATACAGGCAATGGCACGCCGTTCACGATGTGTTACACAGGTGCGGGACCTGCGAGATGTTTCCCTCGCGGTTTAGACATTATGACAGTGCTCGGTTCTGAACGGGCAGGGGATATACTAATAGAAGAGGGCGATACGGAATATGAAGGTCTAAATCTGAACACGAGCTATGAGAAGCAGTTAAACGAGCTCCAATCGGAATTCACAGCTTTTAATAGCGCTGACTGGAATAGAAACTTGTATTGGAGCTGGTTGTATACACTAAAGCCGCTGTTAACCGAGTTTGGCGATGGATACCCAAAGTTCATGCAGACAAAAGCATGGCGAAATAAAGCTCTACAAACCGCTCTCGCTTCGTGGACTGAATTACGGCATGATACAATTCTTTATGCTAAGCAGAGTTATACGCCGTCATTAAAAGGGATGCCACCTGAGCCAAAGCCAGTGGTAGGCTATGTGGAGCCCGTTCCGGAATTCTATGCGCGTTTATTAGCGTTAACGGAAATGACCGAGAGGGGTCTGGTAGACCTTGAAGTCTTGAATGAGACCGAAAAAGATCGTCTGCATAATTTGGGACTCATTCTCGAGCGTTTGATGAACATATCGGTAGTGGAACTGGAGAACAAGGAGTTAACCGATGGTGATTACAAGTTCATAATGGACTTTGGCGCGAATTTGGATTCTCTCGTTACGGGTGTGAATGCCAAAGGCAAGGAGACGACCATCGTTGCTGATGTGCATACTGATGATAACACAGAAATGGTTTTGGAAGAGGGTGTTGGCTACGTAGACCTGATTTTAGTTGCTTATAGTGTTCCGGACAGTCGGATAATTGTGGGTGCCGGGCCGGTGTTCAGCTATTACGAGTTCAAACGTCCAATGGATGATCGGTTGACGGACGAGAAATGGAAGGAGATGTTAAAGACGGAACCGCCGGAAAAGCCTGGCTGGGTTGATGGGATTGGTGGGTGACAAGAAAACGGAGGTGAGATAAAAGTGAAAAGAAGGATATTTGTATTATGTATGTTTTTGATCGCAACATTTGCAATATCCGTTGGAACAGCTTCGGCGGACTTGCAGGTACCCGATTTGGTAATACCCGCAAGAGACATCGTAGACATCTCTGTTGAGGAACATGGAAGCACTCTAATTTCAAACGTAGAATGCCAAATAGATTTTGACGGTTATTTCCGGGATGGTCCGTTTGACGTATACTATCTACCGCCTAAAAACGCAGAGAATATAGTAGTAAAAGCTAATAATCAGCACAAAACGTACCGTTACCTTCTAAATGCGTCTGAGTATATAAACAACAATGTCAAAGTACCATCTGAGTATGTAGATGATTACACAGTAATTGCATGGACAGTAGGGGAAGATTTTGTGCCCACACGGGATGATGAATATTATATGCCCATTAATATCAGTGTTACATACTCGCACAGACTGGTAGGGTCTATCTTACCGGGTCAAGCATATACACTTAAGTACGCACTAATTCCGCTCGGTTATAAAGAGCTAAATGTGAGTATAACGCTTCCAGTGTGTACTAACCCTGATACTGTCATATGCAAACCGAAACAGTTACAGTTATCCTATAATGACTCAGGAACATACTTGCATTTGAACGAAAATAACAGCGATTATCACGTACCTTTTGGCGATGTTGAGGTCTGCTTTTCTACACACACCGCGTCACCGATCTACGTGCCGGACAACTCGATCTATGTACCGAAAAACCCGATCTATGTGCCTGATGACTTTGCAACGATACAGGATGCGGTGGATGCCGCTTATCTCAATGACACGATAATCGTAAGAGATGGGACTTACATCGAAAACGTGGATGTGTATAAGCGCTTAACGATCCGTTCTGAGAATGGTTCTGATTCAACGATTGTTCATGTTGCAGGAGAACCATACTCGGTCTTTAACGTGCGTGCAGATTATGTGAACATAAGCGGGTTCACGGTGAAAGGAGAAAAGGGGGTGTATTGGTATAGGAGTGCTGGAATTTATGTTGGCGCAGAGTACTGCAATATATCTAACAACAAGTGCACAAACAACAACAATGGTATCTATCTCTTGATACGTTATGGTCCATCACGCAACAACTGCATATTGAACAACATCTGCACTAATAACATCAGGTGTGGCATCAGGCTCAATGGTCCAGTGGGCAACAACGTATCGAACAATACCTGCTCAAACAACGAGGTTGGCATCTTCGCGGTCGGAGATAATAACAGCATATCCAACAACAAATGCTCAAACAACGTTTATGCAAGTATTCATATTTCGGGTTCAAACAACAAATTGAAAGACAATGTCATGGTCGATAACGGAATATTGTGGGTTTTTGGTAACGAGATAGACACAAGCAATACGGTAAATGGAAAACCAGTTTACTACTGGGAGAATGTGAACGGTGGAACGGTTCCTGAAGGTGCAGGGCAGGTCATTCTCTGGAATTGCAGTAATGTCATCGTTGAAAATCAGTATTTGAACAATGCATGCATTGGTATACTTATCGCCCTATCCTCGAATATCACTGTAAGAAACAACACTTGCTCTTCAAACAGTAGGGGTGGCATCTCGCTCTTTTGGGATTCAAACAACAACAGCATAACGAACAACACCTGCTCAAATAACAGATATGGCATCTCCCTCGGGGATTCAAACAACAACAGCATAACGAATAACACCTGCTCAAACAATGAGGTTGGCATCGGGGGGGGTTCAAACAACAGCATAACGAACAACATCTACTCAAACAACGAGGTTGGCATCAGCCTCGGGTGGGATTCAAACAACAGCATCTATCTTAACAACTTCATAAACAACACTGACAATGTTTATTATTATGAATCGACCAACTTATGGCGCTCTGATGAAAAAATAGCCTATACTTACAACGAAACGAGGTATACAAACTACCTCGGTAACTATTGGGACGATTACACCGGAACAGATGCAGACGGCGATGGTATAGGTGATACTCCTTACAACATAGACAAGGACAGAGACATTTATCCCCTAATGGAGCCGTGGGAAAACTACTTTGTAATGGTCGAATGTCAAGAAAACAAATTATTGACACAGATTAACACAACACTTTTTCTTTTTTACAAAAAGAAAATTTAGCATGTGCTAAAAGAAAAACACAAATGTTCTTTTGGTAAAGCTTTTCTTTTTAAGAAAAGGTTTGTGTAAATCCGTGTAAATCTGTGTCCTAAATTAAATTTATTTATGGGTAGAAGTTATACTTTATATAGAATGATAAACAGAACAATTTGTAAATTATTGGTGATTTCAATTACCTTAGCGATACTTGCAAGTGCTGTTGCATTTGGCGCCAATACAAATGCATCACCGCTAATGCAGACAGTGGAGCTCTTTGAGCAAACTCCAGCCCACATATTGATTACCGAGGTATATTATGATACTTATGTGAAAGGTGATACAAATGGTGAGTTCATAAGAATACACAACCCCACCAATAGTACAATCAACATCAGTGGCTGGCAGTTGACAGATAACAAAGGTGTTATTACGTTCCCATGCCGAACGGTTATAAGTGCGGGCGATAGCCGGTACATGGCATATAACGCAACAGCATTCTACGAGGCGATGCAGATGAAACCTGATTTTGAGTATGGCGTTGATTCGGATCCTACCGTCCCCAAGTTGACAAAGACTCGTAATGGCATAAAATTGCATAATGACGGTGATGAAGTGATCCTGATGGATAATAGGGACAATGTGCTAGATGTCGTGATTTATGGCAACTCCAATTACAAAGGTGCTGGCTGGTCTGGCCCGGCAGTAAAGGACGTGAAATATGGCGTAGTCTTAGAACGGGACAGAACCGAACCGCGACCGGAATACGAAGACACCGACTCCGCATCCGATTGGGACGACTTTCGGGTCTATGTAGTCGGGCAATCGCACTTCCCATATGCGACATTTGATTTTAACGGAACGTTAACGCTATTTACCTCGCCGGACAGCAGTTTTAAAGTGATCGCAAATGCGATAGAGAACGCAAAAGAAGCAATCTATTTGAATGTCTACCAATTCCACAATTTCTACTTGATGGATCATCTCATCAATGCAACAAAGAGCGGTATTGAGGTAAAAGTCATGCTAGAGGGCGATCCGGTAGGTGGAATCGCAGACGAAGAGCGATATATTGCAGAGCAAATAGAGAATGCCGGCGGTGAGGTCAGATACATGATAAATGAGAAAGCTAATGGCATATACGATAGATATAGGTTTAATCACGCAAAGTATGCGATCCTAGATGACCGATTGACAATTGTAACATCCGAGAACTGGAAGAATACGGGCGTGCCTGTCAATAACACCTTTGGTAATAGAGGTTGGGGCGTCATAATAAACAATACGAATGTAACCGACTATTTCAGCGATGTTTTCTTCGACGATTGGAAGCCGGAGAGCCGTGACAGCTTCCCCTTTACGTCTGGACATCCCATCTACGGAGGTCCGTCTCAAGGTTTTGAACCAAATCGCACAATCATGACGGGCAATTACACACATCCTTTTGATAGCGTAAAACTATGTGGTGAATTCAGTGTATCGCCCATATTAGCGCCTGATACATCGCTAATGGAGACAATGTCGATTCTCGGCATGCTAAAAGAAGCAAAGGACTCGGTTTACGTACAGCAACTGTATATATACAAAGATTGGAACTCCTGTACAGATAATAAGAATCCCTTTTTGGATGCTGTAATCAACGCAGCAAGACGCGGCTGCGATGTTAAGATTCTGCTCAATCCAACCTACAGTTTTGATACAAACGAGGCAACAATCGAGTATCTACGGGCGATAGCGGCAAACGAAGGTCTGAACATGAGCGCGAAATTCGCCGATACCGAACGTACAGGTCTCAACAAGACACATAACAAGGGCGTGATTGTTGATCGCAGCAAGGTTCTAATCTCAAGTATCAACTGGAATGAGAATAGTGCCATGAACAATAGAGAAGTGGGTGTGATTATTGATAATGATGCGGTAGGCGAATATTATACGGATGTGTTCTTGTATGATTGGAATAGCACGAATATTCAACCACCAATCGTGACAACAGTAGCACTAAAGAACCCAGATGCGTATCAGAAAGTGATTGTCCCTATATGACGATTTATAGACGTAATATGAACCAATAGTCGGTTTTTCTTTGATCTCGGGTGCCAATTTCTTGAGGTATATAAACTATAACTCTGCGTTCGCTCAGCATTAATTATTATAACCATCCAGCAATATATCTAATTGATGCACCCGAACATCTTCACACCCGGAACATATCTCATCCTAGTTTTCCTCTGTCTTAGGGGCCACCTTATAATTAAATCCATAGCTTTAGATAAGTAATACTTCTTCTAAAACGTATGGGAAAAAATAATTCTGATGAACTTTGGATATGCTTTTTGTAAAGTCTTAATGAAGTGCAATCACGACAGTTGGCAGGGTATAAAGGCGTTAGAATTTTGTTGGGGCGGAATATCGAAAGTGGGTAAACGTCCAGGCAGGGATTATAAAACGATAAAAAAGGGATGACTGAAGTTGAAAATGAAAACTACACTATCAAACCAGAAAAAAACTAAAAATTAGAATTTATTTTGCTGTGGCCCCTTACTATTGATGTCCCTCTCACGGTCAGACACATATTCGAGGACAATCTCAACTTTAAGGGGCGGGATTTCGTCTCGCGGAAAAAGATAACCTCCGCGATGTTGAAATTACGAAAGTGAATAACTGGGCACCAAAATGTCCAAATTGTGGAAGAAAAATGACACTCGCGTGGTATGAGTTTAGCAAGGGACCCCCGACAGAAAACGAAGTTTTTGGTTGTAAATTAGCTGATTGGAACCATCCAATGCTTAGCCCTAGCTACAATTGATTTGCACCCGAAGGGTGCTTTCTCGATAAAGCTCCACAATTCATCGCATTCAAACGGTGTAAGCCCAAGGTTCTTTATGAGGTGCTCGTTCATCTCTTCCGCCTGTTCAGCCATATCCTCTAACAATCTGCCTATAGTGTCTCTATGATGACCTGTGATCCGCTCGATACCAGGTATCCAGTTTTTCTCTACCAGGTGCTTGTAAATATCGATTATTTCACTCTCGGACATTTTTTCAGATAGAGCAGTATGCCCTTTGTCTCCATAAAATAGGTCTTGCAATGCTTGCAATAAAACCTCTGGTGTCCTGTGCTCTTGTACTTACCGCTTTTGATGAGATCCTTCCCTTTCTCTCTTAGATAATATGGACATCGCGAGTTCTAACAACCAACATCATTTTTTCCTCTTGGTCGTGCCATAGCATTCCATCAAGGGAATAATTGTATTGCATGCTATAGTAGTAAACTATCGTATATCAGGGCATTGCCGGATGATTTACTGAGAGAAGAAACACGCATCGCTGACGAGGTAGAAATGTAAGTGGCACATCTCTCGCTAAACAGGTTATGAATTATGGATCAATCGATTCTATAACTTACAATAATAGGAGTTGATAGTTAACATCACCATATCCTCGCGTCACGTGCCAGTTTTGCAGCGTCTTTAGCTTCTCGTAACGCATTTTCATCCAACACCAAATATGCGGCTCTAGTGTTGAAATACGGTGCGCCCTTTCTCGAGAACAACGTTAGAATTCTACCCTGCTGTTGTACCTTAACGCCTTCACAAGGCTCGTGGCTTCTTATCAGCGTCTTTACGCCTACTGCGCGAAGAACCTTATCCGTAACGTTTTCACCGAACAACATACCTGCGCCCCTCAACGAATGGAAATAGCCTTTACCTTCGACTGGGTCACTCCAGAGTATCTCCTCGAAGTTGCTCGATGCGGTTTCATGTGCATACGCGATATCCTTAATAGAAGCTACATTTCTGGGCAAACCACCATGTAGCAGCAAATATCTGCCTTCTACTAATACCGCATGAGGTAAATACGCCCAAAGTTCCTTTAACTTCTTATATAGAGTATTCCCCTTAGCACCATATCGCTTTGTAAATAAGGATGGCAGATCATGTGGTCTGACTAGCATCGGTCCTTCGTGATTGCCACGCAGCATTATCACCTTCTCTCTTACCGAAACTTTCAACATCAAAAGAAGATAGTAGACCTCAACACTCCCCCCACCCCTATCCCCATAATCACCAAGAAAGATAATCCTGTCGGCTTTTTCTATATCCTCAGCCTTTAAAATATGAACAAGGCTTTCCATATCGCCGTGAATATCACCTACCACTATTACACCCTTTACTGCTTGTGGTACTACAAGAACCAAACCGCTGCCTTCTCTTAACGCTATCTCCTGCTCTAACACTACCTTTGCTTCATCAATCAGTGCAGAGTACTCGCCCACGCTTGCTACACACGCCTTCTTCGACCATTTCTCAACTTCCACATGCATAATCATTTGATGGTACGATTCACCTATAAAAATTTAGGGCTCTTCGCTGTTTCATGTGGGTAGATGTGGTTGGGATGCAGTCAAACAATCCAAAATCAGAAGAAGAAGGAGGACGAATATAGTTTTAAATCCAAAAAGAAGGATGAAAAATGTTGGTGAGGGCAATTGAGATACAGCTTCTTAGGACATCATATCAAAGATATTTCTTGGTTATGAATTTTTGGAGATTTTGATAACTACGGACGCTCCGCATTCAACACCCCCCTCATGTAATCTGCTTCAGTTGATAGTAGGGCTATTGCGTTACCCATACAAAATAGCGAAGAGCCTCATTTTCATATTCTCAAATTTCTAATATCTTTCAATCACTTTTTCCAAACATTTTTTAATTTCATCTGGGCCTATAGCCGCCATTAAAGTACCTCTTATATCAGGATGGCAAAACACTCTTCCTTTTGATACAATATTCATTAGCTTAAAATGTGCTTCGTCCCACACTTCAGAGACTCTTTCTCCAGCATCGGCTCTTGTAAGATAATTTCGTTGAAGTCTTTGTGGTTCCGGGATGAATCTTAACATCTCACGGCTTCCATAAATGGGTGTTGGACAGTCACAAATAATTTTTTTAGGTGTAGATAATAGCTCAATGGTTTTATTTGTTTTCTCAGGAGCTAGCAAAGAAACTTTTGGATCTTTGACAGATAATTGATTTTTAAATACTTCCGTGATTTCTTGCTGCAAACTTTCTTGAAAATGTGGCTTGTTGTAAACACGCCTAAATCGGTCTAAAGGAGATTCTTTTCCCTCCACGGGTGATGGATAACTATGGATGGTTAATATTCTCTTATAATAATTTCTATGCTTTATTAGTTTTATAATTACTTGTCCTTCCTCATCTGTCCAATTTTCTATCAAATTTAATATGTCATTAACGGTTATATTATCAGGATTATTAGTAACACCTATTGATCCTTTTAGCGCTTTATAAAAACTATTATATTTACCTTTTCTTTTTACCTGCAAAGCCGGTTCAATTGCTTCTCTTAGCATCGCTCTAACTGATCTTCCGGTATGATGCCAATACAATGATTGATACAATAAATATCTTGCAAATGTTAATGATTCTGCTGCTGATTGCCCCTTTTCATATGTGCCGATAGTAACATTTTTGTCTTTAGAAATAATCACAGTTAGATTTCTTACTAACCTATCAACATCTATCAAGTCCCCATATTTTAGATAGCAGTTTTGGCTATCTCTTAACAGATAATCAAGTTTGTCAATATCAATTGGACCATCAATTATTGAGGATAACATTTTAGGTTTCAGGTTCATAGTAAAGGTTGTCTGTTCTCCTTCTTTCCCTTTTAACATTTCTTTTACCTCATCTAACTTCACACCCCACCCCCAATCTTCATTTTCAATAATCTCTCGTAAGGTATATCCAAATTTATCCTTTGTGGGATTATCTAAAAAATCTAAAGTGAACCTCTCATGTTTAAGTTCCTTTGCGTTTTCCTCTATCTCATGTGCAAGAGGGTACTGCCCCAAATCATGTAATAAACTCGCTAATAAAACACATTTTATATCTATTTCATTTATCAGTTGTTTAAATAAAGGGTTGTAGGGATCATTATATAATGACTGTACATATAAACAACCGTTTCTAAATGTTCCTATTGAGTGTTCTAATCTGTTGTGTGTTGCAGTGGGATACACATAGTTGAGGAGACCTACCTGAAGTACATAATTAAGCCTTGAAAATACTGGATGTTCAACAATATATTTCACTCTTTCACTAAATGGCGCAGGAATGCCTTCTGAACTCTGAACCCTCGTGGGATAAAATACGTTCAATTCAGGAATTGATTTGAGAAAATACTCCCCCATCAGAAGTTTCTCAAAATCTCTACATATTTCTTCAAAAGTTTTATATTTTATTTCCTCAAAGTCCGAGACATCTAATCTCATCCACGTTTCTTTGTAAACTGATACCTCGTCACTCCTTTCACTTTGTTCTACCCTCATTCTATCTATTTGATCATCAGATAGGTTTCTACCATCTAACATTCTACAGGCTGCAAGGTGCAGATAGACAAAAGAGAATTTTGAAAAACCCCCTTGAAGAAAAGATAGTTGAAAGATCCTATAGCCGGCGGAAGTTGATGAAATGAATCATGAGAAGAAAGATGCATAAATTGGGCTCCAAAGCGCTAAAAGCGTAAAGTTTATATGTTGTTATTGATATAATTATATACATGAAGTCATTAATCGATTTTGCACTTAATGAGGAGTATG
>PRCZ01000110.1 GCA_009903405.1 Candidatus Methanophaga sp. AG-394-G06
GTTATAGAATGTAAAAAAGAGGAAATAGTCTCGCTTATATCCCTAGGGGTTGGGTTGATTTTCCCGAAGCAGCATATCGAGTATGTCGTCAAAAGCAATACCCACTATGGCCTTAAAATCAATACCCAATATCTCGTCAATATCAATAGCATCCTCTGCCACCGGTGGCAACATTATCGATACTGACACGTCATAATCGTAGAAACCAATCTCGTAGTCCATCGCTATTCTAGTTTCCTCTTCCGTATCCGGACTTACCGTCATCATTTCCATTGTCGCTACCGACTTCATCACGAACTTCGTGTCCTTTGCTATCCATAATGACATAGATATGTTCATTAGGCTCTGGTTGGCAACGTCTGAGATGTTTTGCAGTTTCTTGCCCATTTCGAATTGACCCACCAACGGGTGATTCATCAACGATTGATCCATCATGATCTTCCAAAACTTTTCGCTGTCAGGTACGATTTTTAGCACATAACACTCTTCGCCTTTCACTTCCGCATCTTCTAAAAGCGTCACGTTCGAGCAATTCAATAGCACCATTTGCGCTCCTAGTTGGTCTTGTGATGTCCCATTTTGCTCTGACATTTCTGACTTTATCCATAGTGACAGATCAAATGGCAGCATTGAACCCAGGTCCCCCATATACATAGTGTTATTGAGGTGGTACATCTCCATCTCTATACATATTGTTCTGGACATATTCGAACTTGAGTCTTCACTTATGTTCCCCTTCGTGTTCCCACTTGTGTTCTCAGCCATAATTTCACTCAGGTTCATACACCTTCTCATCGTCATCCACCTTGATTTGTTTATGATGTCCACTACGCCACTCCCATTGTCACCCATTGCCAGTCCAGTTACTACATTAGTTTCATTGCCCGTTAGCACATCTATCGTCATGTTCATGTCAAACTTGTAGGTACCTACTTCTGACGAATTATTAAGCACCATATCGCTTATTTCCTCGGGACTCAATGCACCCGCATAACTCGGAAGCATCATGATTGCTACAATTACAACTACAACTACTAGTCCCACTTTCATTTTCTTTTTCATTTATTTTTTTCACACCCTTCTATTGAAGAGCTTTTATTATAGCTCTTTATACTCTCCTAACTGTCAAACAATAAAAAGCTTTTAAATTTTTTTAGTGATTTCTGAGCAAGTCGTGTCCGTATAATTTCAGCACTCGAAAATTTATTTTAATATTCAAGTAGGGCTGAATAATCCAATCTCTGAGCGGTTAAATTGGCTTTCCAGATCGTCCATTTAAGCAAATCTAGCTACAGAAACCAAAAATATAAAAAAAGAGGAAAGAGACCTCTTTACAGCTCTATGTGTTGGGTTGATCTATTCAACGCGGACCATCGGTTTGATTTCCACCAGGTAGAATATCTGTTTCATTTCCTCCAGGCAGCATACCGAGCAGGTCACTAATATCCATAGCGTTCTCTGCCTCTGGCGGCAACACTATCGTTACCGGCACGTTATAATCGTAGAATGTCATCGTATAGTCCATCGCCACTTTAGCTTCCTCTTCCGTATCAGGACTTATCGTCATATCCACTGCCGCTTCTGACTTCATCACGAACTTCGTATCCTTTGCTATCCATTCTGTCATGGTTATATTGATTAGGCTCTGGTTGAGAATGTCAGATGTGTTTTGCATTCCCATTCCAGGAGATAGCTTTATCAACATCTTAGATTGATTCATCATGATCTCCCAGTACGTTTCGATGTCAGGCACGAGTTTCAGCACATAGCAATCTACGCCGTTCACTTCCGCATCATCTAAAAGCGTCACGTTCGAGCAATTCAGTAGCTCCATTTGCTGTCCCTGCAGATCCTTAGATGTCCAATCTGCCTCGGTCATTTCTTGCTTCAGCCATTGTGATTGATTCGGCAGTATGGCACTCTTGTCCATCTTCATGTATATGGTGTTATTGATGATGTACATCTCAGTTTCCATACATATTGTTTCTGGTATATCCAAACTTACGTTTTCACTTAGGTTCCCATTCGTGTCTTCGCTTGTGTTCGCTTCCATAATTCCACTCATGTTCATACACATACTCATCACCATCATCATTGATTTGTTTATGTTATCCACTACGCCACTCCCATTGCTTTCCATTACCATTACCATTGGTTCAGTTGCATTAGTTTCGTTGCCCATTAGCATCTCCGTCGTCATCGTCATGTCCATCTCCATCTTGTAGGTATCTACTTCTGACGCATTAAGCATCAGACCAGCTATTTCATCTTGAC
>PRCZ01000111.1 GCA_009903405.1 Candidatus Methanophaga sp. AG-394-G06
GAAAATGAATATCGTGCCCTAGTAAAAACTGGTCCCAATAATTTTCCGGATCTTTATCAGGAAGAGAATCATCAAATAGTTTAATAAAACTAAAAATATGGAAGTCAAAGAACCTTTGCAATTCTCGAAGTTGATTCTCCACTTCAGAAACACCTACAGCAACTGAAAATTCTCTTATTTTGGTTTCTAAGAATCTGAAAAATTCATGATAGTTTTTTATCATAATTTCAAAGTATTCTTCTCTACTTAAATGATTGAAAATTGCTTCATGCCCAGTCCGTTCCTGCAATTCCCTAAGTTCCCTAATTTCTTCTGGGTTCGTAAGATTGCGTAGAGTTTCAACGATCAAGTTTTTCGATAAATAAAATACAGGATTTGCTCCTTTTTCAATGAGAAAATTTTTTGAAAATAATATCCCAAATCGACTGCCTTTACTCATGTGAATGTCTATATCATCTACGGGTATATCACAAAAGCATACAACTTGTGGGGAATACATTTCTTGTAGGTTTGCTGAACTATTTATAGATAGATTACCACTAATATTGGGATTGTGGGGAGGGTGTGTGAGCCATCCAGAACGGAGAATCTCGATAAGTAAATCGTATTGTTTTTCCTCTTTTAAACTCCTTCCCAAAAAATGAGTCAATTCTTTTGAAACATACCGCTGTATTTTAGCCATATTCAAACACCATCATAAAATAATATTATTTTATATTTTATTAAGTACTTCTTGCCATTTGGTCGCTACGGTTTTAATAATGCTACTTTCTGTAAATGTATTTCATTCACAAATTACTTGAACTCGAACGTTCCTTCGGCTCGAAATTCAAATCCGAAGAGATCCGCAAATTCCTTCATCTGCCTGGCTGTTTCGACAATTAGTCCATTATACTGTCCACAGCCACCACAATAATCACCGCATGGTGCAACTAAGTCATAATTTGCCATTTTCTCGCTCCTTGTTTTTAATCTGTTAGATCAATAACAGACATATTTCGCTTAATGTTTTTGGTATACCCGACGTTTTGCCGTAGCGAAGCGGAGGCAAAATGTGCTGAAGGCCAAGCGACGAAGGAGCGCAGCGGATATATCATGTTTTATGAAGTTCCGAACCCTACGCCTTCTATATATCTTTTTAGACTTTGGGGCCACTTAATGTTTAAGCTCAGCCGCTGACTTCGGAAGTCGGATGCAGTGCATAGTTGGGCGAACATAGCTACATACCCTTCGTGGTGATTGACAATTTCTTTTCCCCAGCTTCGTCCTCCGAGGCTACGAGTAACGCATCTTTCTCCATAAAGTCACCTCTACCCCAAGAAACTCGAACATTGCCCAGTATTCCATGCTCCAGCGGAAATTCTGATACCGTAAACTCACACTTGCCTAGAACTCGAATGAACTCGATCTTCCTTATCACTGGAGGATTCTCCTTGCGTAGACACAGCGGATTTCCGTCTTTATCAGAAGGCTTTTCCCACTTTGCCTCGAAACCCTTGTAGGATTCGTCACCACGTTCGGCCATTTCCTTAACAAACTGCGGAGACTTCAGCCATGTCTCGATAAGATTCTTTACCGTGTCTAATGATGTCCCATCCAGCTTAAAGATGAGGTTATCGGGTATGGAGGTAACATCTTCGACCGGTAGATCGTCTATTTCCTGGACTCGGACAACGACCTTCGTTGGAGAAAGGGTAAACGTCTTTGACCAGAGGGAATCGAGCTTGCCAAACAATCGGAGTACCGTATCTGAATCAACTTCTTCAAGAACCAGCGTCTCTATGCCAGAACTCTCGGCTGCTTTTTTTGCGTTGGGAGAAAACCCCGACCTAGATACAAGAACTAGCGCATTCGTCGGCAGGTGCTCATGCTTCCCCTTCATTTCATCGACCCATGTCACATCGGCTTTACGTTGATGATCCCTGCATTCAATACTGATAGTTACTCGATGCCCTCCAATCCACTGCTCTATGCAAATATCGACCTCTCTCTCAGATCTCGTAAGACGGTCCGTTAGAAGTTTCGACTCAGTGACCTCAGCGTTTTTTGCAATATGCCGCTTGACAAGGAAGACAATCTTCTGAAAATCGTTGCTGCGCTTTGGCATTTGCGAATCTCCATTATTTTGTAGTGCCCAACATTTATTATACAGAACAAATTCTGTATATTTCAATATTTCCTAACTTTTACAGAACTTATTGTTATTCCCCTTTAAAAGTTAAGGGAAATAGGTTACATTGCCAGTAGGAAGTTAATAAACATTTGTTG
>PRCZ01000112.1 GCA_009903405.1 Candidatus Methanophaga sp. AG-394-G06
GATAATACATTAAAAGTCTACCGGGCGTACATTTAGATTACTTTTGATATTTTTATGTACGTTCATTCTATATATATATATGAATTGAAGTTAAAAGAAGGTGGCATTAATTATGGAAAAAGTGAAATTTTATCCGATAAAAGAGTATATAGACTTTCAAAAGAATGCAACCGAAGACATAGAACGTTTCTGGGCGAAAGAAGCGACAAAACTAGAATGGTTTAAACCCTGGGAGAAAGTACTCGAATGGGAAGAGCCATTTGCAAAATGGTTCGTTGGTGGTAGGCTCAATGCATCCTACCTATGCGTGGATAGACATTTATATTCCTGGCATAAGAATAAAGTGGCTTTATATTGGGAAGATGAAGCGGGAAATACAAAAGCTTTCAGTTATTTTCAACTCTATCGAGAAGTGAACCGGTTTGCATCCATGCTGGAGCATCTTGGCGTGAAAAATGGTGATCGGGTAGTATTATACTTGCCTATGATTCCTGAACTTGCGATCGCCATGCTTGCAACAGCAAGAATAGGTGCTATCCATACCGTTGTATTTTCAGGGTACAGTAGCCAGGCACTGGCAGATAGAATCAATGACACATCGGCAGAGGTGTTGATATGCGCGGACGTTGGAAGAAGACGGGGGAAATACATACCGCTTAAAACGATCGTTGACGAAGCCATGAAGACTACTCCGACCATAGAGAATGTAGTTGTGATAAAACGGACGGAAGAAGATATAAATATGGTGCCGGGTAGAGACCAGCTATACCTGGATTTAATAAAAGATGCAGATGAGTATGTAGAACCAAAGCAATTGGAGTCTACCCATCCATTGTATATCCTCTACACGTCTGGAACCACGGGGAAGCCTAAAGGAGTCGTCCACTCAACAGGGGGATATTTGGCTTACATTTATGCCACCTACAAATGGGTCTTTGACATATCTGATGAGTCGGTCTATTGGTGCACTGCAGATGTAGGCTGGGTGACAGGACACACATCAATAGTTTATGCACCTTTACTTCATGGTGCAACAGTACTCATGTATGAAGGAGCACCGGATTTTCCGAATCCTGATAGATGGTGGGAGATTATCGAGAAGTATGGTGTCACAATCTTTTATACCTCCCCAACTGCAATCAGGATGTTTATGCGTTATGGAGAAGAGCGAATAAAGAGATATAATTTGGGCAGTTTAAAAATCCTCGGCTCGGTCGGTGAGGTTATCAATCCTGAAGTATGGGTATGGTATTACAAGAATATAGGGGACGAGAGATGTCCGATAGTAGATACCTGGTGGCAGACCGAAACAGGGGGGATAATGATTTCTCCCGTACCTGGTATAGAGCTCGTGCCTCTTAAACCGGGTTCTGCAACTCTGCCTTTACCTGGTATAGACGCAGAGGTAGTAGACGAGGAAGGCAATCTAGTAGACAGGGGTATAAAAGGGCATTTGGTAATACGAAAACCTTGGCCTGGTATGTTGATGGGGCTTTACAAAGACCCAAAAAGGTACAAAGAGGTCTACTGGTCTAAATTTAAGGGTATGTTTTATACCGGCGATTATGCGATGAAGGACGAAGATGGCTACTTCTGGTTGCTTGGAAGGACCGATGAAGTGCTAAAAATAGCCGGACATCGATTGGGTACCGCCGAGGTAGAAGGTGCTGTTGTGGAGACACCATTTGTTGCTGAGGCTGCTGTCATTGGCACGCCAGACCCTATAAAGGGAGAGAATATCATCGTCTTTGCAATATTAAAGCAAGGATATAAACCATCAGAGAATCTGAAACAAGAAATAATCAAGGAAATTCGTAAGCAAATAGGTCCTATTGCTACGCCACAGGAGATTTACTTTGTGGAAAAACTGCCCAAGACGAGGTCTGGTAAGATAATGAGACGTGTTTTAAAAACTATTATAATGGATAAGCCTATTGGAGACCTTAGCACTTTGGAGGATGAAGCTTCGGTAGATGAAGTAAAGGCAGTTTACGAAGAGTTTAAACAGATGATGAATGGGGTATAGGGGTATTTTGTGTAAAGAAATGGGGGAACATCTATCCTTCCCAACTCTCTTGCTATTAGTTATGATTCTGGCGGTGGCTCTAACGCCCGGTCATGCCCAAAGTCCTGAGGAAGTTGTGATCTATCCGGAGAACTTTAATGAGTGTAGAGATGACTTAGATGTCGTGTTGGACGAC
>PRCZ01000113.1 GCA_009903405.1 Candidatus Methanophaga sp. AG-394-G06
TTTGAGGAGATGAGAAAATTAGATGCAGGAAAAGGTGAGAAGATTCCATCCCTGGAGGAAGCAGTAGATTTATTAAAGAAAGGAAAGCAAAGGATTGCAATTGAGATAAAGGAACCAGATACCTTAGACGGGATATTAAAGATTGTAAAGGAAGAAGCGTTGAACAATAAAGTCATTATAGTTTCTTTTTGGCACAATGTATTGACGAGAATTAAAGAGATAGAGCCGAAAATAAAAACGGGAGCTATCTTTGTTGGCAGACCCGTGGATACAGTATCGATAGCAAAAGCAGCTCAATCAGAATTGCTATGCCTGAAACACAAATTCATAGATGAGGAAGTCGTAGTGGAATGCCACGAAAATGACATTGGAGTCAATGCATGGGTAGTGAATGAGGTAGAAGATATAGAGCGGATGAAGGAATTAGGTGTTGACATAATAAGCAGTGACTATCCTGATAGGGTCTAAGGGATGCAAATAGACATGAGAAAAAGTTATAAAATTCTAGGAGATGTACAGATGATAGTTCCACGTTGTGCACTTTATCTTTTTTATACAATAAACAACATAAAGTGATTATATGAAAGTATTAAACTATAGAATTCTGCTCAGAAAAGAGGCTGAGGGTGGTTATACCGTGATAGTTCCTTCTCTTCCCGGCTGTGTCACATATGGAGACACAATAGAAGAAGCGATAGAAATGGCAAAGGAAGCTATTGAGTTGTACCTATAGAGTTTAAAAGAGCATGATGAAGAGATACCAACAGAGCCGAAAAGTTCTTATACTCCTTTATGCTTATTGGTGAATCATTATGCAAGAATATTTCTTTGAACCCACCATCTTCACAGACGTTGGACCTGACATGCGCATAGCCCAGGAGGAGATCTTCGGTTCAGTGGTTTCCCTTATCCCGGTATTCTTTTAGATTATAGCGGTAAGCTCCAGAAAGCGCAGATAGCCTAAGGAAGAAAAAAAACATGATAGAACCGCCTGGCCCACGAGCAAAGGAGATCATTTACCGTGACTGTAATATAATGTCATCGTGTATGTCGCGCTCATATCCGCTGGTAATGGACAGAGCAAGAGGAGCTACCATCACAGATGTGGAAGGGAAAACGTACATAGACTTTGTGGCGGGCATCGCTGTGATGAACGTCGGCCATTCAAACCCTGACGTTTCAGCTGCCGTAACTGCTCAGATGGAAAAGATGGCCCACTGTGCTTTCACAGACTTCTTTGCCGACCCTCCTGTCCGACTTGCAGAAAAACTCAAGCAGTTGACCGGATATGACCGCGTGTTCTTCAGTAACAGCGGTACCGAATCTGTTGAGGCCGCTATCAAACTGGCAATGTGGAAACTGCACAGGCAGAGTGTGTTGGGCTTTTACGGTGCCTTTCATGGCAGGACATTAGGTTCACTTTCCTTGACGTGTTCAACGGTCAAGCATAAGGAACACTTTCCGACCATCAGGGCAGTACATGCCCATTACGGCTATTGCTACCGGTGTCCACTACACCTGGAATATCCTGGCTGTGGTATTGAATGTGCCAGGCAGATCGAGACATTGATTTTTAAGAAAGAATTAAGCCCTAAAGATATTGCCGCCATAGTAGTGGAACCTATACTGGGCGAGGGCGGCTATATTGTTCCGCCACCGGAATTCCACCATGAGATCAGGCGGATATGTGACGACAATGACATATTGATGGTGGCTGACGAGGTGCAGGCAGGCTGCTATCGTACAGGTACGTTCATGGCAATGGAAAACTTCGGCGTAAGGGCTGATATTGTATGTATGGCAAAGGCTTTAGGTGGCGGTCTTCCCTTAGGGGCAACCCTTTCCAGTAGTTCTATAATGGACTGGCCGCCAGGCACCCATTCCAACACATTCGGCGGAAACCTGTTAGCTTCGGCTGCGTCACTTGCTGCTTTGAAGTTCATGGAGAGGGAAGATATTGGAGCCCGAGCTAAACAACTGGGAGATCATTTAATGTTGCGGCTGCGTGAGCTGCAATCTAAGTATCCTGCTATCGGTGATGTGCGAGGATTGGGTCTGATGATAGGAGTAGAGATTGTAAAGCCTGATGGGTCCATAGACTCTGATACTAGGGACAGGATTGTGGTTGAAGGGTTCAAGGAGGGTATCGTACTACTGC
>PRCZ01000114.1 GCA_009903405.1 Candidatus Methanophaga sp. AG-394-G06
TATCCTTATCATGCGTATCCTCCCCCTCCATCAACACCACCTTTTTCTTATTGTTTCCCTTTTATATAAGTGTATTAGAGTTATCAGCGCTACACACTTGAAACGTCCCCTTTGCGAAATGTAGTAACTCTTTTGGGCAATATAATTTCCTTGAACACTCTTTCAAAATATCTATCAGTCATACCAGCTATATAATCCCTCACCGTTTCTTCACTTGTTGAAATGTCAAGGTATTCTCCACTAATCCAACTTACGTTCATGAAATGTTTATATATTCTAGAACTTTCATCTTTCTCTTCAAGGGCCTCTAAAAACTTTTGAAAAAGTGTTTTGTACATCACCTCAATTTTTCCCTGTTCCGCTATGATCTTCGCATTTTTATATATATGCTCATAGTTAAATTGTTTATATTCCTCTACGGCGTCTGAAATTTCTTTTGAATACGAAATGTAATTTTGACCATAACTATTTTCGACTATATCGATAATAAGAGTGTTTATTATTTCATCGTTCTTTGTTCCAATATTTTCCCTACAACGCTCTGGGACTTCTAAATCGTCATTTATGAGGCCTATTTCAATTGCATCTTGAAAATCTCTACCTAAATATGCTATTGTATCAGCGAATCTTACAACACATCCCTCTAAGGTCATGGGAACATAATCTTGTTTCCCCTTTTTAATATCCTCTATTTCTTTATCTAATTTTTCCCAGTCTTTATCCCACTTGGGCTCTAATAATTGATTGTGGATCTCACCATTATGACATAAAATTCCATCGAGTACTTGTAGCGTTAGATCACAATCTTCGATCGTATCAAGGAATTGAATGCCTTGAACATTATGCAAAAATCTACCGAGTCCATGTCTTTCACATAATTCTGACATAATAGACTCACCAAGATGACCAAATGGGACATGGCCAATATCATGTCCCAGTGAAACAGCCTCAATTAAGTCTTCGTTTAATTTAAGACACCTCCCTATAGTTCGTGCAATCTTTGAAACTAGTTGGACATGAAGAACACGATGTGTGATATGATCATTATCCACTAAAAAAAATACTTGTGTTTTATCTATGTATCTTGAGTAAGCACGTGTATGTGCAATCCGATCAGCGTCTCTTGAATATTTAGCCCGAATATCATCGGTATATTTTCGCTTCCTTCTTAATCCATCGTCACTTTTAGAAGCAAATTCGGACAGACATTTATCCTCCCTATCCTCAATATAAGACGTTATTTTTTCTTCTAAACCCCTCTTTATTTTCCTCTTATATTTATCCTTCATTAGATCACTTCATCACAGAAGAATTGATTTTGTACACCAAAAGAATCATGGCGGGGAATTTACTTCATCGTTTCCGCATCTTCTTCATGATTTTATCCATATGCATCTTACGCCAATCCTCTAAACCATTTATCCATTCTTCGTGCTTCTTGAATATATATTCTTTTGCCTCCATCAATGTCTCGGGCGAATTACTCCATAGTACTATCCGAGGCACATAATCCTTGGTAGGTAAGTCGGTTCTTGAATCAAAGGCATCTTCAGATTGCTCCTCCTGGCCTATTTCCAATCCGAACTTTTCCACAGCCTCGAATACTATACCTGTAGTTATACCACGAGGTATAGGTAGTGCATATTTCTCATCTTCCATTTTTTCTCTCCTTATCCAGCACCAGAACCATCTGCGGCACCCATATCCATACTCGCTTCCAGTTCCTGGGCATAACACTCAGCGCAAAGAATTCTTCCCTGTACTGCAATGAATTCACCTTCTTTCACCTCTTTACCACAACCTGAACAAATCGCTTCCTTTGGTCGCAGTTCATCAGCCCTTTCTGCCTCTCTCTCCTGCCACCTTTTCGTTCTCTCTCGTGGCGTCTCTTCTACTACTTGGGTCATTTTACTAACAATTAAAACTAATTAAGTCATTCTATATAAAGGTGAAGATAAAGATGAAAATAGTGCTCAGACGGACGCCGAAAAGATACTTCTTCGATTCACATCGAGCTTTAACGCCTGAGGAGACGCTGAGCGATGTCGAAGACCTAAAAGATAAGGTAGGAATAACGAAGGTAGAGGATCTTACAGGGCGGGAT
>PRCZ01000115.1 GCA_009903405.1 Candidatus Methanophaga sp. AG-394-G06
GGATACACACACTATACGAGCAGTGCAGGCATAGACGAGCTAAGAGAAAAGATAGCGAAGAAGACAACAGAAGAAAATAAGGTTGATTGCGCAATGGAAAATGTGATAGTGACACCAGGCGCGAAACAGGCGATATACGAGTTGATGATGAGTGTCTTAGATGACGCTGACGAGGTAATTTTGCTAGAACCGGAATGGGTTACATTTGAAGCGGCAGTGAAACTAGCAGGTGGCAATCCCAAAGGGGTGAAGAGGGTAGAAGAAGAAGTGAAATACGAATCGCTGGAGGCGGCATCATCAGAAAACACGAAACTGATAGTGATAAACAGTCCAAATAACCCCGCAGGATATGTACTTAGCGAGAAGGAGTTAAAAGAAATAGCGGAATTCGCAGTTGAGCATGACCTTCTCGTGCTTTCTGACGAGATCTATGAGAAGATACTGTATGGACGGCGGCATATAAGCATTGCTTCTTTTGACAGTATGCAAGAAAGAACAGTTATCATAAATGGGTTATCGAAGACATATGCAATGACTGGCTGGCGGATAGGGTACGCGGTCGCACCAACTGCGATACAGAAAGGAATGCTAAAGATACAGCAGCATTCAGTAAGCTGTGCATCGTCTATCGCGCAATATGCCGCTTTAGCTGCGTTTGAAGAGTCACAAGAATGCGTGAATGAGATGGTAGCCGAATTCAAAAGGAGAAGGGATGTTATTGTGAAGCGGCTAAACAACGTGGGGCTACGGTGCCTGGATCCGGAAGGCGCTTTTTATGCATTTGTAAACACGTCTAATTACGGGAACGGTGATGAATTCACGGAACGATTGTTAAAGGAGGCTTATGTTGTTGTTACGCCTGGTTCGGCATTTGGAGCCGCAGGTAAAGATTATATCAGGTTTTCATTCGCAGCTTCTATGGAGAACATATTAGCGGGTATGGACCGTATAGAAGCAATGTGTACACTTCCGAGCAGCAGTCAGTAAGTACTCGCGATAGTCATTCATACAAGCACAATATCTTGCATCTGCGAACGAATTTCTTCCTGGCTAGAAAAGCGCATCAATTCATGCCAGCGTTTTTGCAGTTCGCATAACCAT
Organism: Candidatus Methanophaga sp. AG-394-G06; assembly: GCA_009903405.1. Taxonomy (GTDB): domain Archaea; phylum Halobacteriota; class Syntropharchaeia; order Alkanophagales; family Methanospirareceae; genus Methanophaga. The sequence goes on from PRCZ01000115.1 coordinate 1,102, forward strand.
AGAAAAGGGTCGTATTTCGGCACTGCCTCTGTTTTGGCGATTATAACATTATTTAATGCTTCCTTACTACCGCCCTTATCACCCTGGGCAAGATACTCGTCAGAAAGCAATTTAGATGAATTCTCTATCTTCGTTTCGAGATCGGGTTGCAGGAAACAGCCCGGATAAGGGTCGAAATCTTCCGGATATACTCTTGTCATTCCAGCTATCGCCTTCTGATGCTCTATCTTCGCACGTTCATAGATAAAACGATGTATATCTTCTCGCAACTGCGTCCAAGTTGGATACGCCTTGGACGGCGGCAGATGCTTGATAGATAGTTGATTATCAAGGAAGAAGTGAAAACCGAACATTTTCGCATTTATCAAGAAGTCTATGTCCTCGCCTCTCGTTACTTTGGGGTCAAACGGCACAACGGTAAAAAGGTCACGATGGATTACCATATTCCCGCCGAATACAAATGGCGTCTCTTTTAACCTCGGATCAGACCCAATGATCTTACCAAATGCCTCGTTCATACGGTCATTTTGGTCCCAATATTTCATCCATGGTCGAACTGTTTTTTTAACGTGGTAGTCGCCATCTGGCTGAAGGTAATATCCCGCAACTGCGTTGACCTCATGGCCCGCGATATTCGTACCGATGAATTCCTTCGCCTTCTGCATGTATTCCGGGTCTTCAAATACCTCGTCATCATCTATAAGCACTGCTACTTCCGAACCCAGGATATGTGGGATGAAGATGCACATGTTTCGAACGTTAGAATAGCCGCGGAGTTTTAGAAGGTCTGTATACTCCTTTTTACCTGTGCTGACTAACAGTTCATGTATTTGCTTAAGCTTGGACGGCCCAAATAGCAGTACCTCTGCAGAAGCGGATTCGATAATACTAGCAACTTTATTCTCTACTTGCTGTTCTATAGCAGCCGCATCGGCAACAGCAAGTATTACGAGTTTGAAATCCTTATCTGACAGTACATCGGTACTC
>PRCZ01000116.1 GCA_009903405.1 Candidatus Methanophaga sp. AG-394-G06
GAAATGGAGTAGAGACCACTGTCGTTTTGATAGGACATGGGAGCAAATTGCCGTATAACAAAGAAGTGTTAGAGGGGCTGAGGGAGCGAATGGAGATGCGAGGGACATTTAAAGATGTGAAAGTAGCATTTATGCAATTGAACTCGCCGAGTATAGAAGACATGTTAAGAACGCTGGCTAAGGACGGGAAGAAGAATATAGTGGCTCTGCCTGTTTTTTTGGCTGACGGTGCACATACCACGGAGGACATCCCAGAGACGCTGAAGATAGCCTTCGAGGGGGAATGGGCAGAGGTAGGACGTGATGTGAAACTAACTTACGCGAAGCCAATAGGAGTGGACGAGCGGATAGTGGATATTTTAGTGGACCGAGTGAAAGAAGCGGTGGAAGGGGAATGAGGTAATTATGAGGGTTAAAGGCTAAAGATAAATAAAATATATTCGGGCATTCCCAGTCAGCCGATAGTATCAGCACGGCAATGTCGGCGGTGTGATATGGGCGAATTTATACTGCGGGATGAGCGGAATAACATTCTGTAGATAAATCCCCCTATCACCCACTTTCTTCGCTAACTCTACGAGAGCACCCTATTTTTTATATGCTTTAATCGCCACAAGGTCCCGTATATATCGCATAGATATTAGCATCGCTTAACTCTCCTACGTTTACTTTTTTATCTGATAGGAATGCTATATAAAAGTTACTGTAACATGCTTGTGGACCGTACAAGTAGCTGTTGCGTTAACGAATACAGTGCGCTCAAACTTTCTCAATGAACTGCATCAGCAGTCTGGTCAGCACAGGTGTCAGTCGTTCTGAAATCCCTGATTCTACAGGGTCAATACTATGCAAGGTGCCCACGGGTTTATCACGTTCGTCCGCAATCGTTGCTTTCCACTTTGCCTCTTCTTCCCAAATATTCATAGTGCCGCTACGTTTGCAGTGATAGAGAATGAACTGGCAGGTGACCTTGCCACCTCCCAGATGTCCGGTGATGGTTATGTCGCGGGGTGCTAGTTCGTCGCGCAACGATCCTATAATTTGTTGCAACAGCGCGTGGGCTAGAAGTGTCACCTGCTCCTGCAGCTTATCTGCGTTCTCACGCCTGTGACGAGCCGAGACTACCTTGTTTAGACCTTCAACAATCTCTCCCGTTACCTGCCCCTCTTTGATTTGCTCGCCATGAACAGGGTCGTAGGCGCCGAGGTAGAGGTATGCAATCTTGCGCATAGCCGGTTCAAGTTCAAGTTCGATCTTACGGCAGTGGTGGGTGCAATACTGACAGTGCCCCGGTGGCTCTTCTTCCTTCGCCTCCATCTGCCATTTCTTGTGGTGCTGGGTAATGGTATGGTGACTGATGATGAGGGTTATGCAAGCTAATGTGGCAATCGTAACCACGATCAAGATAAGCGGTACCGGATCTGGCTCCGGGAGTACAGGCGTAGCCGTAGGGGATGATGTTGGCTCAGTCGGTGTTGCAGACACTTCGAGCGTGGGAATAAAGATACCGGGCGTCCACCCCACATTGTTCCTTTCATCTATCTCTTGGATCATGTCCTCGGGATCGAGTTCAAGCATAAACACGTGCGTCGTTCCCCTCTGTTCCTCTGGAATGTCAAGTCGTATTTTTATCGTTCCCGTCTCTTCGGGATTGAAAGTAGGAACCACGCTTTCTCGACCTGGCCAGTCGTGCTGTGGATCCCCTGCATAAACTCTTGTCTGATTGGCTCTAGTGTCACCGTGATTCGCGATTTTCACGAGGAGTTGCAGTACCCGTCCATCATCTTCAAACTCCCAGTTCTCCGCGGATAAAATCGCTAAGTCCGGCCCCTTTGGAGTCGGTACTTGTTCTGTCTCTCGTATGTCCCAGAACTTGTTGCCTGTCAGCGTCTGATCCTTCAATGGGTGGTTATTAAGGTTATACTCGATCTCGTTGCTGGTCCTCACCACCCCATTAACGGACGTCGCGCCAACAGATACATAGCCCGGCAGGTGAGTTTCGCGGATGAAATAGTACTCATAAGCCTCAGGGA
>PRCZ01000117.1 GCA_009903405.1 Candidatus Methanophaga sp. AG-394-G06
AGTACTCGCCAATGTATACCTCCACTATGTGCTGGACAAGTGGTTCGAGAATGAGGTACTGCCACAGCTAACTGGCTTCGCTCGGCTTATTCGATATGCAGATGACTGTGTGCCACGAAGCTGCACGAGAGATGAGGGTTTGGCCCCTCGAAGCCTGCTTGCAGGAGCAGGCTTCAAACCGCCTTAAGCTGCTGTGGTTAAAAGCCATGGTGGTGAGCGTTAAGGAAAAGGTCCCACAAGATGGGATCAGGTGTGAATCATGGAAACGAACGTAAGTGAACCGCTGAGGAAGTGTCGAAAGCGTATGGATGGCGTCAAAACCAGGGGCTGGTCGTTGACCTGGGATAAGTCTGGGGGAAAACCTGCTTACTGCCCAGATGGCGTCCGGCATAAAGGCGGCGTGAACATGGTCCTGGCTCTTGTGTGGAACGTGGGAACCTATCCCCTAATGTTAAGGGAGAAACACAAGTGGGAGGACCCCACAAGTGTGAGAGTACCGATGCAGGGGAATAGGGGCGGACCAGCCCGTATTAGTGATGAAGTCTCTGTAATGGAGATAGAGCGAAGGGGTTGGGTCATCCTGCTTGATTTAAAGATCAACCAGGTGATGGGAGGAATCTTTGATGAAAGCAAAGCCATTTGAGATTTCCAAGAAAGTTGTATTGGAAGCGTGGAAAGATGTGAAAGCAAACCGTGGAGCAGCAGGTGTAGATAAGAAGTCGATTGCGGATTTTGAGAAGGATCTTAAGAATAACCTTTACAAGATCTGGAATCGGATGTCATCGGGGAGCTACTTTCCTCCACCAGTGAGGACGGTAGGGATACCAAAGAAGAGTGGGGGAGAGAGGTTGTTAGGCATACCCACTGTGGCTGACAGAGTGGCCCAGACAGTGGCAAAGAGGTACCTTGAGCCTTTGGTAGAGCCATACTTTCACAAGGACTCATACGGGTACAGACCTGGTAAATCAGCGATTCAAGCAGTTGGAGTGACGCGTAAGCGTTGCTGGAGGTATGATTGGGTGCTTGAATTCGACATCAAGGGGTTATTTGATAATATTAATCATGACCTCTTGATAAGGGCGGTAAGGAAACACACAAACTGTAAATGGATGCTTTTGTACATAGACAGATGGTTGAAGGCTCCATTTCAGGGAGAGGATGGCACGCTAGTGCAGAGAGAAAAAGGAACTCCCCAAGGGGGTGTGATAAGCCCCTTGCTTGCCAATCTCGTTTTGCATTATGTGTTTGATAAATGGATGGAGCGAAACTATTCGCAAGTTCCATTTTGCCGCTATGCTGATGACGGAGTTGTGCACTGTCGGTCTGAAGCAGAGGCTTTAAGGCTAAGGGAAAATCTGGAGGCTCGGTTTGGGAAGTACAATCTTGAGCTTCACCCAGAGAAGACGAAGATCGTCTATTGTAAAGATGATACTCGTCGAGATGAGTATCCTAACACGAGTTTTGATTTTCTTGGCTTTACATTTCGGCCAAGGAGGTCAAAGAACCGGTGGGGCAAGTATTTCATCAACTTTACTCCTGCCGTGAGTAATAAAGCGGCAAAGGTGATGAGGCAGAAGGCCCGAAGATGGAAAATACACCTGCGAAGTGATAAGTCCTTGGACGATCTGTCAAGGATGCTCGATCCCATTATCAGGGGCTGGATCAGTTATTACGGGAGCTTTTATAAATCCGCGCTGTACCCAATTTTGCGACATTTGAACAGAATATTAGTCAGATGGGCAATGAGGAAATTTAAGAGGTTTAGACGCCATCGTAAGCGTGCGGAATACTGGTTAGGGGAGATTGCCCAGAGGCAGCCCTGGCTGTTTCCACACTGGCAGATGGGTGTGAGACCTATGGCTGGATGATGGGAGCCCGGTGAGCTGAGAGGTTCACGCCGGGTTCTGAGAGAACGTAGGGGGGAAGTTCCCCTGCGTTACTCACCTTGTTGTCTGCTTTGAGAAAGAAGAGGAAGCCAGAGCATTTGGAGTTGCGCTGAGGCGGCGTATGGGTGAGTTCGGACTC
>PRCZ01000118.1 GCA_009903405.1 Candidatus Methanophaga sp. AG-394-G06
CCTTTATACAATGACATAGACCCAACGTTGATTACCGCTATAATGTTCCCTATCCTTTTTGGTCTTATGTTCCCGGACATAGGACATGGAATGTTTTTGCTTGCGATTGGTTTTGCATTGATGTTTGCTTTTAAGGGCTTGGGAAAGGAGATTAGGGGTGTGGGCGTAATAGTAGTGTTATGTGGTTTGTGTTCGTTGATCGTCGGCTTTTTATTCGGTGAATTCTTCGGCTTAAGTGAGTATGCAGGCCATTTGGTTCATGATTCTGTGGGTATGAGCATTCCCGAGGTGTTTGTTTTCGAGCCTTTGTGGTTTGAGCCGATCCCGAATGTGACAGTTATGTTCGTCGTAACGATGCTAGTAGGGACGCTACACATGGGGCTTGGATTACTGCTCAGTGCGATAAACAAAGTCTCCAGCAGAAACATGTTTGGTGTTTTATGGGAGGTTGTAAAGATTTGGTGCTTGTTTGGGACTCTCTATTTCTTACTTGCTTTACTCAGTTCTTCTCTTGTAGGGATAGATGAAGGTGTTGCTGTTTTCGTCACTACTGTTATTTCTCATATTGAACTAAAGGCAGGTTTGATTTTTTTAGTAGCACTCCCTGTACTTATACTCTTCGCTTTCAAGGTTGTTTCAGAGTTGAGACATGAAAAGCACGGTAAAGCGGAAATGGGGGAGAAGCTATCAGGCATGGACTATATCATCATTCTTATAGACGGTTTAATAGATGCAGTGCTGGAGAATCTCTTCAGATTTCTCGCGAATATCGTCTCTTACGGCCGTATTCTCGCGTTAGCATTATGTCATGCGGCGTTAATGGAAGTGTTCATTCTTTTGGCTTTCATGTGTTGGGGTAGTATCGCAATAATAGGGCCGGTGATAGGTATTATTATATTCGTAGCCGGGAATGCGGTAGTGATCGTGCTTGAGGCGATAATGGCAGGCATCCATACAATCAGGCTGCATTTCTACGAGTGGTTCACGAAGTTCTATGATGGTGGCGGGGTAGAGTTCTCACCGTTCCGATTTAGTAGGACCTATACGGCACGAGAATGATGTGTGTGGTTTGATGTAAAATGGTAGCGATAAAGCGAAAGGGGATAAGAATAAAAGAGCTGGAAAACTACGGCTCTTCTCATTATCCAGCATATACAATAAATGTGGAACTAGATATAGACGTTAGTGAAAGCCAGGATACGCTTCATATGCTTTTTAGTCAGTCCGGACTCATATCAAGAGAAACCATCCCTTTTGATGTGGTATCGGATTTCCGCGGGTCGGCAGATGATAAGCCCTTTTATTCCGCAGTCATCATGCACGAAGGCATCACAAAAGAATATAGTGTGGATGCAAGGGACACTGGCGGTTCTACAAAGGCAGGGATAAAGTATGAGCCCGTAGTATATCCCGAAGAACTCCGTTTGATGCATACTTCCAATTATTATTATCCGCCGGGTCGTTGCCGATCTGAACCAAATATTCGCCCAAAGCGATATGGACGTTGATCCCGTTATTCTGACAATAGATCACAAGAGCGCCCATCGCGGTCTCATTGTTTATGGTGTACCAGTCCTCTGTTACGGTACCCGGACAAATTGAGTATCCGGATACATCAAAGATAGTACCTGAGATTCCATCCGCTCTGATCCCCACTTTGGTGGCGGGGCATTTTATAATGTTCATCTCGCAGTTGTTCGTCTCGTCGCTTTCGTTGATTACATTATCTTTATCTGCACACACAGTGACATTGAAGGTCGAACCGCATGGGCATGGCTCAGGATCAAATGTGCCATTGTGGCTCACTCCAGGGTTCAACGTGGGGCAGGACTGGCTCTCTTTGAGTTTTCCGTCTACATACTTACAGGTCGTGCTTTCATTTGCCAGCGCTGTGCCGATATTGGTGACGGTGTAATTTATCGTGAAGGTGCTATCACTAAGGCTAACCGATTTATTGATCACTAAGTCTGGCCCCTCTACCGTTCTGCAAGTATAGGTGCCGTTGATC
>PRCZ01000119.1 GCA_009903405.1 Candidatus Methanophaga sp. AG-394-G06
CCTGGAGGCATCGCAGCCGCACTCGATGCTATTACATCGTCTATACGCAGAATCATCGTTGCTGATTCCGTTCCAGAGCTAATAGCCTGTGTCTTCACCCGTAAAGGCTCGATAACACCTGCTTTTTGCATGTCCGTTGGCTCGCCTTTGAACACGTCTAAGCCGGCAGCCTTCTCTCCCTTCTCGTGTGCAGAGCGAAGGGCCACGAGCATATCTATGGGGTCTAAGCCGGCGTTCTCAGCAAGCGCCCTTGGAATGACCTCGAGCGCATCTGCAAACGCCTGTATCGCCAGTTGTTCTCGGCCTCCTACGCTTGCAGCATATTCACGCAGCTTGAGTGCAAGTTCTATCTCCGCAGACCCGCCTCCGGCTACATACTTGCCATCTTCCAGTGCGCAAGCTACTACTCTCAGCCCATCGTGCATACCGCGCTCTAACTCGTCCACTACATGCTCTGTTCCGCCTCGCAGCAGTATGGACACAGCTTTCGGATTCTTGCATTTTTCCACGAATATCATCTCTTCACCGCTTATCTTTCGTTCATCAACTAGTCCGGCTTTTCCAAGATCGTCTGGTCTAACTTCCTCTAAGGTCGTCAATATCTTCCCACCTGTTGCACTAGCCAACTTCTTCATATCGCTCTCTTTTACTCTTCGAACAGCCATTACAGCGGCCTTTGCCAAATAGTGCTGTGCCAGATCGTCTATTCCCTTCTGACAGAAAAGTACATTTGCACCACTCGCTGTTACCTTGTCCACCATATCCTTCAGCATCTTCTCCTCTTCGTCCAAGAACGCTTTTAGCTGATCGGGTGCGGTAATCTCTATTTTAGCATCCACTTCGGTCTTCTCTATCTCAAAAGCCGAATTTATCAGTGCTATCTTCGCATTCTCAATCTTCTTCGGCATTCCCGGATGCACTCGCTCCTTGTCTATTACCATACCACTTATCAACTCTGTATCTTCAGTGCTGCCACCTACCTTCTTCTCCAACTTTATGTGGTCTATATCTATCTCCTTCACGCCTTTTTCCGTTATCGTTTTCACTGCTTTCACTGTAAGGTCGGTCAGCATATCCTTTGCCATCTCAGCACCTTTTCCGGTCATGGAAGTCCCTGCTATCTTCCCCAGCAACTCTGTATCATTTGGGGTGATGTCGTACGCTAAGCTATCTAAGATTTCATACGCTTTCTCTGCTGCTAATCTATATCCCGTTGCAATCAATGTCGGATGCACTTCCTGGTCTAGAAGATCTTCCGCTTTCTTCAGCAACTCGCCTGCAATAACGACTGCGCTCGTTGTTCCATCTCCAACCTCTTCGTCTTGTGTCTTCGCTATCTCCGCCATCATCTTCGCCGCTGGGTGCTCGATATCCATCTCCCTTAATATCGTTGCCCCGTCGTTCGTGATGACAACATCGCCCATCGAATCTACTAACATCTTGTCCATACCTTTTGGACCGAGAGTTGACTTAACTGCGGCAGCAATGGTCTTCGCTGCAAGTATGTTCCTGCTCTGTGCGTCCCTACCTCTTGTCCGTTCACTACCTTCCTTCAATATCAATACTGGTGTTCCACCTAATTGTGCCATTATTTCTATATCACTAGCAGTAAGTATATTTTTAGTTCTATATAAAGGTTACCCCCCCATTGTGTAATAAGAGGTGAGGGTAATGGCAGGATTTGAGGACAAAAATATCGTGAAGATGGTCCAAACGCTAAACAAGCATTTGCCCGTTGAAAGAAAGACACTTTTAACATTGCTAAAGGAGGATAAACCAAGTGTGCAGGGGAGAGATAAGAGAGTTTATCGAATAAAACGCGAAGAACTGGACTTCATCGCGAAACTGATCCCGAAAGAGGATTATGCTAAATTGCGACTGCCAATATACATAGAATTAACGCCCGACTATGGTAGAGGTATCGCGAAGGTGCGTGGAAAGCAGGATAGTGAAATAGTGAGACGGATATTAGGAAAAGAAGATTTGTGGGTGGGCGGTGATGCA
>PRCZ01000011.1 GCA_009903405.1 Candidatus Methanophaga sp. AG-394-G06
GTTATCACACTGGAAGGGAATCCAACTACTGGCTATACCTGGGAGGTAACAGAACCTCTTGATGAGCTGGTGCTGCAACAAATAGGTGAAATAGTAGATGTGCCGGAATCTGACCTCCTGGGTGCTCCCAGTAAGCAGATCGCCACGTTTGAAGTTGTCGGTGCAGGTGACGCAACCATAAAAATGGTCTATCACCGACCCTGGGAAACAGATGTGGAACCAGCGGACACATTTACTCTGAATGTGACCGCAAGCTGATGTGCAAAGTGACAACACAATGGGCATCGGCGCCTTTGACATAGAACCTAAAAGTGTTTAGGGGTTTTCCCCCCTAATTTTATTTTTGTATTTTCTCTCTTTCTAGGTTAGAATTTATTTTATACCACAAGATATTGAGCATTTACGCCAAAACTTATATATAGCTAAAACAGATAAAATATTTAGGAGGTGAAAAAGAAAAAAATGAAAGATGAAAAAGCTGATAAGATAAAGATTGCGGTTATCGTGACGACGGCAATATTAGTACTTATGTCCCTGCTGCCAGCAATGGTAAGTGCACAAAGTGACGTGAAAATCAATGAGATTATGTATAATCCAAGCACTGAGCAAGGTAGCGATGCTAACATGGAGTGGATCGAGCTTTACAATAATGATACCGAAGCAGTAAACATTAGCGGTTGGACAATAGACAATAATCCAATATCAGAGAATGTAATGCAGTCAGGGGATTATGTCGTGCTTGCAAGGAATAAGACAGCGTTTGATGCTTATTATGGCGCATTACCATGTCCCGTAATAGATGTGACATTGGGACTAAAAAACGACCCCGGCAACACAATAGTCCTGGGAAACAGTACAGGTGCCGAGATAGATAACGTGACTTACAATGCGTCATGGGGCGCGGATGGAAACGGTAAGACGCTAGAACGTACTGCAACAGGAACTTGGGCAGAGAGCATTGTTGATGGTGGTACGCCATGCAAACTGAAAACGTTCCTCAATGCGAGTGACAACAATACCACGATCAACGTTACCACAGGAGAATTCCTGGTTATCACACTGGAAGGGAATCCAACTACTGGCTATACCTGGGAGGTAACAGAACCTCTTGATGAGTTGGTGCTGCAACAAGTAGGAGATATAGTGTCTGTACCGGAATCTGACCTCCTGGGTGCTCCCAGTAAGCAAATCGCCACGTTCGAGGTTGTCGGTGCAGGTAACACAACCATAAAAATGGTTTATCACCGACCCTGGGAAACAGAGGCGGAACTAGTGGATACATTTACTCTGAATGTGACCGCAAGCTGATGTGTAAAGTGACAACACGATGGGAATCGTTGGCATAGAACATAAAAATGTTTCGGGGTTTTCTTTTTCCCCCCCCATAATTTCATTTTTATTGTATATAAAATATAACTCCTATCTATTTAAGACGCCGATTTACACAGATTTACGCGGATTTAATTTCTTCTGCGTTAATCAGTGTTAATCTGTGTCAATAAGTTATTTTCTTGACCTTTTTTTTTGCTTCGCAAAAAATCAAAACTTATAATAATAAATAAAAGAATAAATGAAAGTATAGAAGGCAAAGAAATAAAAGGTGAAAAAAATGAACGATAAAAAAGGGAATAATGTAAAGATCGCAGTTATAGCGACTGCACTAATATTTGTGTTGACGTCTTCGGTATCCGTAATGTCAAGTACCTCAGGAACCACCAGCGACGTGATAGTACTAAATGCAAGTGCTACGCCACCGATAATAGCGGTGAACACGGATATTACAGAGCTGCGAGTTGATGTAGCCGGCATAAACAGTTCAATCGACCTTGTAAAGATAGACCTATCACCGATAGGCGGAAATGCAAGCACGATAATGTCCCTTATCGGAAACTTCACTGAAGGCAATATATCAGGGTACAGATTCAAGTACAGCACAAACGCAAGCGCTGAGGGGTCATTCAAGCTAAAGGTTAATGCAACTGATATGAATGGCAATTACAACAATTCCGTGAGTTTTGTGCTGGAAGTGAAAAGAATCGTGATACCCGTTCCAACAGCGATTCCAGCAATGACGTTTATATCTAACATCACCTATGATAGCGAGAGCACAAACGTTGGGCGGAATGCAACAACCGGCTTTTTTACTGCGACTGAAGTGATAGACAATGAGACATATTATGTAATTAACACAAGCAAACCTACCGGCGGTACTAAGATGTACGTGGATATTGGCAACAAAACGATCACCCTGAGACGGCTAGTGACGGAACCAGGACTAGCGAATTTGACATTTGAGCCAGAAGTAGTAATGCTTGATTTCCCGTTGTGGGCGGGAAAAACGTGGACGAATACAACTAAAGTCACAGGCATGATAGCCAATGAAACTGGTGTAGTAATTCCAATTAACGCCACTGCGATAATATCTGGCGCAGTGACCGAGGAAGTGAACCTGACAGTGCCTTATGGTACTGTTCCCAGCCTGGCACTCGAACTCAATTGCAGCTTCGACGTATTGGGACAGCCGCAAACGTATCAGGAAAAGTACTGGATAAGCCGAGTAGACAATGTGATTTTGATCCCGAAATCCGAACGCTACATCAATGGAAATCTCACGGAAGAACTTGAGCTGATAGATGCTTTCGCTGTAAATGAGACCGCAAGCTGATTGATGTGCAAAGGAATAAGAAATAATAAACATTTAACTTTTTTATTTAGATAAGGTGACAAAAATGGTGGAGCAGCTTCCGGAAGAAGGTAAAATATGGTTCAATGGTGCGTTTGTGGATTGGAAGAAAGCGCAAGTGCATGTTCTTGCACATGGCTTGCATTACGGGTCTGGCGTTTTCGAGGGGATACGATGTTATGCAACGGAGAGAGGGTCATTCATCTTCAGGCTAAAGGAACATGTAGACAGGTTGTACCGGTCCGCGGCGTTGTATAATATGGAAATACCGTATACAAAGGAAGTAATGGCGGATGCAATAAAGAAAACGGTTCGTATAAATGGATTTGAGGCTTGTTACATAAGACCTATTGCTTTCTATGGGTACCATCACATGGGTGTGAACCCAGCAGGCAGTCCTGTGGATTGCGCTATTGCGACATGGCGATGGGGTACTTATCTAGGTGAAGATGCGTTAAAAGAGGGTATAAGATGCATATTCTCATCATGGTGCAGAATAGACCCTAGAACACTGCCGGTTACTGCAAAAGCGACGGGGCATTATCTAAATTCACAGTTAGCTGTGTTTGAGGCAACAGAAAGAGGGGTTGACGAAGCGATAATGCTTGATATTAACGGCTATGTGGCTGAAGGTCCGGGCGAGAATATATTTGCAGTAAAAAATGCAATTCTATATACTCCAGAAGCGGAATCAGCTATTCTGCCCGGCATCACCAGAGATTCTGTGATCACTATTGCACGGGATATTGGCTACGAGGTGGTAGAGAAGCCAATAACGAAGGAGGAACTGCTATCTGCTGATGAGGCTTTCTTCACAGGTACAGCAGCCGAGGTATCGCCAATACGAGAGATAGACGATGTAACAATAGGCGAAGGCAAGAGGGGAGAAGTGACAGGCGTGCTACAGAAGAAGTTCTTTGATGTGGTAAATGCAAAAGAGGAGAAGTATATGAGCTGGCTGGAGCCGGTAGGAATATGAATAACCAAATTTATATACTCTATCATGGCTCGTTTGGAGAGCTGGTAACAGGTCATCTGGCTATGGGCGGGCTTGCAGACCGGATAGTGGGACTCTATGATCTCAAAGTTGCGTCCGTATCGTTTGACGATCCTGAGAGCGACATGCCGGAAGACATCCCTCTATCCGCGTGTGATCTTCTATTAGTGCTTGGGATACTCCCGAAGGCAGGTGACCTCGTCCCGATAATAGCAAAGAGAACAGGCGCAAAGGCGGTTATATGGCCTATTGAGGACCCGAACCTGATACCAGAGGGGCAGTATTCAATAGAGGAGGAGCTAAAAAAGGATGGTATACACGTGGAATTCCCGGAGCCGCTTTGTACTTTGGATACGAGCGAGGATGAGATAGTCAATTCTTTTGCCGAGCATTTTGGTATGCCCAAATTTGAACTGCGAGTTAATGAGAAGAACATGATTATCGAAGAGGTGAAAGTCATCAGAGATACACCTTGCGGTACGGCGTCAAAGATTGGACCGAAAATCGTTGGTATGTCATACAAGGATATGAAATCACTTGAGGATAAGGTGATGCAGATGCATGATAACGAGTGCGTGGCTTATATGGGTCCGGATAGACCGATAATGCAGCAAGCTGGTCGATTGCTCGCAGATGCGATAAAAGAGGGGTTGCCATAAAATATCCCGTAATTGTTTAGCATGTACTATAACAAGTACTTTTTAAATGTTCTATAATTGCTGCGGGTTAAAATTAAAATCAAAAAATCTCACTTGTTATGGTACAATATCACTTATAGATATAGCACTTAAAAAACTTTTTTAACGTCACGTAACAATAGATTATATATAGTGCAGAAGATAATATTTGAGAAACCCGACATCGAACAGATTAACCGCCACGGTCTTAAAGCAGCGGATATGCATTATCATACAAACCATTCGGACTCTCCGACCAGAGTAAAGGATGCATTAAAACTTGCGAAACAAAAAAGTTTCGGGCTTGCAATTACCGATCACAACCAGATAAGCGGAGTGATTGAGGCTTACGAGCTGAAGACGGATGTTCTTGTTATACCAGGTATGGAAATAAGCGCTCGAGACGGGCCGCATATACTTGTCTATTTCTATACCATTCCCGAGCTGAAGGAATTTTATGAACAATATATTCATAAGAACAAGCGAAAAAGCCCGTATCTTGCTATAACATTAACTACACAGGAGATAGTAGAAAAGACAGAAGATTTTAACTGCATAACCGTTGCCGCACATCCGTATGGATACCTGTTGTTCAACAAGGGCGTCCAGAAGTGTGTTGAAGCAGAGTACCTCAATCAGGAGATAATCGAGTATTTTGATGCTATCGAAGTTATTTGTGCCGGTATGGTCAGGAACCTGAACATAAAGGCCGCGGACCTTGCGTTAGCGTTTGAAAAGGGAATAACCGGCGGTAGTGACGGGCACCTGCTAAGAGACCTTGGGCATGTTGTTACATGTACGCATGCGGAAGACGTTGACGGATTTCTTACGGATATTATGCAAAGGAGGAGCATGGTTATCGGTCGTGAGAAGAACTTCGTGCTAAAATGCGCTATGGCTTCAGTCGTTCTGACGAAATACATCAAATATACTGCACCCTCGCTGAGGATACACTATGAGCAGAATATGCCACGGGTCAAGCGAATGGGTGAGCGAGCGATACGAAGAATCAAACGGTGAATAATTGAAAAATATAAAATAAAAAAAATGTTTGGGCGGGGTGTTTATTTTTTGCTCACCCCACCCTTATCCTGTTTTGGTCACCGTTATCTCTTGCTTTATGCTGCGATTTGTCCTTTCGCGCTCTTCGCTACGAAAGCAAGCGAAATAAGCATTATGCCACTGAAAATAGCGTAAAACGCGATTAGAATGGCCATAGTAAGCAGCCCCTCTAAAAAAGGCAGAGAAAGTAGCAGCACACCTATGATTAGCGCTAAAACACCATTCACTATTAGCAGCCCTTTACTGCCATCGCCCTTCGGTAGCGTGAGACCTCCGACTATCTTGAATATACCAGTAACCACTAGCCAAGCCATGATAAACCACAGTATCATTACTGTACTAATCCCAGGCCGAAACAGGATGAGTAGCCCCAATATGATACCGCACACACCTTCAAGGATTCGCAACCACCGGCGTCCTTTATCCGCTGTTATCGAAGCGACAAGAGCGAAGATACCCCATACAAATGCAAATGCTCCTACGACTATGATTATAGAAACCACTGCCGGTGGCCAGAACAAAATCATAAAGCCGATAATCAGAGCAATAACACCTTCCACGGCCAAAGCCCACGATTCCTGCGCCAAAATACTGCGCTCTATCTCTTTTATTTCATTCATATCTTTCCCTCCTCATCCGGAATTGCTACTAGCTGTTCCATATCGTAAATACTGCATGCAAAATCCGGATGCACAAACACACTCATATCGACACTATTCTACAAGTCACTAATTGCAGTCACTACATATCCCAATACCGTTTTGACCCCTTTTGTACCCTACCCCCTTTTTATCGCTCGCTGTGAGAGTTCCCCACATGCGAAATATACTAAGATGGTTTATACATGGGGAATTATATAAAGTTTTCGGACATTTGCAAAATATATGTAGATGCGAAAGAACTTCCTGACTGTTTTATAAAAAAACGGAAAAGCTTATATATAGCTATAGATTATAGGTCTTACACATAGAAAAAATTGTAAAGTCGCAGATAATACCTTAGCGGCTTGATTAAAACATAGGAGGGGATATATAAGAATGAGATGTGGAATAGTATTGGGGGTGGGAGGAACAGCACCCGATTGTGCAGTGAGTATAGATGATATGGGGCAGAGTGTGACAAGTCCGGAGGTGGAGCTAAAGTTATGAGTGAAGAAGCTCGTTATTTAGGCCGTCAGCCGTGGTCAATGGCAGCGGAAGGCATTATAGCACTAATTATCGGCGCTTTGATTTTAGCTTGGCCTGGACTGACACTGGTCACGTTGACCTGGATCGTCGGCATATTTGTACTTCTGGCGGGTATATGCGCACTTATCGCTCTGATAGGCTCGCATAAAGGGCAGCGTGGAGTACTAATAGCTGGGGGGCTGTTAGGTATCATATTAGGGTGCATCTTCCTTGCATGGCCGATAGATAGTACTGCAGTACTACTTTGGTTGCTAATGATATGGCTAGTGCTTTATGGTATATACAGGATTGTGCATGCCATTCGGCAACCGCCGGAAGATCATAGTAGATGGCTAGACATTTGTCTTGGTATTATTTCGCTAGTAGTCGGCGTGATTCTGATCGCTATACCGATGCTAGAAGGTTTAGAAGTCCTGGCCTTGCTATTGGGTATTTATGCGGTTATCGCCGGCATATTACTTATTTGTCTCGCCGGCGCGGAGTGGAGCAAGCGCAAGCATATGCAAACCGGGTAGCACCAAGCAACAAATAACAGTAATTCAACGCTAGATAAAGGAAGGGGTTGCAAATAAATCCCCCTTCTCAATATTTTTTTGTTTTTTTTATTTGTTTAGCTCCTTTTTGTAACCACCAGATTACACGGATTTCCACGAGAAAATAAATTATTGACACAGATTAACGCAGATTAACACAGACAAGATGAAACGAGCAATGCCAATGCCGTTAAAAATAGCCCAGCCAGTCCAACAAAGGAAAACAAAAAATCGGTGTAAATCAGCGTAAATCCGTGTCTCAAATAGAACTTAGGACGTTATACTTTATATACAACAAGATAGAAAAATGGCATGATGTATGTTGTATCCAGATACAACACTCTATAAAACTCAAAGTAAGCGATCTGGTGCAGGTGTGCTGGAAGATTGAACTACCTAATAGTAGTGTATTGCTCATGTCTACGAGCATGGGCAAAGTGGTGGTTGGGTTGCTATGGCTCCTGCCTGTGACAGTTATATTTTAGCTGCTTGGATACAGGACTATGATTTATACAACTACCTATTTTATCGTACCACGCCGCACAATGGAAATTAACAGCCAAAGACCTATACCCAGCGCTATAAAAAAGAAGACTGTATCAAGCTCTATCCCCCACAGGGAATAAGGTATCGTAGAAATAGAAATAAGAGCTGAAGCGACCAGGAAAGCAGCCATAATAAGTGCAAATGATATGCGGTCGGTAATCCTTTCGAGAGTATCAATCAAAGGTTCAAGACCAAAGATCTCAAACTTAATCTTTCCCTCTCCTCGTTTCACCAATGTCAGTAGATCATTCAACGTGTATGGCAGCTCAAGCATTAGCTTGCTTGTTTCCAGAGCCGAGCTAGATATTTCTTTGATTGCCCTTTCCGGATCCAAACGCTCCATAGCCAACTGCTCTGCGTACGGTTTGGCTTGTGCCATCATATTAAGGTCTGGGTCCACTTCCGCACACACGCCTTGTATGGTTGACAATGCTTTTCCGAGTAAGTAGAAGTCACGTGGTCCTTTCAAGTCATAGGCAGTAATCAGATCCGAAATCTCACCAAGAAAAGCACCTAAGTCAAAATCTTCTAAGGTAGTACCAAAGGCATACGTTTTTATCAGTTCGGCAATATCTGATTCTAACTCTTCCTCATTCATGCTCTGGCCACCTTGGCCTAAGGACATAATAGTTCGCGTAAGTTTTCGTTCATCTTGCGTTACAACCGAAATAAGAATATCAGCTAACTGTTCTCGAAGTCGTGCCGACAGCGTACCCATCATACCAAAGTCAAGGAAACAAATGATACTGTCTTCCAGGACTCTGATGTTTCCCGGGTGTGGGTCCGCGTGAAAGTACCCATGTTCAAAAATTTGTTTGAGCACGAGCTCTAAAGCCCGAGATGCCACTAGCTTTGGGTCTATCCTAAACTGCTCTTGCACTTCTGGTATTATACTATCTGTGATTTTGACCCCGCCAATGAGTTCCATCGTCAAGATTTTCTCGGTGCTGTACTTCTTATATGCTTTAAGTACATGTATAGTCGGATCATCCTGGTAATCGGAATCGAAATGCGCTACATTCCCCGCTTCTATTTTGAAGTTCAGTTCCTTCCTGATTGCACGTGCAAATTCCGATACTAACGTTTCTGGGTCTATACTCATCTCTGCCTTCTGCTTCTTCTTAAGTCGCTTGGCGTAGTCCTGCATTATCACCAGGTCTATCTCTATTAGATCGGCAATACCCGGACGTTGAACCTTGATTGCAACTTCTTCGCCTTCTGGCAGAACAGCCTTATAGACCTGAGCCATGGAGGCTGCGGCGAATGGCAAATCCGGAAATTCTTTGAAGATACTGTCAATGGAACCGCCCAATTCCTTCTCTATTAGCCGCTTTGCATCTTCCGTAGGGAATGTAGGCACCTCATCTTGCAGTTTCTCTAGCGCATCGATAAGTTCCTGAGGTACCAGATCTGGCCTGGTGCTCAACATCTGCCCGAATTTGACAAATGTCGGTCCAAGCTCCTCAATCGCCCTCCGGATTCGTTCACCCTCAGAAAGCTTCGATATTTCCGCCATCTCTTTACCGAATTTGAAGCGGTCACCGAAAAGCGACTGTAAATCAGCCCTCGCTATTAGATCACTACCCCAACCATACTTGGATAAAATATTTGCAATCTCGATATAACGCTGTAAATGCTTAAATTTGCGTGTTAATGGTCTAACTTTCTTTTTGCCTATTGTAAGTTTCATTATTCATTCTTAGCCACGCGTTCTTTGGCTGCTCCTTTTACCCCTCTCAACGCATTCTTAGCGACATGCGAGGTAACCCAACTTATCTTATCTGTTAGGTCCGCACCCTTTGCAACCACGTTCACCGCCGCTTCCCTCACTGCCGTGGTCACCTCGCTTTCCGTCTCGGCGATGATAATTCTATTCATCGCATTTATATAATAAAAACCCACCTAAATTTGGGGCCTGAATTGACGGAAGACGAAATGCTTGCGGATCTTTTGTTTTGGTAACGAGAGTGCACCGCAAATAGCCGTATCTTTGATTTGTCTTCTACCGCTCATAGCGCAGCCGAAAACAGACGTGAAATAGATTCTTTTATCTTTACTCTGGTGGACCGCTCGCTGTACAGTTGTTTCGTAATTTCCGTACTCTTGTTAATGTCATTCTCAAATGCGGTCTTCAGCACCGCGGCTATTTCTCGGTCGTAAATGAATGCGTTTGTCTCAAAGTTCAACCTGAAACTTCGTACGTCCCAGTTTGCAGTGCCGACAGAGCTTGCAAGTCCGTCCACAACAACGGTTTTGCTATGGATAAAACCATTGTCATAGGTATATGCACGAGCCCCAGCATCCAGAAGCTCGCCAATATTTGCATAACTTGCCCAGTATACAAGCGGATGATCCGGTTTGCAGGGTATCATAACCCGTACATCAACACCGGTAAGAGCGGCAATTTTCAGTGTTTCCATTACACTCTCGTCAAGCACAAAATAAGGTGATTGGATATATATAGTTTCCGTAGCCGAATTAATCAGTGCAATAAATCCTTTTTTTATCGGCTCCCACTGAGTATCCGGGCCACAGGAAACGATCTGCACGGCGGCATCGCCGGTAACTTTCTGTTCTTTTGGAAAATACTTGTTTCCCGCATCCAGAACTTCCTTTGCGGCAAAGCTCCAGTCCTGGAAAAACCGAATCTGTAGCATACCAACTGCGTGACCGTTAAGTTTCAGGTGCGTGTCGCGCCAATAGCCCAGCGGCCCTTTGCCCAGATATTCATCGCCGATGTTGAATCCACCCACGAATCCGGTAGTTCCGTCAATGACTACAATTTTACGGTGATCTCTATAATTCTTATTATAATTTACACGTATATTTAGTAGTGGGATCTTACGCTCAAAAAAGCCGGCTACCTGTCCGCCTGCGTCTCTAAGTTCTTTAAAGAAGTTCCGTGGTAGTCTCGCACAGCCTAAGCCATCATAGATCAAACGCACTTCTACGCCCTCTTTCGCCTTCGCAGCCAGTGCGGCAACGACTTTATGGCCAAGATAGTCATTCCTTATGATGTAGTACTCAAGGTGGATATGCTGTGTGGCGTTTTTTATTGCGTCCAGCAGTGCGTTGAACTTATCATTTCCATCGGTATACACATGGATCTGATTGTTCTCACTCAGTAGCGCCATATCATTGACAAGCAGCATGTGAGTCATGGCAAGGTATTTATCCAACTCGTCATCAGAAGGACCGGCTTTATATTCCTGTAACTCTTCCAACTGCTCTTTGAGTTGCGATTTACCCCTTTTATCGAGTTCCGCTTTGACTTTGAACATTTTTTCGCGTTGGAACGTCTGTCCGAAGATTAGATATAGAATAAACCCTAATATCGGTATGAAAAATAACACTGCTAGCCATGCGAGGGTTGCCGATGGATTCTTTCGTTCAAAAAATATAAGGCTAATCGCGAAAAGAAGGTTTATCAGTAATATAATCACTAATATACCCTCGGAAATCAGATGTTCTAACAACATTTTTCATATCATCCCTTGTTTCCCGTGTAACATGACGTTATATAAACCTTTCTTCTTTCTCTCAGGGGTTAGATATAAAGCGACTATATTTATTAGGTAGTATTGCCCTATGTGTCGTATGTGGTATATCGGGGGAGGCATGAAGCAGCGGGCATCGGAAGAAGAGCGGAAAAGATGAATAAAATTAGTTTTTCGGCACAAAAGCAGGATGAAAGTCCTAGGATAGTGCTTACCGCAGATGAGACAATGATGAGCAAGTATCGCTGGGGTATATTTGTGGGATTCTCTACCTGCATGCCACGGGGTATTATCCCGGACTGGTTTTTTTTTAGTGTGTGGTCACCGCCGGGGCCGACTGAGAGCAATAGAGCTGTGTATGCGGATGCGGGACTCAGGATTATGGAAGCTTGTCTAGTAAACGTCTTTGGTGAGGCAGAAGTTGCAGTTGTGCATCCGCACGATTTAGAAGCGGTAGTAGGCGAAAGGACGGAAATAATCGGTATGGGCGGGCATGATTACTTAGGCATCAATCCTCCAACTTCTGAGTTCGTTGAGATGGTAAATACCGGCCCGCCCTACAACCGTGTGAAGTTCTTTGAACTGATGAAAAAGCCGGTGATGAGAGAGAAGATAGTGGTGGCAGGAGGCAAAGCGGCATGGCAGTTGGCAGATGAGACGATTATGGACAAGCTGAATATTGATTATGTCCATTTGGGAGAAGGAGAACTTACTGTGCCCGCGATGTTTAAATCTATACTGGCGGGCGAGAAACTGCCGAGGATAATAAAAGGGGGAGTGCCAAGCATCGATGAGATACCTAACATCCGGGGTGCTACCATTCATGGCCTGGTCGAGATAGCTAGGGGCTGTGGGCGTGGCTGCGCTTTCTGCACGCCAAATATGCAGAAGCTCCGCTTTCAATCCATAGAGCACATTGTAAAAGATGTAAAGACAAATATAGGTGCGGGTCAGCGTTCTATCTGTTTACATTCCGAAGATGTTCTTCGTTATGGCGCGAAGGGGATAGCACCAAATGATGAGCGAGTTCTGAAGCTGTTCAGAGATGTTGCCGCCGTAGATGGAATTGAGAGTATAGGAGCGAGCCATGTGGCCCTCTCCACCGTCAGCCATAATCCCGGTCTTGTTACTGCGGTATCAGAAACATGCTATTCTATGCTCAACGAAGATTGGATGGGTGCGCAAACAGGAGTAGAGACCGGAAGTGTAAGACTGATTGCGCAACACATGCGGGGTAAGGTGTTACCTGCGCCCCCAGAGGAATGGCCGGAGATAGTCAAACAAGCTTTCGGTATCTTAGACGACAACAACTGTATTTGTGCTGCCACATTGATAAATGGTCTTCCGGGTGAAACTACCGCTGACGTGATAAAAACCATAGAACTGGTAGCGGATCTGAAAGGAACCCGGTCCCTTCTGGTGCCGATGAATTTCGTGTCAATGCGTGGTTCTGCGCTGGATAACGAGGAAACGTTCACCATGAAGAAGATGACACCGGAGCACTGGCAGCTCTTCGGCGAATGCATAGATCACGATTTAAAGGTTGTGCCCGAATTAATCCGTATATACAAGACTGACAGTAGTGGCGCAATCAAAAGCTTGTTGCTCAGGGCTGGCGCAAAATATATAACTAATGCGTTGCAGAAATATGTGGTGCCGATGAAAAGGGGTGAGTCTCCTACTGACCGAACAGAAGTAAGTAAATGGCTCAATCCTGTCATACCAGACCTAAAAAATTTCGGGATGGACGAGGTGAAAAGATAAGAGCTGATAAATCGGCGCACATTTTTGGTAAAGAAAGCTATTTCGGGCGCGTACGCGTATTATAGAACAGACCGAAAAGTTAAGAAACAGTCGCTATAAACGTATGGATGTCTGCGCCAAGACCGCTCAGAACCATACCCGTGCCAATAGCAGCTAAGAATAAACCCATCAAACGCGTTATCACATTGAGACCGTTTTGCCCCAAGTGTTCGACGATCTCTTCGGATCCCCGGAAGCAGAGATACGTAATCCCGCAGATCACCCCAAAAGCCAGCAGAGAGAGGATAACATGTATCAGTTCAAAACCGGCGGCATAACCCATTGCCACTGCAATAGTGCCCGGACCTGCTAATAAGGGAATTCCTAATGGTGAAATTGCAACATTGAGTCGCGCTTTGCGGCTTGATTCTATATCATCATCACTTGGTGTGTGGACTTTAGAACCTGACCCCTGCAACATATGATAGCCAATTATAAAGATGATAATCCCACCGGTAATCTGCAGCGCCTGCTGAGTGATGCCAAATAGCTTAAATATGAAATTACCGGCAAAGCTTAAAAAGGCAATAAGCACAAATGCAAACAGAAGACTATTTCGGGCAACTGCTTTCTTTGTTGCTACATCGTCTCCTTGGGTTAAACTAATGAAAACGGGGGTATTGGCTATTGGATTCATAATGGCAAAATAGCCACCCAAACAAGTACAAAGAAATCCGACCAACGTTGTTGTATTCATATTACTCTACTGCACGCCCCATATTAATGTTGATTGACTGTTCTATATATAAAGGTTATATAAACTTCGCATTTTGTACACTGCAATGGATCTTAACTTGTATGTGATGTTGCGGTTAGCGAAAAACTCACTTTTTTTTACTCCTTCTTGCCTCTAATCTTCTTTCACGTTGTTCAACACGTCTTTCCATCATTTTATTAAGAAAACCTAAAAAAATGCCTACGCCTACGATTACGAATATCACGGTAACTAATTTCCCTACTGGCGTTGTCGGTACTAGATCACCATAACCTATCGTTGCTAATGTGATGATAGTGAAATATAATGAATCTATCCAACTCCATTTTTCTAGTAGATGGAATACGACAGTACCAACAGTAACCACCGTAATTGCAAAAGAAAGTAATACATAATAGCCAAGATCTTTACTACCTAGTAGTTTCGTTTTTATACCAGTCATTGCCCATATCCTCCCGCTCTTCTTTGATTACAAAGTAATAGATAATATGACAACAGTTTATATTATTTCTTTACACCTTAACTTCGAATCGTTTTAGGGAACATAAGCAATCCAAGAGCCTCATCTAAGTCCATCACTTTCTTTGGAACCTCAGAGCTCATGCCACGCCCACGTATTTCAAGATAGTAGACCCTGCTGTATTTGTATAGCAGATCAATCGGACTAAACTTATGATTGAGTTTCGCGTTCTTTAAGTGCTGTTCCAACTTACAGAGGATATAAAGAGAAAGAAACGCGATGAATACGTCTCCAAAGACACTTTCATCGCTCTGCAGATAGAGCTTGTCCGCATTAAGCACCGTTTTGTAAGTGTCAAACATCTTCTCAACCACTTCTCGCTTCTTGAGGAGCAGATAAATTTCCTGCTTCTCGACATCCATATCTGAGACAATAAAAATCTTCCCTGCTCTCTTCATGCAGTCATCAAATTTATTCTTGTCAACCTTGCGCTCCTCTAATTTCCGGTACAGCGTCTTCTGTTCTTCCAGTCTAAGATCCTGGTCCGCAAAGAGGTAAAGGTAAATATCGTTGTATTTCCGTTTTCCACACTTAATCAAGCGACTGTGGTAGGAAAAGTATTCGGTGATATTCCGCGGACTGGTGACCGCTCGTTTATTTCGTCTCTTTGGACTAAAACCCTTCTCTTTATCAACTTTTCCGAGGTATTTCGATACCTTGCGCCCCTTTTTATATCTCTATCAAAGATAACGATTGGTTGAATGAGAGACATAGTAATTTGAGCCCTGCGTCTTAATTTCGAGGCACTTTTTACCATTGTGCCGTTGATTCTCTAACCACTTTCTAGCCCACTCTTCAATGTCTCCTATATAGAGAAATAGGGAACATACTAATCTAATAAAAACCTTTTTGGTTTTATCATTTCGTTATGCGAATATATTTAAAGAAAAAGTATGTCTACGGGCGGTCTCGCAAAAAACCCTTTCCTTTCTGCCATTCGGTAAAGCTCATCATGAGCTTTCACTACCGCCTCGGGCATTTCATATGTGTACTTATTCACGTACATCAATGCGAATTTCTTCACTAGCTCTTTATCTGCACCCCGTGAATATTTCATCGCATATTGCATAGCTTCATCTACGTTCTCCAGTGCATATTGCACGCTTTCTCGCATGGCCGCGAGGAATACACGCTGTTGCTCTTCAGGAACATCTCTCTTTATAGCATTAATGCCCAAGGGCAAAGGCAACTGTGTCTTCTCATACCACCAATGCCACAAATCAAGGATTTTTATGAGTTCGTGCTGCGGATATGTTATCTGACCTTCATGGATTAGCAGACCCGCATCAACTTCTCCGCTCTTCACTGCTGGTATGACCTCATCAAATCTCATTTCGACCGGCTGGAAATGATCAACAGCTAGCTTCAGCAGCAGGTTCGCTGTGGTGTATCTTCCAGGCACTGCAATTTTCTTGCCTTCTACGGGTATATCTCTGTTTCCAACCACTACCGGACCATATCCATCGCCTACGCTTGCACCGGTAGATAAGATACGATATTTGTCATGAAGAAAAGCATAAGCGTGGGCTGATAGCGCAGTGACATCTATTTCGGCATTGAAAGCTCTTCTGTTTAGCGTTTCTATGTCCTCTACTACCTGTTCTATTTCAAAATTGACACGGACTTTACCGCTTAACAATCCGTAAAACATGAATGCGTCATCTGCATCTGGTGTATGTGCTATGATCATGGTTCATTAGTATTTTGCGGTGGGAAGTATAAAAAGGTTATGCGATTGCTCAAAAGCTTGTATCATCATCACAAAATCTCATACCTCGTATTCCTTTGTGCCACAGGCCGGCCAACCGATTCTACCGCATTTATTATCTCCTCAACCCTCGCCGGTTTATGCTCCTTCCCCGCTGCGGTTACAACATTCTCCTCCAGTATCGTCCCCCCGAAGTCGTTCGCGCCAAAAAACAGTGCTAGCTTGCCCACATCAAAATCCTGCGTGAGCCATGACGCCTGCACATTCCTTATAGAATGCAAAACAATACGTGAAATCGCTAACACCTGCAAATATCGCGTTACCGATACGGGCACCTTTATATCTTCATACAGTTCAGTATTCTTCGGCTGAAACGTCCATGGTATAAAAGCAGTAAACCCTTTCGTTTTATTCTGCAAATCGCGTATCCGGAAAAGATGCTCCACGAGCTCTTCGTTTGTTTCAATATGCCCAAACATCATAGTTGCCGTTGTCTTCATACCTATGCTGTGTGCAATCTCCATCACTTCAATCCAGCCATCCGCACCGACCTTATTCGGGCTGATGACCTTCCGAACCCTATCAGATAAGATCTCAGCACCTCCGCCCGGCAATGAATCAAGTCCCGCCTCTCGTAACCGTTCAAGTGTTTCTCTTATGCCTATACCTTCGTTTCGCGCAATGAAATATATCTCCGGAGGCGAGAGGCTGTGCAGTTGTACCTCCGGGTATTCTCGCTTTATTGTCGAAATCAAGTCTTCATACCAGTCAATGCTGATCTCAGGGTTATGTCCTCCTTGGATGAGTATTTGCGTCCCACCAACATCAACTGTTTCTTCAACTTTCCTTAGAATCTCTTCCTTACTCAGGACATAGCTTTCTTCGCTATTTTTCGCATAAAAGGCGCAGAATTTGCAGCTTGATACGCATCGGTTTGTATAGCTTATGTTTCTATCAATAACGAATGTCACAAGCTCGCCACATCTCCTTCTCCTTACTTCATCTGCGATTCTGCCAATAACAGGCAAAGGCATGCCGAACAGGTGCGCTGCCTCTTCAAAACTCAAATCTACTCCTTCCAGATTCTTTCCCACATAGTCCTTCCATTCAGAGTAATCTGTATTCATGACACTTCTCCTCAAACAGTTCAAGCCCTCTCTTTTCTCTCGCGCCCATCTGGAACGTAAGCGATCTGAAATACCGTGTGAGAAATTCTACTGGCATTCCAAACTTCTTCTCTGCTGCCGATACAATCAGATCAACATTCTTCTTACCCCACACGACCGATTCCATCACTTTCCTGTTTATTTCACTCATATCCTCCTCTTTACGCGAAACGGAAATCCCAAACACCATTGGATAGCCAGTTAATTCATGCCATTCCTCGCCCAAATCCATAACCACTTCATGTGTCATCCTCGCCTTGATAGCGTCATCACCAATAACAAGTGCATGATTGCAACGCTTAAGTAATTCGCTTGCTTTACCCTCATTCAGCGGTACAATCCTGTTTTTCAGCCCCTTCTCGTGCAAAATGATTTTAAGTAGGTTGAGCGATGTCACTGTTTGATTTGTTACTGCAATAGGCTCATTATCGCCATCAAGCATTTTCCCATTCGAAACGAGAATGACACTCAAAACGCTATTCTTCGAGGCGACACAGAACTCGTAGCTCTTCAATTTAGCCCTATTCTTTATATAATAGAACGAAGGAACGGGTGCGAAATCTATTCCCCCTTTTTCAAACATCTCGGCAAGCTGCTTTGGCAATGCTTCTATTACCTGCATCCCATTCTGCTCAAGCTGGTAATAGGGTAAGTAGTTATTCACGAACCCGAATTTGCCTATTTTTACGCTCATTGATACACCCTCAAGATATTGTAAAATGTGTCTCTTTCCGCGGGTACTTTATGCACGCCCTTCACAAATCCTATAATCTTATCCCTATGAAGCATAAGTGGCGTTTTAGCACCAGCCGCATGTGTAACCCGCTCCTCCATAAGCGTTCCATCCAAATCGTTCGCACCATAATTTAAAGCGACTTGCGCAAGCTTCTCGCCAAGTGCAACCCAGTAAGCCCTTATACTCCTAAAATTACGTAGCACTATTCTTGAAACCGCGATCGTTTTGAGAATATCAATAGGGTTTGTTTTCTCTTTGACTAATCCGGCCGCTGCGAGTTCGGTGTTTTCCGGATAGAAAAGAAGTGGTATGAAGGAAACGAACCCACCTGTTTTCTCCTGCAACTGCCATAGTTTGTAGAGATGAATAGCCCGGTGTTTCGGCGTTTCTATATGCCCAAAGAGCATTGTGGCATTGCTTTTTATTCCTTTGCTATGGGCTATCGCCATTATCCGAAGCCATTCGTCCGCTTTGAGCTTCTTCGGACAGATAACTGCTCGTATCACATCATCGAGAATCTCCGCGCCACCGCCTGGCATTGCTTGCAGTCCGGCGTCCTGCAACCTTGAGAGCACTTCCTCTATACTCATTCCCCCGACCTGCGAAAGGAAGTGTATTTCTGTTGCGGTCAATGCTTTGATGATAACGTGTGGAAACTTACTCTTTATCAGCCCGAAAATTACCTCAAAGTATTCTATGCCCATTTCCGGATTGAGTGCACCGACAATATGAAGCTCAGTAGCCCCCATTTTTACCGCTTCTGCAACTTTCTCAAGCACCTCCTCAACGCGCATAAAATACGCATCAATATCTCCAACATCGCGGTAGAAAGCGCAGAGCGGACATCGTGAAACGCATATATTCGTATAGTTTATATGTCTGTTAACAACGAACGTTACAGTGTTTCCATTCCGCCGATTGATAGAATCTGCAACTTCTCCAAGCTCATGGAGGTCCAGTTCAAAAAGTTCTTCAATATGTTTCGGTGTCCATTCCACCATTTCTGTGTTGCACTAATATTTGATAATATAGTTATAGTCTATCACCCGATCATATAAACATATTCTTTTATGTACATATTCACCGATGAATATAACATATCGCGTGGCAATTGCAAGTGTTATAGTTGCACTGGGTATTTTTATCCATCTGGGTATGCATAAGAAGGAAGAAGAGGACGGGTAAGGGAACTCACAGTAAATAGTTAAGCCAAAAAGTTTTGATAATTATCATACATAGACACAGATTTCACAGATTTACACAGACGCAACAGTCAGGATTTTTAAGTTTTTATGGGTTCATAGAATCAAAATTAAAAAATCGATTATTACAGTACTTTAAATCTGTGTTAATCAGCGTTAATCGGTGTCTTAAAAATCCTTGGAAAATGATACGATTCAGTTCTGGCAAAATATTATTTGTGAGTTCCCTAAAGCGAAAAATTGTAATCACAAATAAAAAGGAGAAGAAAAAAAAGGATGGTTGTTTTGCTGACCTTTTTATGGCTACCCTACTGATTAATTTTCTCGTAGCCATGCCCAAGCGGTATTCATGTCCGCGGTGTGGAAATGTTTGGCTTCACTCAGGACCTAATAGTACAAATAATCTCTGCTGTCTCTTCTTGCGTGAAGTTATGAGGTACGATATAGAAGATCCAGTCGCAGTCTACCCAGAAGTAGTGAGACAAATTGTCTGAAGAGGTTTGGTACACCTGCTTTTCGGCAATTGTTTGCGCTTTCAGATCAGAAGCCCAACTGCCACCCCAGTTTTGCATACCTATCGCCATCTTCTCGTTTTCGATCCTCGCAGTCGTTTCGTTTTGATATAGAGTTGTCCACAGCGTTAGCATTCCGCCTTCTTTCATGTAGTGTACAATTGCCACATCCTTGACCTGTTCAACATTGCCGACATGCGATTGCTTCACACGCTGTAACGCATCCGGACCGGAGGCTACAACCATCTTGTCCATGCCAAGCAGCACATCAGGAGCGATCTCAGCCGCTGCACTCACTTCTACTACGGGCTGCTTAGGGGCTGGGAACATAGTGAGAGCGAGATAACTAGAAGCCGTCACCAGCAGGATAGCAAATACGATCAGCAGAATTTTTTGGGCTCTTTCCATTTTGCATTCTCAGCTCAAGGGGACTCAGATTTTTGTGCTGGTTCATCCCGTTTTACAACCAGAACGGGTCCGTTGGAATTTCGAATTACCTTTTCAGAAACCGAGCCCAGCAGCAACTCCTTGACATTGCTCTTGCCATGCGAGCCGAGCACAATAAGCGAAACGTTTTCTTCTTCTGCGGTTTTTAGTATTTCCTTGCGCGGAACACCTTCGGGCATTTTTACGGTCACTTTCAGCCCCACCGTTTCTATCTCCGTCTTAAGTTCATCCAATTGCTTCTTGACATTTGCTATCATCATCTCCTGGACTTCATAGTCATATGTCACTGGCGTCTCTCCGAACCCCGCAACGCCTGTTGTCATTGTTGCTAGATCTCGCATGTCTATTACATACACGACCACGACCTCTTCTGCACCCGCATCCTTCAACTTCTTCACATATTCCAACGCCTTAACGGCACAATCAGAGAAATCCGTTGGATACAATATCTTTTTAAACATTTTTCCCACCCGCCCAAATCGGCAGTCCCCATTATGGAAACGCGCTTGTCATCTTCGATCCTATGTATATATGTATACATATCATTACAGTATTAAAGATATATAAAATTGTTTATGATTTAGCTTGACTATGTCCCTAAAATGTCCCTTTTGTTTGTGTCCCTTATAAAATAAATATCGTTATCACACGAGCAGTTTCGGCGTATAGTATGTATAATACGTCCCTTTCTTTTCTCTATGCCTCTTTTAATTCCGCTGCGTCCAAAAATCCTCTTGCACGTTCAATTTCAAGAAGAGCTTTGGTTATGCTATTGGCGATTGTAAATTTTGGTTCAAAGATTTTACTGCTTCTCTTTTGCTAGTGGCATTTTTACCTTCGGCTCTTGCGTGTATATTAAAACTTTTCTGACTCTGCCGGGCGCGGTATCTCGTACCACAAAATAAACAGCACAGGAGAGATTTTAACCTGAGGATTTTTGCACTAGGTATCCAATATCTCGGTAAATGCTCAAATCGTGTTTTATTTTATCGACATATTTCCTCTTTTTAGAATCAAGATATGTTAGCTCAGCCGAAATCTTTTCTGGCTCTTCCCGCCTAAAATAGGAAGAAGAAACATCGAGAAATGTAATAATTTCCTTTTGCGGTGGCATGAATTCTATATTCTTAAAGAGCACCATGGAAGAGATTTCCTTAGTACCTTCTACACCAAAGAACCTCTTATTAAACCGTATAGATATTTTATATGCAGACAGGGCGCCAATATTCTTGACACTGATGTAAAGAAGACCTTCTTTGAATATAAAATCGATTATCACTTCTGGTCTACCAAAGTGTCTGCTTAAACGGTTCATGCAATAGTCCCTACCTACTCTTGCCCTATTTTACCTTTTCAGGGATTTACTCTCTTCATACATTCATGTACTATTTCCAAGGTTTCAATAGCAACATCGGTTCCCTTAGCGTTGAGATCAGGTGCGTCATATTTGCAGGGCCATGCATTCACGAATTCCCATCTTGCTGCTGGAGTTCCCTCCTCATCCATCAGGATGATGGCAATGTTTTTCCTTGCTTCTTGCATCTTCCCCTCTTCGACAGGTTTACGCCACTTCTCATAGAGTTCCATAGAATCGGTGATTCCCCATTTCAGGATTATGTTTCCATACTTAGTTAAACCGGGAAGTTTCCTTACGGTTGTTGGCTCACTTCCCTCTCGGTATTCAATGACATCACTGGTTGTGTCAGGAATTGTAACTTCACTGAACCCTGCTTGGACGATTCCGTCTATCTCTAGCAAAAACCTAAAATTTTTATACGGGTCTTTTCTTTCTCCACCAGGCATTTTATTCTCCTCCTTCTCCAGTAACAAACCTCTTATTTAACATACAAAGCATGTATCTATATAAAGTTTGCTACAAAATTAAGAATTTCAGTTCCTTTTTTCCTTCACATAAAATAAATAGATAATCTTTTCACCTTCGTTTGATTTTGATATTCCAAACACGTCTGCTCTCAGGCAGGTTTTTCCTCTCTTTAGGGATGGCTCAGTTCCAACGTATTGGGCAAGACAATTCTTTTGCGTGCTTGAACAAACTAAAATCAATTATTGACACAGATTAACGCAGAAGAAATCAAATCCGTCTAAATCCGTGTAAATCTGCGTCCCAAATTAAATATGGGGAAGTTATACTTTATATAGATCAAGAAGCTTCATACCTCGGGATACATCTGAGGCTCCATATTTCATTTGACATTGTATGATATTCTTCACGTATTCTTAAAAGGCTTTGGATGCTATGCATGAACTTATATTTATTAAGCATACAATACATTACCATAATTGAAAATGCAGAGGTAAAAATGAGCGAGATGGTTCAACTAAAGGGAGAACGGAAATTTCAAGAGCGGTATATTATAGACGAGAAGGGAGAAAAGACAGCAGTAGTCCTGCCAGTTGGGGAGTATGAAGAACTCTTAGACGATCTCCACGATCTGGCAATAATCGCTGAACGTAGGGATGAGCCTATAATAGCTTTCGAGGAACTTAAGAAACGGTTGAACCAAGATGGGCTCCTATGAGATTCACTGGAAAAACTCAGCAGAACGAGATTATCGGATCAGAGTTGGAGATTACAGAGTGATCTACCAACTGGATACTGAAACGAAAATTGTAATCATTTATCATGTCCGTCATCGTAGAGAAGCATATCGTAAGTTGTAACTTTATTAAAACTAACATAATTATAAAGCGATGAACTAGGATATAGCCGATTTAAAATGTCAATATTATCCTGTAACCATGTTGTAAAATCGTATGCTTCATGTTTCCATAGATCTCGGAGAGGAACTCTTTCTATTCTACCAATCATTGTATCTCATGAGGAAGAGTTAAGACATAAGACTATAAATGCTTTTCTATCATATTTTTGCTATTAACGAATTTTAAGCCATTCCTCTCTTGTTATTCCAGCTTGTTTCATGATTCGGGAGAGAAGATCAACGCCGATCTCTTTCCGATGTGGGTTTGGAATGGTTAGTTATACGCACCTATTGGTGGTATGGGTAAACCCTTCCTTAGTCTTACTAATATCCAGCCGTCAATAACCTCAACCAGATTCTTACGGCATTCTTCCAGCGTTTTGCCGGTTGCCCATACCCCTTCTAACTCTGGCACGTCGCCGTAATAAGGTTCTTCATCCTCTATAATCTCATACTTCGCTTTTGACAGCGCCGCTTCGATATATTCTGTGATCATCTTCTATCCTCTATTTACGTGTTAATATATCAAGCTTTGAATATAAAAACTTTCCTATCCTATTCTTTTATTTGGAACTACTGCTATTAACGCTCTTCTACCTCCTTCACATTTTCATCCGTCAGCCCGTACATACAAATCATAAACCCGCCTGTCAATCTGCGTATCAACAATCCTTATCTGCCGTTTGTAAAGCTCTTTATCTTGCTCCATTCTCGCATCGTGGTGTTTCTTCTGCAGTTCAAGCATTTGTAGACGTAGCATCTTCAACAAACTTCATCGTTGAGATTAGAACTACGATGAAGGAGTATCTTGCCTGTAAGAATGAAAGCCATAAAAAATAAATAAACAAGAGTGCTACAATACAGGTACCGCAGATTAATCTTGCGCTCCTATGCAGTGCTGACACGGGATTGCCAACGATGATTCGCTCTCTTCCTGGCAGTGTGAAGGATAAAAAAGCGCTCTATTACTCGATCAATGAACTCGATATTGAAGGAAAAATTCTCGTCCTTGACAGGGGTTTCTTCTCTGAAGGTACCATAAAGTTCCTGGGTGGCAAGAATATCTCCTACGTGCTTCCGGTAAAGAGGAATAGCCATTATTACGATATACGTATCCACCACACCGAATACTTTTCCTATCACGGTCGCTTGATTAAGTGTGGAAAACGGAGATACAACGATTTTTACCTTTACCTCTTTGAGGATCAGGATCTCAGATTGGAAGAACAGAAGATCCTGTA
Source organism: Candidatus Methanophaga sp. AG-394-G06 (assembly GCA_009903405.1). Classification (GTDB taxonomy): domain Archaea; phylum Halobacteriota; class Syntropharchaeia; order Alkanophagales; family Methanospirareceae; genus Methanophaga. The sequence goes on from PRCZ01000011.1 coordinate 23,953, forward strand.
CAGGAAATTAGACGAGTGCAAGATCGACAAGAAAAAGTTTGATGTGGGGATGAGAAAGACGGGAAAGATCTTGATTATCTCTGCTATGGATGTCACGAAGCAGAAAATTTATCACCTATACAAGAAACGAGAAGTGGTTGAGAAGATGTTTGATAGCTACAAATCGGTGCTTAATGCGGACAAACTCTATCTGCAGGATGATGAAAGTGTCTTTGGACACGTATTCATCGCGTTTCTTTCACTCTATATCCACTGTAAACTGGAGTTGCTCTTAACGAAGGCAAAGCTCAGCCATAAAATCACTCCGATTGACCTGCTATTCCAATACTGGAAGGTCTACCACCTTGAGATGGGTGGGCGTGGCATGAGCACTGAGGTCCCAAAGAAGGTGATGGGGCTTGATGAGGCTCTTGGATTGCATATGTTCCCTAAAACGATTCAAAGTTAAGGTTTAAAAAAGTGACAAACCTCGAGCGGAAGCCCGAAGCATCGCCTTCTTTCTAGAAGTTCATTCTTTTTTTGGTGCCTTCTCTTCTTTTTCAATAATTGTACCTTCTGTTGTGGATACTTTTATTCTATAACTTTCTCCCTTATTCCATTCATACTCAACAGGAAAGTCCTTAGCTGATTTTAGACTGATTGTCCCTTCCTCGATTTTCTTCGGTTCGTTATTGATGTAGACTCTATCAACAGTTACTTCAAAGTCACCGCTATTTCTAATTGTTATATTGATAATTTTATCACTTTTTCCCGAGAATTGAACATTTTCAATTCTTATTTGCCCCGTCTTTTTTTCCTCTACTTCCTTTTTTTCTGCGACTGTTTTTGATCCAAAATAAAATCCAACAACAATACCAACAAGCTCGATGAACGCTATAACGAGCGGCTGGTTAGATATTTCGTAGTAAAGAGACAAAAACACTAAGATGACAAATCCAATAACAAGCGTGCCAGCAATAGCCCTCCTCATTTCGCCTTTATTTAAGTTCTTATCAGCCCGATAGCCAAGTGCAATTAAAAGCACAAAGATACCGAGTATCGCACTCACAACAAATATGGTCATCCATTTAGAAATTGGCTCAGGCTTGGGTGATCGAACCGTTAAAGTTGCACTTACGTTATTCGCTGTCACGTTGTATGTTCCAGCTTTATCTTTAGCCACTACACTTTCTACTGTCTCTGTCTCATTTGGCTCAAGTGTCACATTAACAGATTCCACTTCTTCTTCGTCTATCTTGAATACTATCGTCTCATTTTGGGTAGCATTGCATACATTCTCAACCATTGCCCTTATTGTCGCATTTTCGCCGACTTCAACGCTTTCAGGCGATACTGTTACAGTGGTAACTGTTACATCCGCTTCTGACGCGGTTACGCTCATACTAACGGCGATCGCTATCGTTGCCAAAATCACTAAAACCCTTAAAGATGGTTTTTTCATTCTTCTCCTTTTCACCTCCTTTCTTATTCTCCCAATTTAGGATTGTCGGACAGGCTCTTAAGTGCGGAGCCGATAATTCGGATTATCCTTTTGAAACGGGAAAAGACTCAATGCAAGCGATTTTACCCTTGCTCCACTTAAGGATATATGCCCCATTTTCATCTATGTATACAAATGTGTTAGTATACCGCTGTTTATCGTCAATAATACTATCTTCTCCAACCCAGCATCCACTATTAATGAACAATTTCTTCTTGCCCACATAAGAGCTTGCAAAATGTGTATGTCCGAAAACTATGACATCGGCTACTACTGTGTCCTTTTGTTCTTGGTAATACTCATCCTCGATAATCTGTTCTGCAGTCTTATCTTTAGGTTTCTTAGCATCGTAGAATTTTCTCTGGGTCTTGGTGATGATGCCTGGAATCGAGCTTAATGCAAAAAAGCCTGTCAGCGCTGCCCATATCAAAGTATAGCCAAAATTGGGTTTTAGAGCAACAGCCCAAAAGTACCACCCTCCGAAGACGAGAGCTAAGAAGACCAAAGAGTTTATTATCCAGTTATTTTTTGTGAATGGGATATTGAAGAGGATCTGGAACCAGTTTAAAGGATTCCACCGCTGACCGGTGAGACGTGATACTGTTGCGAGGATTTTTTGCCCTTTATCGTACTGATGACCGTGAATAAAGAAATAAGACCGCTCGCCTATTTTTATGTTTTTTATGCCAGTTTTTTCCTCAGGATAATGACGATTACAGACATTCAATGTTGTATCATTATGTAGTGTCTCATAATCAATCTTTTCGTCATACCTGTGTATGGCATCGTCATGGTTACCTATCACATATATCTTTTCGCATCTGAGATCTGAGAGTAGTGAAAATGGTCGGATACTTTGTTTGACGACGTTATCTCTGTCTCCATCTTTCGGATCCCACAGTTCTAAGATGTCGCCTAAGAGAATAAATTTCTCAGGGTGAGTGATTACGAGCTCTTTACCTTCGCATTTAATGGTCTCCTTCCGACCATCCAGGCTACGTATCCACACCAGAAAATCACAGAACTGCTTGTAATTGCACGACTCGCTACCTAAATGTACATCAGATACAACAATAGCAGGCTCTCGTATTTCACCACTATTTCCTTCTGTGTTTCCCACTTTATGCCCCACTTAGTAATACCGTATTAATAACTTCCCCCTTTTATAAACTTTTCGATTTTTTCGGCATGCCAAATATGAGAACCACAACAAAACCAAATATTTTTAGCATATAATAATTTTTAGTTTTACTTATCTAACTCTTTGATATTTCTCTTCATAGACCTAGCCATAGCAACTTCATCCGCTTCCTCTGATGTGCTAATATACGCCTTCGATCAAAACCAGCGGTTTATAATAGTTGTACCGCGTGGGTAACCAATCGCAACCCTTCTAACGAAAGCGTGGATATAGAGGGCTAGACTTTGGAAAATGTGGCGGGCGGGCGAAAGGGAAACCATACAGGAAAGCACTACGCTATACCTAAGGCGTATTACATTTATAATCTCCCATACCTGCCGGTGGCGGGATAACATAGATGAAGCGATAACATTGAGAGATTCAAAATGGGAAAGAAGTTGATAATACTTGTTTGGATTGTTGCATTTGTAGCCACGCTATTTATAGCAATTTCTCCACAATCTCTATCTCCTCCGTCAGCCCCTACAAATCATACACCTGTCTGTCAATTTGCGTATCAACAATCGTTATCTGCCGTTCATAGAACTCTTCATCTTGCTCCATTCTCGTTTCGTGATGTTTCTTCTGTCAGTCGAGCATGTTATCCACCAGAGCTACAAGTTTTTTGTGCTGAGCGTTTTCGGCAGGATTTGACAAATCTTGGTATAGATTGGACGTTTTCAGTTTTGCACTTTTGATTACTTCCATTTTATTCCACTCAGCACCCTATTATAAACTTTTTCTGATATCCAAACCTTTTTGTGGCTCTTCGCTATTTCATGTGGGTAGATGCGGTTAAGTGGCTGCAAAATAATCCAAAATCAGAAAAAAAGGGAGGATAAATATAGCTTCACATCTAAAAAGAAGGACCAAAAATGGTGGTAAGGTAATTGTGAGACAGCTTCTTAGGAGGTTAAACTTGACATAACCCAAGGACATTATTGATTTCATCTTTGCAAACAGCTCTATAAACTCTACACCAACTGCTATGATATTCATAAAGGTATATCGGTCGCTCTACTTTACCGCAAGCGACCGATATACTATGACTAATTTGTTTATGCGGTTACATGGTGTTAAAATTTAAACTTAGGATTATCATATCGAAGATATTTCTTGGTTATGAACTCTTGGAGATTTTGATAACTACGGACGCTCAACATTCAACATGCCCCTCATGTACTCTGCTTTAGCGGATAGTAGGGATATTAAGTTACCCATACAAAAAAGCGAAGAGCCAAAAATATTCTAACAAATCATAAAATCTTCATAGTTACTTGTTGATTCAATGGCCATCTCTAAATTTCTCCAGCGTTTGTGGTATATACTGGGCTACTATATCTTATATTCGTTAGTAAGATCATAAGGAGTAAGTGAAATGGTGTTCGATAGCATCTTAAATTTCGTTGGCATATTTATTACGCTTGTTTCTGTCATCCTGGCAGTTAAATACAGAAGGAAAATTAACCTAATCTCTTGGATCGAGTTCGCTGTATCTTTAGCAATATTAGGAGTCGCCCTATTCACGATTGGGTTGGCTACTGGTCTTTTTATTATATTTATGATCATATCATTTGCTTTTATTGGATATGGGATTCAACTTTATATCAAATGGGAATCCATCTTCGTAGATATTGCTTTTCATTGCGGTATTAAAAAAGAGGAGGCAAGAGCAATAACGCAGGACGTTTACAGATCAAGTAAAGCTAGTAGAGCCGTTGGGTTAATCAATGCATCGAAGGCAATACAAAAACTGGCAAACCGTAACAGAACCGTCAATGAAATTAAACGAATGACACCACATATTCTTACGTTCTCTGTTGCGCATCGCATAGACGTTGTAAAAGCAGCAGACGATATAGATACAATACTTAGAAGATTTGGATATGATGCTTCTGAAACTCAAAGAGTAGTAGATGTTCTTACTGCCGCAGATCTCAAATCGGCTGCAACAGTAGAAGAACTGATTGAGTCTATAAAAATCTATTCCAACGGAAATAAAAAAAGATCGTGAGCGTGTAGCGTCCCAAAATTATTTCGTCCAGAAGCTTCACCTCAACTTATGGTGAAGCTAAGAGACAAAAAGATCAAATGCGTTTGCAGAGTGGTATAATGACCGTGTCCATGAGGCACTTGATCAGGAATACTTTGAAACTCCGAATGATGCATTTATCTGGAAAATGAGATCTGAGAACACGCTTGGAATGTTCTTCGAGTGGAGTGAAAGGGAGGTAAGTTTATGAATAAGAAATGTCTTAGCAATAGTAAGCGAAATAATATTAGGACTCTACAGAAGAAATCGAAGATTCGAGATGTCTTTCCTGTTATTAGCTTATAGTATGTAGACATTTTAATCTCCCAAAAAACCTTCCACTCTGGCCAGGGGCATAAAGCACGAACAATCGTCTTCACCTTTCAAGCAAAGTCCTGTTCGATAAAATCTTTCCCTTCTTCCAACAATTTGTCTTCGGTAGATCCCATCTGCACCACCCTTAGTTTGAAAAAAATTCATGAATAAAATTAGGATTCCAAGAGAATAGAATATTATCGTGCTTTTGTGTATCTAATTTATCCCAAATATTCTTGGGAATGCCCCCGTTTTTTAAGGCTGGACAATTATCAGAATGCCATTCAACCAAACAAATAAAATTGGGATTATCTAGTGAAATGGCTCGATTTTTTCTCCGTAATCGCTTTCTAAAAACGTGAAGATATATTGCATCTGCGGGAATATGACCATATTTAATTTTCATTGAGGGGGACGGTGGGTTTTCTATATGTTTTAATCTGTGCACTGCTGAGTTAACCGCTCCTACTATATCACTTTTAGTTTCCCATTGCGGAATATACAAATTCGCTCGAAATCTTTTATTTTCTTCATTACTAACATCCCCCATCTCTCTAAGTTTCCATTTATCACCATCGATTAAAGGGTATCGAAATCGTTTAGCTGCCTCTAAATCAATTTCTTCTTCATTTGCTTTAAATAATAACATAAAGTCTCCTCTAGACATCACTTCTTTCATTACATCTTCGGGTAATATTTGATTATTGAGGATTGCATCTAATTCATTTTTGTTGAATCTGATTGTTCCGGGAGGCATACGTAAGTGTCTATAACCTACCATATATCTCTGATAATTGGAGATCCACCCACTTGCAATTATTGCTGCTTCGAGAGCATGTTGTGCTAATTGATCATGATCTGATTCTGACACAAAGAAATGAAGATTTAGTTGAGATGAACCCGTTATTCCAGTATCAACAGAAGTGCAGATACATCCAGGAAATGAGAAAAATCGGCATAAATATTCACGTGATAGGTATTCATCACTTTGAATGTGTTCAAGATTTTTTTCGATTACTTCTGGGTGCCTACAGAAAAATCTGAAAAATCCAACAATGATTCCGCTTGCATCATCGAATGAGCCTTCAATAAAATCATCAAAATGTGGTTCCCCAGCACCGAGAAGGGCATACGCCGTTTCTCCAAATATATCTCTTACTGTCCATGTCTTTTCTCTTTCCTGTTTTGTCTTACCCGATGTGTAAATAAAAAGCACATCCCAAGGAGAAACTATAACTCTGCCATGACTTATTGCATTTCGAACGTCAATATCTACAAATCGAAATAGGTTTTCAAATCCATTTGCCGACAATACATCCTTAAAATTTCCAAGATTTATTTGATTTGAATAGTCCTTTTCCAAAAACGCCCCTATTATGTCCCTTATTGATCTAAATAAATTTGAAAGAATGGATTCCAATATCTGAGTGTAAATAGGAATCCGATATAATCTTGTTTTTACTTCTGGTAACTGATCAATTGGTTCAATCTCACGGATAATATTCGATATTTCCAAGTAAGACCTTATTCCTTGAAACCAATATTTTAGTCCGGACAATACGCCTATAATAAATTCATTTGGTTTTGAATTATACATATCAGTCAGTTTTTGATAAACTAAATCTTGAATATCACGATTAAATAAATTCTCAGGCTCGGATTTCGAGAAATAATAAACTAAATCTACCCAGAGTGGTGGAATAGCACCTATTTCACCATTAATATCTGTCTGAATCAATCTAAGTAATTCTTCCTCAGAGCATGTTGCATGCATTCTCTTTGAGTACATATTCACTGCTGAGTGGTATCTGATTTCTTTATTCGCCATTAATTCACCAATATTCGTTTTTTTTTTCCTCCTCGCATGAATCCATGTTCGACGTTAAGTATATTAAAACTTTCCTGACACAGGATTCCCTGGTGGAGCATCCCATACCTCAAATTTCACTTCGTAGTACTTCAACTGGATATTGTCGTTAACAGAAACGGCATAATCGAGCCATTCGTCGAATTCATTCACAATTATAATCCCTCGGACATTCTCACCGCTCTTCGCCAAATTCCGGTTGATCCAGCCCATATATCGTTGAATCTGACCTACTACTTTGTCGCTCTCTTTTCCCTTCTTTGTTTCAATCACGACAAAATCTCTGTTCTTATCAATGCACAGAAGGTCTATGCGTCCAGCACTCTTTGTATCATATTCCTTTTCCTTCAGTTCAAGACCCTTTTCTATCTGCGATGGATCGCTTGCCAGATAGTTTATCAGGTCTTTCTCCAAACTCACAGAATAGGGTGGAATCTCTATATTCTCCCCTTCCTCATCAAACTCTTCTGCTAAGGCGTAATAGCCTTTTTCCCGTCCTTCGGTAGATAAAATACCTTCTTTTTTGAGTTTGCTCATAAGCGAAGTAAGTCCTGATGGTGTTCTGTATCCTTTTTTGACGTGTTCGGGTTGGTTGCTCCTTACATATTCTATAATTGCGTCTCTATCTGCCATATGGTCTTTCTTTTCGTTTCTCAGGTAATATACAATCAAATCTCTTACACGCATCTTCTCTAAATCAACTATCTCCATCTTTTGCTCTCCTTTTTGTTTTTTCGGTAATTAAGTAAGCGATATAAATAAGTTTTAAATACTAATCTATCTAATATGATAATAGGATGGACCCATCTATTTTTATAGCAGGGCTAATAACCTCTGCATGTTACGATCTAATCAAGAGATCACTCAACAAAGTAATTGTGCCAACTTTTTCCAAAGTCTATGATGAAACAATAGATGAACTCTCTCAAAAATATGAGAATATTGATAGGTTGTGTTTTGATGCGTTTTTTAGGGACGAAAAAGTTAAAGAAGAGGTAAACAAATTTAAAGAAGGAAATGAAGTAGACCTTGAAATAATTACAAATGAATTTAAGCGTTTTTTTGATGAAAAAGAATTTAATATGGACCCGGATATATTAAACGACTTCTTTAGAATATTGGAACTTAAAATGGAGAAAGTTCCAAAACTCAAAGAAAAATTGGAAATGCAATATTTAAGAGGTTTAAAGAACGATCATGGGGTTTTAAAAGCAGATCATGCAGAATTAAAAGATTCGATTGCAGAATTAAAAGATTCGATTACAGATTTTCAAATTGAAGAATTAATAGAAAAGAACAGAGACGATCCCCTTTCTTTGATGGCTCTTTTAAAAAAATTTCAAAAACATTTGAACACCGATCCACTCTATGCTACTAAATTGAGTGTTGACGAATCACGCGTATCCGTATCGCAGCATCCTCGATCGCAAGAAGCATTTAAAAAGGCTCCTTTACGCGTAACTTTTAAAAAAAAGCCAGAAGAGAAGAATGGGAAAATTATACCTTTTGGAGATATGCTAAAAGAGGCGCAAAAGACTCGCACCCCTATAACTTTTGACACGGATCGCATTATAGATTTCTCAGTGTTTAAAGGAGATAAAACGATCATACCTGTTGACTCGAAAGAGAAACTTGATTCTCTAGCGATTATTCCAGAACCTTTTCCAAAGCCTCGCCCCGTTAAAATTTTTATTCCTGATACACATGTTGATTTTGATTATGTTCGTCTCGGTGCGATAGAATCAGATGGAACTAAAATAAAACTCTCTAGCACAGACAAAAATCTTCCATACAAGTTTGAGTTTTCTTTAGATCCGGAAACAAAAAAGGGACAGTTCAATTTTGAAGCAGATTATCAAACTGCTAATGTGAGTCAAGCATTTAATTGCGAGAGATTTTTAAGAGAATTGAAACAGAAAAAAGAAATTGCTGTAAAAGATTTAGAAACAGATAAAATCGGTTTTAAGGCAGTTATTGATGATTTACCGATTGTGTTAGAAGAGGATGTATACTATGAAGCACTCGAAGACCTTTCCTACATTCAAGAGAAGGCGATGAAAATGATACCTTGTCCAACAGAACTTAGTAATAAAGATATTTGGGATATCAAGGAAATTAGAGAGATTATAGAAAATGGAAGAATAGAGCGACATTTTTCGGAAATCCGTTTTAAAATTAAAAAACAAAGGTTAAAAAGATTTTTGAGGGAATGTAAAGATAATAAAATATGTTTAGGTATGCGTTTTACTAAAGAGGTAAAAAGAATACTTTTTGGGATAACTATACCGCTGGGCTCATGTACATACAAGCTTCCTCCAGTTGAGTTAACCAAATCCGTAGACGAAATTGAAAAAGATGCTGAAAACTTATTAGACGAAGTTTTTATCAAAATATCTTTGCGTCCTGTCTCCAATAAGCCATGTATTATGATTTTTGAGAAATGGTCATAATTTTGAACGGGTTGTATTAACAACTACATTCATCCTTCCACCACTTTTATCTCCTCCTCCGTCAGCCCATACAAATCATAAACCAGCCTATCAATCTGCGTATCAACAAGCTTTATCTGTCGTTCATAAAGCTCTTTATCTTGATCCATTCTCGCATCGTGGTATTTCTTCTGCAGTTCGAGCATATTGTCCACCAGAGCTACAAGTTTATCGTGCTGAGCGACCTCTTCAGGATTTGAGAAGTCTATGGTGCGGACTGGGAAGTCTTTGAAGAAAACATAACTGGGTTCATAAAAATCACCCCGTAATTTTGGCAAAATCGTTCTAAAGAGGAAAAAATTCACTGAACTATTAAGAATCCCAAGGAGATACCTATCCGTCAGAGGAATAATGAAACATTTTTGGTTTGTATATTTTTTTGATTCATCAAAGGCAAATTCCGGTCTTTTGCAGATATTTGGGTAAATAATCTTTGGTTTTTCAAATTCAAGGTAATAATCAATAGAATCTTGGATTTCATACAATTTGTATGAACCCGGCTTTCTCCCCTGCCATTTTTCTCCACTCCAATCTTTTGGTTTTGGCATGAGTTTTTCTTTAAATTGCTTCAAATAGGATTCTATTGCAGGATATTCTTTAATATTTACTCCTCTTCGCGTGAAAATAAGATGTTTATCCGTTTGTGGTAATTGATACCGTTTTATGTCCTTGCCTGCAAGAAATGGTTTGATCAGTTCTGCGCTTTTGGGATCTTCTGCGATCAGCTTATCACGAGTTGAGGAATCGATGACAAAAGCCTCATTCAAACCTGTTACGATACCCCGATAGATATTTCCCTGCAAATAGTCACCAAGTGGAATCCCAACCTGACGTATCTTCTTCAGCAATGCAGCAGTCTGCTCATCGACCAGCGACCAACCACCGTCATCCAGTTCATCCTGATTTACCGCATACTTATGCTCTTTCACATAAGCCCCGAGATCGGAGAACTCCAGCGTTTCGACCTGCGTCACTTCGAATGTCGAACTGGGTTCCCGGTTGCAAATCCGCATAATGCAGGGGTAAGTTGTGGCATTCTGGAACACCGAAAGGTCGCCAAAGTCAACAATCTCCTCGATACGCTTTGTTTTAAGCCACTGCCTGAGCGGTTTGCCATAATTCGCACGCATCCACTTGTTCGCAACAATATACGAGAAGAACCCGCCATATCGGAGCAGTGAAACCCCTTTCTCAATAAAGTAGGCACACAGGTCAGCAGTTCCCTGATACACTCGATAATGATCCTTAAAATATCCCTTCTGCTCTTTCAGCAGTTCCTGCCGTACATACGGCGGATTCCCCACAACACAATCAAACCCCCCACGCCGCATAATCCCCCCAAACCCTTTCCTCTCATCATTCCAATCAAACACATTAACCCGCCTCATCTCCGCTTCGTCAAAAAGAGACCCCTGCACCGTTTCATAATATTCCGGCCCGATCAGCGAATTGCCACACTTGATATTATCGCCAAGATTCGGCAGCACACCCTCCAAGCCCAGCTTCATTTGCTGATCTATACTCTCCCTGCTCTCGTGCTCCAGCACCTTCAGTAGCAGACTCATTTTCGTCACTTCTACCGCCTGCGAGTCAATATCAACGCCAAAGATATTATCCAGAAGGATCCGCTTCTTCTCAGCCGTTGTTAGGTACCACTCATTCGCCTTAGCCTGAAACACCGCCTCTTTATGCTTCTTCGGCTTGTTGTTCACGTACCAATCCCTATGATACCGTAACAGATAGGTATATGCACCAATAAGGAAACTACCAGACCCACATGCCGGATCCAGAATCTTTATCCCTGCAATCACTTCCGGCGTCTTTCCCGCAATCAACTTACCAACCGTATTCTCCACGATATATTCAACGATATACTGAGGCGTGTAATACACCCCACCAGCTTTTTTTACTTCCGGCTTCGTCTCCACCTTCGCCTGATGCCCGGCGGTCAGCCGAATGACCTTACCCAGAAACTGCTCGTACACATTGCCCAAGATCTCAACTCCGAGCACAGAAAACTCATACGGCGACTTCGGATAATACAGACTCTGAATGATCATCTTCAAGACCTTGTCGTCAATCGTCAACGCTGGTGTTATCCCATCGATGTCGAAATCGAATATCCCGCTATCGTATTTCGATTCCGCCAACCTAAAATGATTTAGCAAATGCATGTACACGTCACCGCCTTCTGCTTGTGTCTGCAACTGCCCATAAGGCTCGATGCCGCGATCTTCACAGATTCGCAAGAAGATTATCCTGTCTATTATCTTTTGCACTGCATAGTTCAGCTCGTATATACTCACATCATGATTCCGTAGCGCGATATTCTTTGCCAGCATCTCACGCCAGCTCTCTATCTCCTTTAGAAACTCACGATCAACCTCCGCAGTGCCCTTCTTACCCTTTGTTGATTGCGCGTACCGGTCGAAACTGCCCTTGAGTACCGCTTCCTTTGAGAATACGTCGTATATCTCGTCAAACTTGTCAAGATACTCGTCAAACGTATAGTATGCAATCCGCCCTATGCCGACTTTGTCATTTTGATTGGGCTTCATCTGACAGTTGAATACCGAGAACTCCTCGAAGTCCGTAACAATAGATAATGGCAGTTTCGCGCTCCACGCATATCGTCTCAGTTGGTATGACGGGCTGACGTCCTCTTTTATGTTCACTGCAGGCTTCTTCGCTTCCACGAAGAATTTACGCTGGCTGCCGATTCTGAAACTGTAATCCGGTGCTCTTGTGGACTGCCCAACCTTTATCGTGTCTTCGAGAACAACCTCCTTGTATTGTTCCGCAAAGCCCTGCTCATTGCTCACGTCCCAGCCCAGGGCTTCAAAGAACGGGTCAATGAATTCGCGTCTTACCTGCGCTTCCTTATATGCTGACCGTTTGTAAACGTCTATGTTCGTCCGGAACCGGTCCACGAGCGCGCCAATCTTTTGCCTTGCCTGCTCTTTCATTGTATATACCGTGTAACTTCTACAT
>PRCZ01000012.1 GCA_009903405.1 Candidatus Methanophaga sp. AG-394-G06
CCCCATATCTACTAGTCGCGATCATCTCAGCCGGATCTCCCGGGGCAACGTGCATTATTGTAAATGTCAACATAGTTGCCCCTAATATGACTACGAACATCAATAACAATCGTCTTATAATGAAATGTAACATGCAGTGATAGCACCTCGAAATTCGTCAATTACCATCTCAATTCATCTCATTTTTCCAATAAATAAAACCAGGTGGAGATGCGATGCATATGTCTCCACCACGGTATTTTTTAACATTTGTAGCACTGCTATACTATGTCGTAGAGTAGATATCCTCCCAGTTGATCCAGAACCAGGGATGGAGTTCAAAACCTCTCACATTATTCCTCTGTGCGTTGATCATCTCCTCGTAGTATATCGGGAACATGGGGACTTCTTTGGCTACTATCCCCTGCACTTCAACGTATATTTCGTTCCTTTCGTCCTGATCCATTGTTACCTTTCCGAGTTCTGTCAGTTCATCCACACGCGAATTGTTATAACACATGCCGCGCATCAAGTTCATGTCTCCTTCTGAATTGAACCAGTCGTACAGCATAAAGTGAGGGCCCAAAGGCGTGTAAGGAGTCATTGCCATTTCGTACTCTCCATCCTTCAGAGCGGTACTCCACGCACCTCCTGCCAGCACCTGTATATCTGCCTTAATACCGACGTCATTCAGCTCGCTTTGTATTACCTCTGCAATAGCTTCGTAGGGCCATCGTCCAATCAGCCCACTGTGTAGCAGTAAGCGTACCTCGAATGGCTGACCTTCCTTATCCAATATTCCGTCTCCATCCGTATCTACCCAGCCAGCGTCACTCAGTAGTTGTTCTGCCTCATTAGTACCATATTTAGCGTCTATCTCGGTATTCACCCATTCCGCAAGTGTGGGCGTTATTGCTCCTTTGCCCGGCAGACCATACCCTTCGAGAATGGTATCCACTATCGTTTCCTGGTCGGTGGCGTACTGAACAGCCTGTCTTGCACGGGTATCGTTGAAAGGTGTTTTACCACTGTTGAGTATCAGGAAATGCGATGTAGCAATCAGTCGGCTAAGTACCTCGATTTCAGGATCCGCATCCAATGTTTCAGCATACTCAGGCAAGACACCGCCGGTATCTATGATGAGGTCGATCTCTCCGGTCTCTAACGACATAGCACGAGAATTTGCATCTGGAATACATCTGAGCGTCATACCCTCCAGCTTAGGCATGCCTCCCCACCAGTCCTCATTTCTCTCCAATACTAACTTATCATCCGGAGAGTACTCAACTACCTTGTAGGGGCCTGTACCTATCGGTTCCAGCACGTTCCTATCTTCGTCCACGGCATCAGGGCTTATCATAGACATGAAAGGCCAGCTCAATTGTCGGACGAAAGGCGCAAACGGTTCACTATGTGTGAATTGGATTGTATAATCGTCCACTACGTCTATCGATTCCAGGGGACCTAATTGACCAGGTTTCTCCGCATCGAGTCGCTCGAAATTCTGTTTCGCTGTCTCGGCGTTGTAAGGCGTTCCGTCATGGAATTTAACTCCTTCTCTCAGATAGAATGTCCAGACTTTTCCGTCATCCGATACTTTCCAGCTAGTGGCTAACATCGGTTGGGGTTCCAGTTCGTAATCTAACCAGACTAATTGTTCATAAACGCCCGTCAATGAGGGATGTGCCCCATAGCCATACTGCTTGCCGGGATCGCGACCTAATCCGGCAATTAATGTTCCACCTGGGAATGGATTATCTCCGCTAATAATCCCCGCGATATAAGTAGTGTCACGCGCGTTTATTTCGCCATCCTGATTTGCATCTGCTAACTCGTTTTTTTCTGCCTTGCCAGCAATTATCTGCTCTACGTAGGTCATATCATCTTCGTCTATCACGTTGTCTCCATTTGCATCACCGTAAAGCTTTGCACTCACAGTTGGCATTGATGCTAACAGCATTACACCAACTATCACTGCGATTATTCCAAGTACTGCACCATTATCTATTTTTTTTCTCATTTGTTTCATTTTTTTCGTATCACCCCCTAACTAACTTTTCTTATTAATTTTGTATATTAATTGTAGATAATATTTGAGTATATAATATATTTTTTCCGGATTTTTTTACTTAAAAATATCAAATAGCTAAAATGTGGCACATATAACTAGCAAATGCAAGCGATATATGTAAAGGGTATATGTTAGTTTAAGGAGAAAGCAAAAAATCTTGTGGATTTTGAGTGACTGATTGCAAAATGCCGAGTGCAAATAAAAAAGGGAGGGGAAGGAGGAAAAAAATGAAGGCAGAATCCTATTTACTTCTCCTCCCGTATAGGGTGAGCCTTTTCAGTGGGTGCACAGGGACAAGACCACCCACTGCCGCTTCACTTAGGGGCGTACACATGTTTCATAACGCCCATTTCTTACTTACATTTTAGGTATATTTATTACTTTCGGTTTTCATCTGTTTTTTATTCGTGTATGATTTATGATTTTATGTTGATTTGGTATTACAAAGAGGTGTTTAGTGCGGCACTAGTTATCGCTGATCCAGACGCAAAAGACAGGAATAGCATCCCCAGTGCCATCGTTGATTTGAGAGTGGATAACCAGCAAAATCAGGTGCTTCTATTATCTTCTGTATTGAGAAATACTTTTCCAGCAATTCTATATACTCTTCAAATGTGAGGTCACCTTCAAAACTGTAGATCCTCTCGCCTTTCTTCACACCACTCCAAGCCACCATACGCTACTCAATATCCAGCAGAGGGTTTTTTGAACCTCCGCCTTGATGCATGTGCATGAATATAGTCCTTTACTAAGGGATATAGGGAAATAGGCGAATCAATTCGCATGGGCACTGTCGAATTTTTCCGTGAAATTACTATACGCTTAAGTTTTACCGCAGAGTGCGCGGAGAACACAGAGGCATTAGAAACCCAAAACGTGGATTGAAACGCTCTTAAACTCTGCACCCTCGGAGATCTCCGACGTGATAAATCGCAGATTAATGAGGAGGCGATTACTCGCCCCTCCTCATCTTAGAACGGTACATGCTCATTACAGGAATAACGACACATCTAACCGCTATAACTGCGTATCATGTGGGTAAAACGGACCTCATGAGATCGCCTACTGCTTTCCGTAGAATAAGCTTGGATTAGGCTGACAATGCAGTAAACAAATTTTTAGAGCAAAAGCGAAGAAATTGCAGGAATAAAGGCAAATTAGAAAGATTTGGTTGGTGGTTCCAGAGGCTCAATAGAAATTTGAGCAGATGCCTATTGTCTCTTTCCGACTACCGTCATGTAAATAACACTCTCCTCTGTACCATCGACATCCAATAAAGCGTTTACTTCGTCATCGTAGAACGCACCAACCTGGCAACTGTCGAGATTCAGTGCAACTGCGGCTAACGAAACGTTCTGAGCTATATGGCCTGCATCTAACCATACGTAGCGATATGCCCGTTGTTTGGATCGCCATTTTGACCGTTCGAATATTGCAGTCCAGATAAAGACCACGTTCGCACGGTACGCAATTTCTTGATCGAAGGCCGACTGTG
Source organism: Candidatus Methanophaga sp. AG-394-G06 (assembly GCA_009903405.1). Classification (GTDB taxonomy): domain Archaea; phylum Halobacteriota; class Syntropharchaeia; order Alkanophagales; family Methanospirareceae; genus Methanophaga. The sequence goes on from PRCZ01000012.1 coordinate 3,546, forward strand.
CTACCGGAAGACGAAAATCGCCTACTTTTAGCTGATCGAGCTCATGCTTATCAATTGCATAATGGTAAACTCCAGGGTCAACGTGCTCCACGGAATTAGTTATGAGATACGTTTCTACGGGATACAACGCACCGGCTGATGGTGCGGTTCTAAACCCCGACTCTAAATTAGTAATCCCCTGTGCTGCCCACAGCAGTTGTGACAGTTCCACTTTTTTCAGCGGCTCGTCTTTGAAGGATCGAATGCTTCGGCGGCGTCTCATGACTTCCCATAGTGGTGCTCCACCCTCCACCTGCGGAGGTTCGAGCTCTATTTTTGGCGCGGTTGGATACCGCTTATACCGCTCTGGCTTATTTGCCCAATCCAGATCCGTATCAAGAAGATCTCCTTTTTGATACTTCGTCTCTTGCTGGAATCTATCTCCAATTCCTTCTTTACTATCTCTTCTATCCATCCTTTTATACCTCCTCTCTAATTTTACATATACATAATATAAGCTTTTTGGATGTTCTTGTGTCAATCTGTGAAATCTTGTGGTTTAAGGGTTTGTATCAGATTCAATTCAAATCCACGGCGACCTCTTCAAACTCGGATTCACTATCTCTTCCAGCGCATATCCGATGAACGTAAATGAAAGTATCGTTAGCACAATACATAAACCGGCTGGCAGCATCCACCACATCCATAGATCAGATATGAATATAGTAGGATATGCAAAAGCATCATGCAGCATCATGCCCCAACTCTTTGCTGTTGGGTCCCCGAGCCCAATGAAGCTCAATCCCGATTCTGCAAGTATTATGTATCTTGACACCAGGACCAACTGTACAAACACCAGTGGAACCACGTAAGGAAAGATGTGCCATGCCAAGATATGAGAATCTTTAGCACCAAACAGCCTTGTAGCATCCACATAATTCCGGTGCCTTAACGTTAACACCTCAGATCGTATAATGCGGGCGGTTATAGCCCACTCAAATATAGCGAATACAAATACGAGATTCCAGACGCTAGGGAGCATGAATGCTGCGATTATAATTATTATTGGCAGTTTTGGAATCGTGAGGAACAAGTCCGTAAGCCGCATAAGGTAAAAGTCAAATCGCTTGAAATAGCCTGCAACAAGCCCGATAAGAAGCCCGATACCTACGGCTGCTATAGATGCAAACAGCGTGATGAACAGAGAAACCCTTGTGCCATAGATCAACTCGCTTAGTATGTCCTGCCCCACATGGTTTGTTCCGAGCAGATGCTCAGAATTGGGATGCTCCGTGCTTTCGAATCTTTGATGCGGATCATAAGGTGCAATATAAGGTGCAAAAACCGCGATTAGCAGAAAGAAAATCAGTAGTCCTAATCCCACCAACCCGAGCTTGTTATTCTTATACTGCTTCATGAAACTGATTGTAGCTTCGATCAATCTTCTTTCACCCTGGGATCCAAAAGCTCGTATATCCTATCGGCAGTGAAGTTTACCGCGAGGATTGCAAACGCGAAAAACAAAAATGCACCCTGTAATAGCGGATAATCATGTGCTGAAATCGCATCTGAGACCAGCAAACCAACGCCTGGATATGCAAATACCGTCTCGACGAAGATTGTGCCGGTGATTACGAGTCCTGCTATTAGGGCTACTAGTGTGATAATCGGTAGCATTGCGTTCTTCAATGCGTGTCTGCGTATAATATACCACTCTCCCAGGCCCTTTGCCCTCGCTGTCCGTATATACTCCTCGTCCAATATGTTAAGCATAGAATTCCTTGTTATGAGGTATATCACCCCGATACTGGTGAGAGTAAGCGTTAAAGCCGGTAGAAATAGGTGATGTAATATGTCTAATAACGTACCAAAAGCGGTTGAATAATCGATATAGAGAGTTTGTGCACCAAATCGGGGGAATATATCCAGCCGCCACCCGAAATAGATGATGAATAGCATGCCAAGAAAGAAAGGCGGGAACGAAGCCAAGGAAATAAACAATATGAGCAGTCCCACATCCGTCTTTTTGCCCTTCTTCCATGCCGAGACAGCACCTAATAAGATTCCCAATGTTATGTATATCGCAGTTGAAGAGCCGACAAGAAGGAGCGTCCATTTTATGCTGCGCATCAATACGTCCCATACAGGTGCGTTTTTTGTAGTTGACCAGCCAAGATCGCCGTGCATAAGATCTACTATATACATGATGTATTGCTCCGAAACAGGCTGGGTACTACTTGTTAAGCCTGATAGTGGACCCGCAGGCATCATTCGTGGTAAAAAAAAGTTGAGCGAGATAATTATGAATATTATAATAATATAGCCAACTATTTTTGTTATTATTTTCGTCTGCATTTCATCCCTATATTTGTTTAGCTCTGATGGAGTTGAGAGTTTGTGTGGTTGTGAGTTTATGAGTAGCTCTTGAGCAAGAGACCTAAAACCTAAAACCTAGCCCCTAACCCCTATACACACTCATCGTCCTTCATCTCCTTTTTTTCTGAACAGCAGCAGGTATGCTACAGCAAAGATAGCAGCGAGAGCGAATACTGGCTCGAATCCCGGCACGGCTGGCTTGGCTGACTTCGCGGGCGTAGGTGTGGCGATAGACGTAGGAATAGGAGAATGTTTAGATTTAGGTGTTGGTGTTAGTAACGGAGACGGTGCGGTGGCTACTGCAGATGTAGGAGTCGGCGTTGAAGTTATATTTGCCGCAGGAGTAGCTGTTACGTGCCATATCCACGTGTGCAGATCAGACAACCCTGTTGTTGCGTTCGTTGCGATTGCAGAGGCGTTCCAGGTTCCAATGACGGAACTTGTGTTCGTATAGAGGGCATCCGTTACGCTTTCATTTGTTTGCACTTCTGTACCATTTATTTGCCAGCTAATATCTGCTGGTTGGTTCATGGAGATGTTGAACGTTCTTGATTCGCTTTCTGTATTCATCACAACTGCTTCTATGGGTTTCCAGGCCGTTATGTTTGTCGGTAGTGTAACTTCGTCTCCTGCTTCCCCTACTACTATCTCGTTGTCACCTCCAATGTCATATTCCTCCTTCTCTTCATCTATGAGTATGCCCTCGAATGTGTAAGTATCCTCTTCGTCCGGTGCGGTCACAGTGTAAGTGAAAGAAGGTTCACCCTCCAATGTGAACTCAACAGTCTCATCTTCTACTTCTATTGATTCTGGATTGAGTGTGGAATCCTCATACACAAATCCATCCGGAAGTGTTTCGACTACTTTACCAAAGTAACCGTAATGTGATGTTTCCAGTTCTGTGGTGAAAACTTCACCCACGGATACAAGTTCTTCAGGTAGTGTCCTCGTTGCTACTGGTTCTGCGTCATCCTCCGCCTCTTCTACCACTATTTCCATATCCCCTCCAACTTCGCATTTGTTTTTGGTGCCTTTGAGTATCCCCGTGAACATGTAAGTGCCCATTACGTCAGGTGCTCTTACCGTGTAAGTGAAAGAAGTTACGTCGACTAATAGGAACTCAACAGAGTTTGTTGATACATTATCGTTTACGAATTTGTGATCTAGTGAGGACTTCTGATAGCGAAACCCTTCTGGAAGAGTTTCTAATACTTTCCCGAGATTACCGTAATCAGATACTTCAATTTCTACGAAGAAACTTTCATCAGCAGATACAGGTTCTGCTGGTAGGGTCCTCGTTGCGGTTGCTGATTCTGCATTAGCTATTCCTGACGTCATTATCAATACTGCAGTAACTAATAGCAGCAGCCTTATCGTCAATACGCTTTTTCTTTTTTTCATAGTACCTCTATTTCTTTGATAATGCTTCCTTTTTGAAAAAAAAAGAAAAAAATTAGGGGTAATATAAATTTAACACCATTGCCAGTTGCTCCAATGTTATCTTACCTTCATCATAATCTTGCCTAGCGTCATTTAGTTCGCTTTCGTCTATTATGCCATCTTCGTTAGCGTCATATCGCCATGGATCAAAGAGGAATATGAGCTTGTTCAGTGCGAGAGGGATGCTTCCCGCGATAGCATCTTTTGTATAGAACCATGCATCAAGCTTGTCTGGATCGTAGACACACCACATCTTTGGATGATATAGCGGATACACCGGAAGCTCCTCCGCTATAATCTCTTGTAGCTCGCCAACAAGTTCTTTCCGGTCTTCTTCGTCCATTGTCATCAATTGTTTTTCGTATATCTCATAATACTTTTCACTACGGCTTGTTCCCATAGCGGCAGTTCTCAATACACGTGGATTTGCTATTCCACCGTGACCACTTATTGCGAACTCGAATGCACCACAACATATCCCCGAGCCCAATTCCCTCTTACCCACGGATTTTACTCCTATCTCGATTCCCAGATCCTTTAAATCATCCTTGATGAACTCCGCTTCATCTGCATTTGCCTCACTTGTAATCAGTGTGAATTTGAGTGCTGTTTTGTTACCGTCTTCATCTTTATATTCTCTTATCCCGTCACCGTCTGTGTCCGTAAAGTTCAATGCATCGAGTATTTCGTTAGCCTTCGCTATATTATGTTCATAACCTGGAAGACCAAACTTATACCACGTTGAATCAGGATGAATTATGCCGGTATTCGCAAGGATAGAACCGTCATGTGTGACTGTTTGTACTATATCTGCCCTGTCTATACCATAAGCAATTGCCCGTCTGAAATCCGAGCTATTCATTGGATATTTACCTACATTGTAGTAGAAATTCAGCACCCACCAGCTCGATCCCTCTTCTATCTCGAAATCCGAATCGTCTTCAAATTCTTCAACCGCAACTATCTCTTTTCCCATGAAGGACGCAGCATCTATATCCCCTGCCATCAACGCAAGTGCAGGGTTATTTACATCCAACATGATAAGTTGGTCAATGATAGGTTCTCCTTTGAAGCACTCTGCATTAATCTCATACTCATAATAGCCCTGTGTACCGTCGTATTCTACAAGTTTCAAAGGTCCGGTCCCTATAACGGCATCATCTTCCCGGAATGTATATGGATCGTCGACATCCGACCAGATATGCTCTGGAATCACTGGGACACATCCCGCAACATCATCGATAAATGTGGGTCTCGATTCCGTAAGGTGTATAGTAACTGTATACGGATCAAGTATCTCTACATGGTCTATCTCTTTCGCGTTATATGCGTACCACAACTGCGGATGCTCCTTCGTGTAATCAAATGTGAACTTCACGTCATCGGCCGTAAACGGCTCTCCATCGCTCCATTTCACGCCCCGGTGCAAGGAAAAGGTCCATGTCTTGGCATCATCTGACCTGCTCCAACTGTCTGCAAGCCAGGGTATAACGCCATGTTTGTCTTTCCAGGTAAGCGTATCGAAGGTGAAGCTCATTCTAATATAACCGGGTCCTTTTGGAAAGAGAGCAAACGGAGTAGGATACCCGTAATCACCGCCTTCTATCTTAATGATCTTTTCAGCCGTTGCGGCTGCGGTCGCCCCACCTGCTGCGGATGATATTACACAGAACGCGCTGCATAAGAGCATTGCCAAACACATTATAGCTACAATTCGCTTCATTTTCTCTTTCTCTCGCCCCCAAAAATTTTTCTTTTTGTTACAGACTTTTTGTTTTTTTATTCTGCCTTATGTAATATAAACACACTTTTTTTATTGTATATACGGTATAGTTTCTTTCTATTTAAGACACAGATTTACACTGATTTACGCAGATTTATTTTAGTATAACCGTGTTGATTCTCATCATCTGTGTTAATCTGCGTTAATCCGTGTCCATAATTTATTTTCTGTTTTCTTGTTCATTTGATATTAAGTTAAGACTTTCGGTTTTTCCCCCACCATATCATAGCGCTGTTCAGTTCATGCTTTGACCAGAGTGCCCCGGCTTCCACAACAAGTTTTTCTGCTAAAAAGGATCTGATCACTTCTTCTGCTTTTGGCGATGATACCTCGAGATCATCCATCCATCGCTCTACTGCTTCGTCCAAATTCGAGAACTGCTGGTTATGTTCTGATTTAATAATCTCTACATTTGCATGTATGCCCATTTCGTACAGAACATTATAGAGATATATGTAATCCGGACCGGGTTGGAATTCTTCACCGAATAATCTGACCCAGAGTTCGTCATAATCCCAAAATCGCCACCCGGCGAAGGTGAAAATGTAAACATATCGCGTTGCAACATCGTTCATCTTCGAGACAGCATCATTTATATCAAGAATCGCGAGCGAGTGCGATGCGATTACGATGTCATGCTCGGTCATATCGCGCCCTATCGCCACATCCTCCCATTTCTTGTTTATACAAGTTATGTTTTTCAATCCTTCAGTTACTGCATTTTCCTTTAGATATGCGAGCATCCCTTTAGAAGGGTCTATTGCGGTAACGTGCTTCACCATTTTTGCAAGTGGTATTGCAAGCGTTCCGGGTCCTGCACCGATGTCCAGCACGGTATCATCGGGCTCTATGTCGAGCTTTGCTATTATCCGTTCTGCACGATCATTGCGTTTTACTGATTCATTGAACCCTTTTGCCCTTTTATCCCAAAATTCAGTCGTATCTCGCTGGCGCCGTTTTCTAAATGATGAGTTCTGCATTGCGTTCTTCCACATTTCGTTCCAGTCAAGTTCTTCTATCGATTCAACCATATTCATTTTTCTATTTTTCTCTTTTTTCTTTATCAATCAATCACTCACAAAAATGCCTTTGAAACCCAAAATGCGATCAACGCGCCGATAAAGCCGGAGATGAAGGCGGCAAGGCCAAGAATCGGTGCGAATTCGGGCGATGTCCACACTCCGATATGAAGCCCTATAGCAATCCAGGTAATCCCCAAACACGCTAAATTCCCCAGACCACCACCAAGTCCTACCCTAAATTTTGAGTCGGACCATGTTAGATCTACAAAGATGCCCATTAAAAGCAGAGCGATAATACCGTAAACGCCGAACCAAATGGGTGACACAATTCCGTACCACGGCGCTATAAGCATGCAAAAAGAAGCTATTAAAAGCGATGTGGCGATTGCCACATACTTCTTCTTTATGATCGCCCGTGCCAAAGCCACCCAAAAAACAAATATGAAACCGCCCAGTAACGCCATGCCAGCCGCAGGTCCCGGTATGCCAAGATATTCGGTAACAAATTTTATTGGCAGATATGTATTTAGCAGGGCACTGGCAAAGGCAAACAGGACCATCATTGTGAGGTCATACGCATCAAAATATAAGTTCCGGTCGGTCATCTTTTATTATTGTATGAAAAAAAAAAATAAAAAGAGAGAATGCGGAAGTCTATTTTGTTCCGCTTATTCACTCACTTTTTTTAGGCTTAACTTTTTCAGCGGGCGGAAGTAATTCAAGACAAAGATACTGCCGAGAATGACAACACCCAGGACTTTTGTCGCTAATATCGCCTGAATCCCGACAACTCCACCTGCTACTGCTATCCCTAATGGCGCGCACATTTTTTTATATCACCTATTTAATAACTATATCTTAGGTATATTTATTACTTTCGGTTTTTATCGATGCCTCAATTTTGAGATTGTGTTACGTTATTTTATTTGTTATCTATGCAAGGCACCCTATACGGCTGCGATTACGCCAATTGCTGGCATAACTGGTGTTTATTGAAACGGACATCATATCCTTGTTTTTCGTTTAACCGCTAATCCGAAGCGGTAGCGAGAAGATAAAGTGATAGAACTGTTTTTTGTAACACTATATTACATAAATAATAATATTTATGTCAACAATCAAATATCTTATAACATATATTCTGAACTTTATAGCAGAGGTATGAAAAAAGACGACTAAAAGAAATATACATAAACGAGTCAGAAACAGTAATCGAAACGATAAAGGAATTTGTGGTCAATAGTCCGTGCGAGCTCTTGAGTAATCATGCTCTGATGAGTGTGTAAACATCTTAAACATCTTCGCCAATCCGGCACAATAATAAGAAGAAAATAGATTGTGCACTTCATCTATAATATTATACTATATAACTCACATTGTTTATGACAAAAACAGAAAGTTTTATAACATGAACTATTAACTTTATAGTTGGAGGTATAAAAAAAAGATGAATAAAAAAAATATGGGAAAGAAGCAAGTGGCTCTAGTGCTTTCGATAGTCGCTATGGCCATATTGATATCCGCTGCGGGGCTCGCAGTAGCGGGAAACGACTCCGTAGGTAATTACTTGGGTTTCCGCGCAGCCGAAGTGGCAAAAGAAGAACTGCCGTTTGTCTATGGCAACCCGAATATCCTCGCGATGACCGATGCAGGTTATGCGATAGTAGGCGGAAAAGTAGGTGGGACGACAACAGAAGAGTGTATTGATGGCGTAATCGCATCATCTGGGTGCACAATAGGTAAAGCTAACCTTCTGCTCATCCACAGAAGCAAAGAGAAACCGCTCTGGTTCGCTTTCTTCAATAAGAGCTCGGGAGAGTGTGTCTATCTCGAAGCGAACAATTCTGTCTTCGACATGACTGCCGCAGAGGTGAAGGCGCTTCCAGACGATAAGGTCTTTACGAAGATAGCGAAGGCGAACATCGCTGCTGACAAACTGCTCAACGAGCCAGAGGCATGGCAACCGCAGATGGATGCGAAAGTATTCGGTGGAAATGAGTTCAGTATAATAACCATCCCCAACGTATGGGCTAAAGGCGCACCCTACGAGCTTTTGAAGACGGTTGAGTTCCACAACCATATCTGCCCCGGGGTAACAAGTGGTTACAACATCATCGAATATCTGGACGAAAATTTACCACTCCAAGGCAACCAGAACTACGAGATAATCGGGTGCCCGCCATGGTGCAAAGACTATGCTTTTCAGGTTATCTTCGATAAGACAGTAGGTAAGAGGTTTGTGGCAATGCATTTAACGCCAGAAGATAGTGCGCAACTTCCGGGTGCCGCTGGCATATATATCCGCTGGGATAAAGCAACAGATACCGGACACGGATTGGTTGTGGCTTTTAACTGGACAAAAGCAAAAGAATTGTGCGACATTGACGTGTCGAATAAGGATAAACCCTGGTATTGGTGGTGGATGAGGTTGAAGATGGATGTGGAGATGATGGATCTTGAGGATCCGAAACAGCTTGTCTCGACAATGAAGGAATTCGACCTCAACAGCAAAGCGGAACTAGAGGAACTCAAGTATGCAGGCAACAATCCGTATGTCGTGCTTGGACTATTGCCCGATCCAGCACTGGCAAACCTCGTAGGACCTAAGAACATCGATGTGGATAATCTCCTGGGCGGGCGCGCATCTGAATTCGCAATGGAAAACATGTCTTTCGAGAAGTATGATCCGAACATCCTCGCGATGACCGATTCCGGATACGCGGTGGTCAACGGAGAGAGAACAGAGGACTGCATTGATGGTATACAGGCAAAGACTGGGTGCACGGTTGGTAAAGGCAATCTCCTTGTCATCCGCCGAAGCAGAGATAGACCTCTTTGGTTCGCATTCTTTGACAAGAAAACGGAAAACTGTCTGTATCTCGAAGTGGATAATTCGGTGTTCGATAAAAGCATCGATGAGTTCATGGCTCTGCCTGACGAAGAGGTCTTCAGGAAGACTGTGAAGGAGAATGTCAGCCCAGACAGACTTCTCAACGAGTCGTATGCACCGATATGGGACGCGAAGGTGAAAGCAAAGGTATTTGGCGGTGGCTCAGGACCGTTTACTAACGAGTTCACTTTCATAACGATCCCGAACGTTTGGGCGAAGGGTAACGGCACACCACGTGAATTACTTGCTGCAGCGCAGTTCCACAATCATATCTGCCCCGGACAAACATCTGGATATTTCATACTCGAATACCTGGATGAATATCTGCCATTGGAAACACCAAGCCAGCAATACCAGATAATTGCAATTCCGCCCTGGTGCAAGGATGATACCCTTCAATGGAACCTGGAGGCTAGCATTGGAAACAAGAATTACGTAGCAAAGGACCTCACTAAGGAACAGCAGGACAAATTACCAGCAAATGCAAAGAATGTCGCTGGCTTATTCATCAGATGGGACTCCGCTACAGGGGCAGGAGATGGACTTGTTCTGGCATTTAACTGGACTAAAGCATGTGAGATAAGCGAGTTCTCAAGGTCTGATTTCAAAGACTTTGCTACCTACAAGTGGTGGTGGGCAAGACTAAAGATGGACCTGGACATGATGGATTACATAGACGAGCCAGAAACACTAGTCGAAACGATAAAGGAATTTAAGGTCAACAGTCCAAGCGAGCTTTCGCATCTCAAATCCGCTGGAGTGAACCCCTTGGTCGTGCTTGAGGTCATGCCAGAGTAAAGTAAGACCGAAAAAGATAGATAGGTGCCATAAAAAGGAGAGAGAAATAGGAAAAGGTATCCTTTTCCTCTTTATATTTTTTTTAATGTGTTACAAGCCAAAAAATAGGAGGTGAAAACGTAAAAAATGAAAAAAGAATTTGCAATTGCATGGATGATAGTAATGGCTATTGGAGTGCTATTCTCTATTTTGATGCCAGTTATGGCTGCGGATGAGAATGTAACAGGTAGGATCGCCTTCTCCTCGAATATGGATGGCAACAATGAGATATATCTGATGGATGCAGATGGCACAAACATTACACGCCTAACCTACAACATATCTAATGATATAAATCCCGAATGGCATCCCAAAGGAAACAAGATCGCCTTTTGTTCAGATCGCGATGGTGACTTCGAGATATATGTAATGGATGCAGATGGCACAAACGTTACGCAGCTTACAGACAATACAGTTGCAGATGGGTGTCAATGTTGGTCGCCGAATGGTAGCAGGATAGCCTTCTTTTCAGATCGTGATGGCGACCCCGAGATATATGTGATAGATGTAGATGGAACAAACGTTACGCGACTAACAGAGGATACATGTATGGATATAAATCCTCACTGGTCGCCAGATGGCAGCAAAATAGCCTTTTGCTCTGGTCGTATTGGCGACTCAGATATTTATGTGATGGATGTGAATGGCGCAAATAAAGAACAATTGACAGATAACAACAAGTGGGATTCTCCGGGTGAATGGGCATCTGACAGTAGCAAGCTACTCTTTAGCTCAGATCGTGATGGCGACTTTGAGGTATATCTGATGGATGCAGATGGAACAAACGTTACGCAACTTACGAACAATGCAGAATATCAGGAGGGCTCACCCGCGTGGGCGTTAGGAGGCGAGAAGATAGTCTTTGTTTCTGGCAGATATAAGGGCGATTTCGAGATTTACATGATGGATTCTGATGGAACAAACATTACGCAGATGACAACTAATTTCGCGGATGAGTCTGATCCTGTTTGGGCGCCGTCAGTCGGTGAACTGCCATAAAAAAAAAACTTTAAAACGTTCAAAAAAGAGCTGAAATAAAACAAAATAAAGGAAAAGTAAAAAGGGCTGTAATTGTCCAATTACTTTTCTATTCTTTATTTTTTTTAAATAATTTTAGCGGGTTTTTTAAGAATCCCCAGGTAAGAGTGGCGCCGAAGAAGAACACCCACCCGTCCATGATGAATCTAACTATCTCCGCTGACATAGGGGCAAAAGATTCGCCCAACCCCCCAACCGCTACGCTTATCGGTGCACACATTTTTTTATCCTCTTATTTCTTTAGTTGTTTTTATGTATATATATTACTTTCTATTTTTTGTGATATAACTTGCAGGTGCTACTATTTTATTGTATATGAAGTATAACTTCTACCTATAAATTTAATTTATGACACAGATTTACACGGATTTGATTTCTTCTGCGTTAATCAGTGTTAATCTGTGTCAATAATCAATTTTAAATTGATTTAAACGACATAAATAAATAAAATGAAAGCGAGAGGGTGGCTGAGGCCACCCCCTCATTTTCTATTCTAATGTCTAAATAGTTCTTTTACTGCCGCTACCGCAGGCTACGCCTTTGAGATCAGTTTCTTTAAACTGCCCCGGTAGTTTACCACTAATAGACCCACTATTGCCGCTGTGGTTACTACATAGCTTAGTAGCATTGGAGCCCAAGTAGTAAGTGCTCCGCCTGCGGCTACGGATACTGGTGCGCACATTTTTTTTCTTTTACCTCCTATTTTTATACTATCCCATAGGGTGTATCTCATATCGCTATAAGCACTGGTATTCACTACACGCATCCTCAGGAGCTATGGAGCATCCCATAATATGCTTTGGTATCGATTCAGCGCTCATAAGCCCTAATAGTTCCTTTACCTGCTCTGCTACATATGAGTTTCCCTGTTCCTCAAATATACTTATTGCTGTTTCGAATGCCTCGTTTGCCTTTGCCTTGTCCCCAATCTCTAAGTATGCTTTACCTAAATCTCTATATGCATCTGCATAATCGGATTTTAATTCTATGGCTTTGTCGAAGTCGGAAATTGCTTTATCGTATTCCTGCATTGCGTAATAGGTTAGCCCCCGACTATAGTATTTACTGTACATCCCCCAGGTGTAGGTTCCCTCTTCAATTGTGCTGGTGTCCATATCAAGCGCATTTTCAAATGCATCCGTTGCATTTTCACTCGCTCCAATTTCCGAGTATACAATACCAAAGCCTCTATATGCACCTACGGTCGGTTTTAATTCTATCACTCTGTTATAGTTGGCAATTGCCTCGTCGTACTGTCCCAGATTGTAGTAAGCTAATCCCTTGGCCTCGTATTTGGTGTAGCCCCCATGTGATTTGGTAAGCCATGCAGGGTCGTCTTTCTTCAGGTCAAGCATGTAATCACAGTTTTCAATTAGTTTATTCCATTCGCCAAGGCGCTGATAGCTACCTGTTACATGACCAAGCGCTGTCATAAGTGTTGGGTCTAACTCTATTGCCTTTTCGTAATCTAAGGTCCCTCTCAAATCTTCGTACACCATGTGATGGCCCCCACCATAGTTTCTTCCTCTGCTGTAGTATACCGCAGCTAAACCCTTAAGGCTCACTTCCTGTATGATCAGTTCTTCTGATTCTAGTGCTTTATCAAATTCTGCGGTTCCGTTATCAAAGTCGCCATATCTATAGTAAAGGTTCCCTTTCCCCGCGTGAGCCAGCATATACGTTGGGTCTAATTCAAGTACCTTGTCAAAATCCGCTAGTGCATTGTTATATTTATCGATAATCTCGGAGTCAAAGGGCTTGTAGTAATAGTGAATGTACTCAGAGTAGACAAGCCCCCTGTTGTTGTACGCTTCTACATACTCTGGGTCTAACTCTATTACCTTGGTGAAATCCGCAATCGCTTTCTTACCCTCCTCGTTGTCTAGGGCACGCTTCCACTTGCCCCCACCGAAATAAGCAAGTCCTCGATTGTAATATGCCTCTAAAAAATCAGATTTCAATTCAATGGCTTTAGAGAAATCGGAAATTGCGTTATCTATGTCTCCTAGCACTACATAGCATAATCCACGATCGTTATATAGGTATTCATTGTCTGGGTTTAACGCTATCGCCTTATTGAAAAGATATAGCGCAGCGTCATAATTACCCTTATTATACTCATCCTTCCCTAAGTCAATGTATTTTTGTTCCTCCAGCGCTCCAGTGAGACCCCAAGAAGACAATCCTAACAGTACTATTAGAGTTACTCCTATTGCTGTCCTTCTTCCAATTTTCATTTTTTATCTATCACCTCCTAATTTTTTAGTTACCCAATGTGTAGCGCCTATCATCGGCGCTTTCCCAGATTTTCCTTTTAAATCTTCCATTTCTATATCATACCTCCCCTTTTTTCACGTTTACTGCAGTCCCGGCCAAAAAGGCTTAGCAGCCCTTTCTTCATCGCTATTTTCTTGCTTTTTGTCCCCCTTTTTCATATCTTAGTTCTTTTTTTGCTCACTAATGTTACCCCCCACATGATTTTATTATTGAGAACATATAAAAACTTTTCTATTTTTTCTTACCTTGGACGATCAAAATCTTTAAATCTAGTACGTAGTACTAACACATGTAGGGGACATGTATTCAAGAATTTTCTTGAACTTGTCAATGAAGATAAAACCGATATTTGATCCGATGTTTCTTCAAGTATGGTATTACATTGAATTGATTTAAACGACATAAATAAATAAAATGAAAGAGAGAAGGTGACTGAGGCCACCCCCCCCCTCCTCTCATTTTCCAATGTCTAAATAGTTCTTTTACTGCCGCTACCGCAGGCTACGCCTTTGAGAACAGTTTCTTTAAACTGCCCCGGTAGTTTACCGCCAATAGACTCACTAACGCCACAAAGGCTGCTATATAGCCTGGTAGCATTGGAGCCCAGGTGGTAAGTGCTCCTCCTGCGGTCACGGCTACTGGTGCGCACATTTTTTTTCTTTTCACCTCCTATTTTTTTCCCATTTCATCCGTCTATACATGTTGAATTAAAGTTTATCCAACAGGTTCTCTATCTCCGTTGCTGTTTCTTCCAATCCTTGTTCATTGGCAAGTCTCAACCCTTCTTCAAGATTTTCTCTCGCCTTACCCTTGTCTCCACTTGCCGAATAAGCGATCCCCAAATTCTTGTATGCTTCTATATACGGATTTTTACCGCTATGTGCATCCACGGAATTTGGTTCTAGTTCTATCACCTTCTCAAAATCGGAGATTGCCGAATCGTACTCGCCAAGGCCAAGGTAACATAAACCCCTATCGCTATATGCTCCGTAACTATCGGGTGCTGATTCTATTTGCTCGCTGTATAATTCCACTGCTTTATCGTAGTCCTGTTTCGCCTTTTCTGCGTCTCCTTTCTCTGTGTAGATCATACCGAGATATCGGTATGCTAAGGGTTCATAAGGGGACTCATATTTGTCTATCAGCGTCTGGAAATCCACAATCGCTTCATCAGACCTGCCAAGTTCATGGCAGCAGACACCTCTGCCCTTGTATGTGTAGTAGCCCCATGCGTAGTCTTTGTAATCCGGATCGTTCTCTATTATATCTACTTCCGCATCGTATATCTTCACCGCTTCCTCGTATTCCCCAATCATTTCATAATTGGATGCCTGATGACCGAGAGCAGTCATAAGTTTCGGGTCTAATGCTATTGCTTGCTCGTAGTCAGAAATTGATTTGTTTATCTCTATGTTCTGTTTATGGTTCCTTGCTCTACTTGCATATACACCTGCTAAACCCTTACCATCGGATTGTTCTAGTATCAGCGCCATTGAGTCTAGTGCTTTGTCAAACTCCGCGGTTGCGCTATCAAATTCACCGTTTCTGTAATATGCATTCCCTTTACCTGCATACGCCAGCACATACGTCGGGTCCAATTCGAGCACTTTGTCAAAATCTGCTATTGCATTGGTATATTTCTCTGTAACTTCTGCTGAGAACGGTTTGCTGTAATAGTGGAATAATTGGTTGTACGCAAGTCCTCGATTATAGTACGCATCCGCGTAATCAGGCTTTAGCTCTGTTACCTTGCTATAATCAGCAATTGCCAGATCGAAAGGTCCTTCATTACCCCAGCCGCCTTGCTTAAAGTAAGCAAGTCCGCGATTGTAATATGCCTCTACGCAATCGGATTTCAATTCGATCGCTTTAGAGAAATCTGAAATTGCTGAGCCTAGCTCGCCTAGAGCCATATAGCACATTCCACGGTCGTTATACAGGTACTCATTGTCAGGGTTTAAATCTATCGCCTTATTGAAAAGATATATAGCAGCGTCGTAATTACCCCTGTTATACTCGGCCTTCCCTAAGTCAATGTATTTCTGTTCTTCCAGAGCGCCAGCGAGACCCCAAGAAGTCAAACCTATCAGTACTATTAGGGTTATCCCTATTGCAGTCCTTCTTGTAATCATTTTTTTATCTATCACCTCCTACTTTTTTATACAATTCTTCCATTTCTGGTTTACTAATGTTGCCATTATATAATTTATTACCGAAAGGCTATATAAATATTTTGATTTTTTCTTACTTTTGGCTGTTAACGAGTTTAAAAGTAGAATATACTAACAACATATGAGGGCGATATGTGTCGGGCATTCGCTTAATCTTTTTAATGTACAAGTCAGAGAAGATGCTCAATAACTCTTGCTTCACCACACGCATTTACTGCACACTTCATGATTCTTCATATTAGCAAGGAAACTCAGGTATTCCTTCGATCGCAAGATATTTGCCACGCCGTCCCCCATATAAGATTCCGGTAAAAAGCAACAAGGCGTGACACGCCCTTCAAAAGTGACAAAAATAGTATATTTCACTATCCGACAGGGCAAGGTGTGCTTCTTTGGCAGATATATTTTAAAATCCAATTCCTTCTCTATTCTTTTTATCCGCTTGAACAGTTCTTCTTCTTCCTTCTTTGATAGATTCTTAAATCCTTTATCTACATTGTAAATATTGAATAATCTATGTAGTATAGCGGCATCTACACCTATTTCATGCCCTTTTTTTATCACAGCAAAGATTTCTTCGGTATTGTCCCGGTGGATGGTGATGTCAAGATACGCCTTCAGTTGGGAACCCCGCTTCCGCTTCTCGATTATCAGGTTTTTGACATTCGCTATGCTCTTCGTCAATATGTCCATGTCGTAATAGCCAAAAGCGATGTCATCCAAGCCGGAATCAAGAATATTGCTGATATTCTCGCCAACAAGGGTCGCATTGGTTGTCAGACTGGTCTTTAGTCCCTGCCCTTTCGCATATTCTATCATCCGGAAAATATCCTTATTCAATAACGGCTCGCCCCAGCCGTGCAGTGCAACCTCTCTGAAATTATAAGTGCTAATAATCTCCTTGAACTTGTCAAAAGACATAAACCCGGTAGTTGATTCGAGGTTTCTCCTCATGCAGATCCGGCAGTCAAGGTTACAAACTCTACTGACTTCTATCTGCAGTATCCGATAACTATATATCTTCTTTACTTTCTCAAACATGGTTCTGCCGCCACCGCCATTAGTGTACACATCCTTTTGTATCCACTACTGTTTATTCGTAATTTTAATACATATAATACATTCTGTTTTTGTTGGTATCTTATTCATGTTAAATTATATTTTTCTGTGGGTAGTCTCAAAACGCTCAAGCCGAGAGGCATTAGCTTCACCCTGCTTTTTCCATCTACGTAACTAATCAAATCGAAGTCGGAAAAGAAGCAAAGAATATAATATCAACGAGCTTTTCTTCTTCTCGCCGCATATACAAGAGCGGCTGCTACCACTATGACCGCAATCACACCAAGCCAGAGGATTGATGGCGTCTTTTCCGCCTCTGCTTTTCCTGGCATGATGCCTAGCTCGACTAACGGATTGACGCCCGCGCTCTTAAGCTTTTCGATTTCCGCGGGACTATCAACGGTAAACCTTTTTAATGTAGAAACGAAAGTTTCCGGTCTGTCCAAGTAATCCATCATCCACATATCCTGTTTCAGTCTCACCCACCACCATTTGTAGGTTCCAAAGTCTCTCAAATCAGTTGCGTTTGTGCCACTTCCCTCAAATACCTTATCCCAGTTAAAAGCCAAAACTATCCCTTCTCGCTTGCCCGTTTTCTGATCCTCCTTAATAACTATGTTAGCAACGTATTTCGCCTCTTTCGGCAGCATCTGCATTTGCTCCCGCGTTAGCCACTTTACAAACATCCGCTTATGTCCCACGTTCGTTTCAAAAATCGTTATTAGGACATCGTCCTTGCACCAAGACGGAATTGCTATGACCGTGTATTCTCTCCTGGGATCAGAAGATGGGAGTTCCTCTTTCAAGTATTCCGCTATAAGATAGCCGCTTGTCAGTCCTGGACAGATATGGTCATGAAGCTCAGCGCATTTAAGGAAATCATTTGGCAAGCCTCTTGCCCAGACATTACACAACGTAATTATACTGAATTCGTTTCCACCGAATACCTTTGCAATCATCTGCTCTTGCCACGGCTCGGGATCGCTGAGCAGCTTATCCGCACCTATATTCTTTTTCGCAATGCGAATGAAGATTTCATCGTCCTCAAGGTTCATAAAATCACTTAAAGCCGCTGCTCTTTCTATCTCCTCTCTATCCAGATAAGTCTTTAGAACTTCGCTATTCGCTTCAAGATAGATACAGTCTTTGCTTCCATTGTCGAAGAAGGCAAACCAAAGCGGGGCATTATAGGGTTTGTGCACATTTATCAAGTTCCCCTTGCCTCGAGAAGCGCCACTGGTCTGCATCAGACCATCAAGCGCTTTTTCCGTTGTATAACCCCCTATTTCGGGTACATATCCCGCGTCTGTCAGTACCAGAATGTTCGTGTCACCTTTGCCAACTGACAATTCCTTCATTGCTCTATCTGCAGCTTTGAACCCTACTAAATCCAGCACTGATAGGTCATCTGCACCAACAAACTCAACCAACGGTTCTAATCCCGGATAATCGCTGACGATAGTCGCTGAACCCGTTACAGCGCTACAGAGGAATATTGCTAATATAACTACAACTGTTCTTCTTTTCACCATCATCTTTTTTATTTGTATTTTAGATATATTTATTACTTTCGGTTTTTATTTGCTTTTTATTTGTGTCTTATTTGTGATTTTATATGTGCTCGATGCAATTTGAATGCGTAACCACCGCCTCGTGAAGGATAGAAACTCAATAAAGGTCATGCATTAACTCAGTTTCTTAAATATGAAGTTGCCGCTTTTAGCCAAAATCAAGATAGAGATCGATCCTTCTTGCGGCTGGATCGAAATCTACACTTTCACGCACCCATGGATCTTCTATGTTCAATACTAACTTTCCGGAATAGGTCTTCGTACATTTTACTCATCTCCTCTTATGATAATTTAGTTGGTGGAAATGAGATTTGCTATAAAGAGGGATATTCCCGAAGAGAAACAGCGTGAATTCCTCGCGGCCATGCGAGAAAGCGTGCAGTATGCAATGACATATTCTCGGGGTGCTGATAAAGAGCTAGTGAAGAAATTCACATTGATGTATGTAAATAAATGATTACACATATGAAATGCCAGAAGCGGTAGTGAAAGCACATGATGAGCTTTACCAAATGGCAGCAAGGAAAGGTTTTTTCGCGAAGCCGCCCTTAGACATCCTTTTTCTGTAATCTTTAGGGTTCTTAAAATGGAAAAGCTTTTTATATCGGGAATTTTAATAGTGATGAGGTGATATAATTTTTTCTTTGATGAAATAGAATATAGAAAAGGAGGTGAAAAAAATGAAAATGAGAATGATTGTTAGGCTAGTAGCCGTAGTTGCAATCGCAGCAGTCATGATGCTTTCGAGTTACGCTGTGGCAGAGCAATTGAGTCAGGCGGAAGAAGATGCGGTGTTTGCTAATGCAACAATAGATACCTACAAGTATAATTATACGTTTGACGTAGATACAACGATGGAGATGCAGGGCAGCGTAACTGGTGCAATTGACGTGATAATGGTAATCAATGGTAGTTACATAGTAAATAACACAAACAAAACGATGCCTGTTAAGACTGGTATTATGAGTATGAACACGAGTATAAGCAAAAACACGACAGGGAAGATAGCGGAGATAGTAGAAGCGGAAGCAGTGTCTGTCCGCATCAGAGACAGTCCGTACATAGTGACCCTCTGGAATCCCAAGCTGTCAGAACTATTGGATGAAATGGGATCGCCTGAGAGCTATGAGACATTTTGGAAATCACAAGGTTTGCTGAATAACTCAGATGTGGAACTTTTAGCAGATGAGATAGTGGACGGTGCAGATTGCAATGTGCTGAGGATCGTACCAGACACTGAAAAGTTCTGGGAGATTGTACTGAATCAATCCGAAACGTTCAGGGAATTGCAAAATCTACTCGGGTTTGATGACAACCAGAGCATAATGACGGTATCCACAACGCAATGGATAGCAAAGGATACAGGATTCTCGCAGAAGTCACAAACGACACTGAAAACGGTGAAGAATCTAAAGGACTTTGGCGGTCCCGATACAGATGAGGAATTTACAATATCCCGGGATATCGAGATGGAAATGCAATTCAGAGATTATAACGACCCAGTATCGGATATACAGAAGGGGCCTTTGTGATACTCCAAGCAGCTACAACTGCTGTACAAGTATTAAAAGGACTCTTTCCTCTTCTTTTATTTTTTGTGATTTCACCCCTATCTTTCAGCTAGCTACTCAAGAAGCTTTTAGCTTGCATCCAACAAAAACAGGTTGGTTTCACGGTCCCTCCCGTATCATTTGGGCTCCACACTTTGGACAAGTCAGCTCGTAGCATGCGACACCTCTTTTGTGTGTCATCGTATAGCCACAGTTTGGACATATGCATTCCCCACCAACATCCCATCCCAGGCCTCTCGGCGTAACAGCGGCATAAGGTCTTGCTATCGGCGAAGGACTTGGACTTGGTGTTACTACCGTGGTAGGTGTAGAGCTTGGTGTAGGCGTAGGTGCTTTTTCATCAATGCAGCCTGTGAACAGCACCATCACTGCGATTGCTATTATCGCTACTAATCCAACTACGCTTTTTCTTTTCATGATTAAATTCCTATTATCATTTCAGAGTTTAAAAGCTTTTCGGTTGATTTGGTTTGGTTTGGTTTCTTTCGCTATTGGATAGATGTATAGTACGAAACTCCAACTGCCGCTTATGAAGTCCCATAATCTTTTTCGTAGTCAAGCACATCATACAAGATATTGAATATTTATGTGGGTTTTATAATCCATAAGTGCAAACGGTTTCTTATGCTATCGCAATTAAACATAGCGCCTACGTTGGCGGAGTTTTTTGATGTACATCTTACTTCACAAGCACGTCCCGTAGAGCAGATACTTAAATTCGCGTATTCGCACAAACCTTCTGTAGTGCTACTAATGGTAATAGACAGCCTTGATTTTCCGTTTTATACTGAATTCGCAGAGGATCTAAGAGCGATTCACGAGCTTGTCGAACGCGATGGCATAGTATTTGTCTGCGAGACCGTAAATAGTCCTACAACACCTGCGATTGGTTCTATCCTCACAGGCTTACGACCAGAATCACATGGGATCTTCTCGAATGAAGACGTGGGCAAATCGAAGATAAAATCCATCTTGGAGATACTCGAAGAAGCGGGTCATAAGACCGCGCTGGTACTCGAAACCGGTGGTGCGAGGCCACTTTTAGGTAAAGTGAGCTATGTATTCGGCGTTGATGACAGGGAAGATATATGTGAATATGACGAGTTGATAAAAAAGCATACCATCTCCGTGTTGAAAAGACATGATGTGAAGTTGGTGTTTTCTCACATCCGTGCCATTGACCGGTTCGCACATAGAGACTGGGATTTACATGCTGCTGCAAGGGAAACAGCCGAAAATATGCGGGCGATCGCAAAGGCAATTAGCGCACAAAACGGCATGTTAGTTATTTGTGGAGATCATGAGACTCATTTTAAGGATAAGAAACAGCGGAAACTTCCGGCCACTGTGCCATTGATTGTTTGCTCTCCCTGATGCAGGTTGTACTGATATTATCCTCAGGATCGCAACCTCTCGAAAATGAATCGTAAAAATGAAAATGGTTGCGAATGTGAGATTTATATCGGAACAACTTGTAGCGAAGCCAGATACGTTCTGTTATATGAAGTGGCGGTCCTTTGCTGCAATTGCTCGCCTCCTTAAAAAAGATCCTTGTCATCGAACATGGTACAATATGCGTCTTTTTCACTTACGCACCGAGTTGGACATATTTCACAAACCCTGAGTTGTTCATCCCACGCCTTTGAAATTGCATCCAGCATTTTATTAACCAGTTTGTCACTGAGATTTGAGAAATAAAATTCTACCATTTCATACGAAAAGTATACCTTTTCGATTCTACCCGATAGTTTTTGTAAGATAATATCCTTCATCTTCTTCGATAGATAAATTGAAAAATTGGCAATAGCTTTTTCATCAATCTTATATTTCCTTAGTCGTTTTCCGAGATTTTCATTAACTTCATCGTAAATACCCATAGACAATTCATAACAAAACCAGTTTAGTTTTATTTTCTCACTCTCACTGTAATAGAATGATGTCGGTTTTATCATGCTTATTCCTGATTTGCATTCTTTTGTTTTCATTGTTATCTTTACCTTTCATTATGTATCCAATTTAAAATATCTCACCGCCATTTTATATAACGTTCCGAGCGTATCTGAAGTCCTACGAAGCAGGATTTGGGCGGAGGTGCGAAGCACCGTAGCCAGATACGCTCTGTTATCGGAAGTTCTGTATTCCATATTATTTATTTCTAGATGACTTTATAAATGTATCAACTTCGGACTCAAAATCGCTCCACAAATCCGGCAAATTTGTAGCAAGTGGCACTAATTTTTCTTTGTCTAACAATACTCCGTATCCGTGAATGGAGAAATGCCGAAACGCACGGTATTCATCGAGTCTCTTTGAAAGTTCAAGCGAAATTAAAATATATTCTTTTTCCGCCTGAACCTCTCGAAGTAAATCATCCATAGATTTTAACTTCTTTTTCTTCTATTATTCGATTAAATAATGATTTTCTAGATAAGTCTACAAGGTCTACAGGCTTAGATATACTTCTCAGTAATTCACCATAAAATTTGAAAAAGAGATTAGGTCTTATTCCTTTTACTGCTAAATCAATATCGTTAGGCTCACTATTCCACTCTAATGATGATCCAAATAGATAAATGGCGGAAACTTTATATTTCCTTGCACACTGGGTAATAATCACTTTGTCGCTTTCACTTATCATACTTATTCGCCCGTATGCTAATATTGCTATCATTCTTTATATTTGTTTCCACAGCGCCGAATTTTCGATAACTTAGGTATATCCGACAGTAACGTCGTATATCCACCCAAATTAGTATTATATCGGAAACTTACTTCGTATATACCACCCTTTAGCTGACTGCTAATCTTCATATTCTTCAACCTCATTTTCAATATCCGAATTCTTCATTATTAAATCTACTCCACTTTCTAAGTAAGAGGTGAGTAGCGAAACTGTGCCTTAGCGAGTGAACACTACAACTAACATCCTTATCAATACCCTCTTTTTTGATAGCATCTTCAAATATCCTTTGCACTGTTCTTTTTTAAGAAAATCTGTGTAATCGTGTGGTTATAATTTCCAGAATGACTATATTTCCGCCGTTTTCGAACCTTTATGCACCAATAACACTCAAGCAGCGATAAATACACCCTCTTTCTCTGTCTTCACTATCTCGACCTCAACTAAGCCTTTACCTGGCTTGCCCCACATCCGAGACTTGAGTTCCTCGGGCTTTAGACCCACGAGCTCACCCCTTTTTTTAACGTATTCGGGCAATGAAAACCCCACCGATAGCACCACCATATCAAACTCTTTCTCTTCCTTTTCTCCTTCAACCACGTACTGCAACCTCAAATTCTTTGTCTCTTCCAGCTCTGTAACCTTAATGTTGTGTATTTTAATGGATTTGATATCGCCTATATCCACATAGAGTTCACGTGCAAAGATACAAGAATCCACATCACGTTCCTTTGCACTCTTTGCTTCTTGTACTAGGAATTCAAATGCGAGGGGTGAACATTTATCCTCATCCGCGTCTAAAACATGTATAAACGCTATTTCCTTTGGGATGTCACCGTCAAACGGCCTCATTATGATGCCACCATAAGGTCCCGACTCGCTAAGCATACGTTCAAACTCAATCTGCGTAACCACGTTTGAATACCTGTATTCCCCAGGGGGGACTTTTTCCTCCATATCGGCCGCAAATATTAGCTTTTCCACTTTCAGCTCAGTTCTCTCCTCCGTCTGGTCGTATACTATTGCGTCCTGTGGACAGACCTCCGCACAGATACCGCAACCAATACATTTCCGGCAGCTCAGGCATCTATTCGCCTCTTCGATTGCCATCTTCGCATCGTAGCCCAGCTCTTCCTCTTCAAAATTGCTTATTCGCACCTCCGCTGGAAGCTTTGGCATCTTCACCCGTTTTTGGAGCGCAATATCTTTGATCGGGAAATAATTCCTTAAAAGGTTGCTTTTTTCCCGGGCTTCGCGTTCCACCAAATCTATTTCCGATTCGACTTTGAAATCGGCTCTTGAAAGTTTCTCGCCGCTTAGATATTCATTTATACTCAATGCCGCTTGTTTACCCGCTGCTATCGCTTCTATCACCGTTTTCGCTCCCGTTGCTGCATCACCGCCTGCGAATATACCCGCCAGGGTTGTTCTGCCGTCCTCGAACGTGCTAATCCGTCTTCCTCCTGGTGTATCAACGCCACTGCCCTCGAGGAACTTCAAATCTGATGCTTGTCCTATCGCTGGCATCACCGTGTCCACATCAATCACAAATTCAGAACCCTCTACGGGCACCGGTCTCCGCCTACCCGTATCATCCGGCGGTCCCAACTCCATGCGGACACATTCAACCCCTTCTACTCTGCTTGAGCCCAGAATCTTCGTTGGATTCGCTAAGAATATAATCTTTATGCCTTCCTCCTCCAGTGATTCCAATTCCTCCTGTGACGCCGGCATCTCCGCTTTCGAGCGCCGATAAACGATAAACACTTTCGAGCCTAAACGTAATACAGATCTTGCTGCATCTATCGCAACATTCCCGCCACCCACCACCACAACGCTCTTACCTATCTTCACTTCGTTCCCGAGATTAAGATTAAGGGCACGAAGGAAATCAATACCAGGTATAACGCCCTCTAAATCTTCTCCCGGAATACCCAATTTACCACTCACATGCGCACCAACAGAAATAAAAGTTGTGTCGTAAGTTCTGCGAAGTTCTGCGAACATGTCCGTGTCAACTTCCACCTTCGTTTTGATTTCCACTCCCACGCCCCTAACAAATTCTAGCTCGCGCTCCAGAGTCGCTCTGGGTAACCTATATTCCGGAATACCCACAGCCATCATTCCACCAACCACCGGGAGCTTCTCAAATACCGTAACATCATATCCAAAAATTTTCAAATCGTACGCGGCACTCAGACCCGCAGGTCCGGCACCTATTATCGCTACCTTTTTTCCGGTCGTCGAAGGAACATGCTCGGGCTTTATCTCCTCGCCGTAATTCTCATAGACATAATCGGCAACAAACCTTTTCAGTTTCGCAATAGAAATGGGCTCGTCTACTAAACCCCGTTTGCACAGATCCTCACATGGATGCGTGCAAACTCTACCTAAAACACCTGGAAAAGGTACTTTCTCTCTTATTAGGTCATAAGCTTCCTTGAATTTGCCGTCTGCAATAAATCCAGCATAGCCCCTAATGTCCAGGCTGACCGGGCAAGTAGCTTGACAGAATGGCGTTTCCCGCTCTATCGCATACGAGAGTGCATCCTCTGGTGTATATATTGCATTCCTGTTGCTTAACCATCCGTTGCACCTGTCTGGAGATGTAACCGGGCACACCTTCCAACACTCGCCGCACGAATCGCATTTTGTCTCATCAATTCTAATCGGCTTCCTTCGTATACTCACCTTGAAGCTGTGATCCTCCTCTTTCATTCTTTCGATTACCGAATTGGTAAATACGTGAATCATCTCATTCTCTTTTATCTGCTCTATAAGGGGCGATAAAATATCGAAAGGATGTTTTCCCTCTACCAAATGGAGCTTAGAAAAAAAACCGCCGATATTCGGCGTCCTCAAAACAAAAAAGACCTCTTCTTCTTTGGCACAGTCTAAAGCAGCCTTTAATCCTGCGTAGCCTCCCCCTATAACCAAAACACTCATTCAACACCCTCCCTTGTATTTGCAATATAAGTTGGTGTATTATCTCGTATCTCATGAATTTCTATCAGTTCATGCCTTTTCAAATCCAGAATGCGTCTGAACACCACGTTTGGCTTCAAATTCAGCTCAGATGCTATTTCTTTCACAGACATCGGCTTCTTTAACTTCAATAGTATCCTCTTCGATTCATAATCCTCCTGCACCATATCCCCTAGCAATCTATCCATCTCATGCATTGTAAAAACTTCTCCGTACTTGTTACCATCCTCCAGCAGTTCCCGCTCTTTTGTTGCCAATATCCTCAACTTATAATCAGCAGCAGCTATACATGCCGCTTCCAGTTCCTCTTTTTCACATTTAACAGGGCCTAACTCTTTTATCTCTTCCGTAAACACCCTAATAACCTCTGCAAATCGTTCGCCCTCACTTGCACTTACCCATTCCAATCTTAACCTTTCCGGTTCAACTCCCGCCGCCTTTAACAATCTCTTCGCCATCTCGATCTTCTTCTCTGCATAATAATTCCCTTCCAGGTAATGGCATTCCCCAAGATGGCAACCACCTATAAACACGCCATCCGCACCGTATAGGAACGTATCCAGGATAAGCTCCGGATCAACTCTTCCACTACACATCACTCTTATTATCCTTATATTCGGTGGATAGTGAAAGCGAGAGACACCAGCCAAATCCGCACCCGCATAACAGCACCAATTGCACATAAAACCGATTAATTTCACCTCGTCCATTAGAATACCACCTCCTCCGTCGCCAAAGCAGCTCTTTCCTGTGCTATCAATTGCTCATCGGTGAATTGGTGCATTTTAACCGCTTTCTTTATGCAGCTTGACCCGCAGGTGCCACAACCATAGCATTTTACACTGGTAACTCTTGCTCTTCTTCCTTCTTCCGTATCTACCACTTCTATTGCCCCATAAGGGCATACCGATTCGCAGATACCACAACCGCAGCAGAGAGTTTCGTCCACTTCCGCGGTTATCGGCTCCACCTCTACATACTCTTTGCATAAGATGCTACAAGCTCGCGAAGCCGTTGCCGATGCCTGCGCTACTGTATCTGGTATATCTTTCGGCGATTGACAACATCCAGCAATGAAAATACCATTAGTAAGTGTATCCACAGGACGGAGTTTTGGATGCGCCTCCAGGAAGAATTTATCGCCGCTTTGCGTTATCTTCAACTTCCTTGCGGTCTCGCAAACATCTTCTTTTGGGACGATCCCGGTTGCAAGCACAACAAGGTCTGCTTCCTTCTCTATCGGTACACCTTCACTTACCGTTTTCACTCTCAACTGTCCATTTTCATCCTTATCTACTTTTAGCTCGTCCGTTAACTCCCGTCTTATGTAATTCACGCCCTCTTCTTTCACTCGCCAGTAGAATTCCTCAAAGCCTTTACCAAAAGCTCTTACGTCCGTATAAAACACAGTCGCATTCGCATCCGAAATATGCTCCCGCACCAAATGCGCCTGTTTCGCTATATACATGCAGCATACTCGCGAGCAGTATTCGTTCCCTTTGGAGGTTTGAGGTTTGAGGTTTGAGGTTTGAGAATCCAAGTTAGAATTCGTAATTCGTAATTCGTAATTCGTAATTCCTTCTCTCTCCCTCGACCCCACGCAAGATATGAAAACCACTTCTTTTGGCTCTTTTCCATTTATTTCTATCTTCCCTAATGTCGGACCTGAAGCGTTACACAACCGCTCGAATTCCAAGCCGGTTATTACCTCATCATATTCATATCCATAATTAGGCTCCAGAGAGGGGTCGAATAAGTCATAGCCCGTTGCTGCTATTATCGCCCCCACCTCTAACTCGATTTCCTCATCCCTCTCTTCAAAATTTATCGCTCCAGCCTCACATACTACTTCGCACAGCCCACATCTCATACATTTGTCCCGCTCAAGCGTATAGACTAAAGGAACAGCCTGTGGAAAAGGAACATAAGCCGCTTTTCTCGCTCCTAAATCCATATCAAACTCATTTGAAATAGTCACTGGGCATACTTTTGCACAATCTCCACATCCCGTGCATTTTTCTTCATCCACATACCTCGCTTTTTTCCTCACCGCTACCTTAAAATTCCCTATATAGCCCTCTACGGTCTCCACCTCCGCATAAGTAATGAGCTTGATATTTTTATGACGTGCTACATCCACCATCTTCGGTGTGAGCACGCAGGCAGAACAATCCAAAGTTGGAAAAGTCTTATCAAGTTGTGCCATGTGCCCACCGATAGAAGGCTCCCGTTCTACTAAATACACCTGGAAACCTGCATCTGCAATATCCTGTGCGCTTTGAATCCCCGCTATACCCCCGCCTATTACCAGTACAGAAGGTGTCACTCCCACACGCATTGGCTCAAAAGGCTGTAATAAGGATGCTTTCGCAATTGCACTCGCAACCAGCCCCTTTGCCTTCTCTGTTGCTTTTTCCTTATCCGTGTGAACCCAACTGCAATGCTCCCTTATGTTTGCCATTTCCATGCAATACGCATTCAAACCCGCTTCCTCGCACGTTTTTCGAAAAGTAACTTCGTGCATGCGGGGTGAGCAAGAAGCAACGACAACACGGTCCAGATTTGCATCCGAAATGTCTTTTTTTATCAGCTCCTGTCCGGGATCAGAGCACATATAAACGTAATCTCTTGCAATAGTGACATCGGGTTGATTCTTTGCAAACTCCGTCACCTCCTTCACATCCACCGTAGCTGCGATGTTCGTTCCACAATGACATACATAAACGCCGATTTTCATATTCTATCCTTGACCTTCTCCTTTTTAAACCGCACTATCTTTCTGATTTCCTCTTTATTGACCTCTGCTCTGGCGAACGCAATCAAATCCAGAAGCTGCTCCCCCCTCTCAGACCTGACGATTACCGTGCTATACCCCTCTGCACTGCCTATCGACCCGACAGAAACATCAGCAAGCCTCGCTGTAACATCATCGCAATACCGACAACTCTCTCTCACCATCTCTTCCAGATGGGCTATTTTTGTTTTATAACGATTTCCACTCACCGTAACCTCGTATTCCCCTTTTGCTATCTGTATTTTACTCGCCGAGGAAAGGTCAATTCCAAATAACTCCCTCGTCTTGCTTACGAACTTATCATGGTAAAAACTCTCGAAACAGAAAAGTCCAATGGTGGTGATTTCTATCTGCGGGACTTCTCGTAGCAAAACAGACTGTATTTTCCGAACTGCTCTTATCTCGCAAGGTGTCCCGACAACCGCTATTTTCCTTTTTCCTCTTTTCACTGCTTCTCCTATCTTCGATACCATAGGGCATTGCACATACTTTGTTCCCTTCGTTTTTTTTATTTCCTCTACATCCGCTGTTATCTTTGGAACTGCATTGTAGCCATCTACCCTTTCTGCTACGATAACGCAATCAAATAGCTCTTTTTCCACGCCTGCGACCAGCATAGAAGTAACCATTCCACCGTCCTGCCCTTCTATTGCAGTTTTACCCGCAATTAACTTCTTGTAGATGCCCAAAAGCTCGTCGCTTATGCCCTTAGAATCCAAAAACATTTTCTCCAAACCTTCTATATCTGTTTC
Organism: Candidatus Methanophaga sp. AG-394-G06; assembly: GCA_009903405.1. GTDB lineage: Archaea > Halobacteriota > Syntropharchaeia > Alkanophagales > Methanospirareceae > Methanophaga. Next base: position 32,771 of record PRCZ01000012.1, read on the forward strand.
CGTCATCGGGCATACATCATAGCAAGTCCCATTCTCGCTGCACTTCAGCACTCCCTCTTTATCGAGTGAACAGTCTTCTTTTAATACCGGTGCATCGGGTCCAAGTTCGAGATGCTCACAGAAGGAAACGCAAGCTCCACAGTATGAACATAGATTCTTCTCGATTATCTCCTCATTTAGTCCTTCAAATCCCTTGCTCCTCCCTTTTAACACCTTTTTAACGCCCCCCCTAACTCTTAACTTAACAAACCATCTATCTGTGCATATATCTGCTCATCCTTGAAATGCCGCATTGTAATTGCTCCGGAAGGACATGCAGACCCGCAAGAACCACATCCTTTGCATACCACTTCGTTCACATGCATCACTCCCGCTTCGAGAGAGAGCGCATCAAACGGGCAGACTGCTTCACAGGTTCCACAGCCCACGCAAAGACCCTCATTCACGAAGGCTACTATCGGCTCTACCTCTACTTCTCCCTGCATCAGCGGTATCGAAGCTCTTATTGCCGCACCAACCGCCTGTGCAACACTATCTGGGATATCCTTTGGTGACTGGCAACATCCCGCGATGAAAATACCATCAGTGAAAGTATCCAAAGGGCGGAGCTTGGGATGCGCTTCTAAGTAGAATCCATCCCCACTTTTCGTGATCTTCAATATCTTAGCGAGTTCATCTGCGTCCTTTCTTGGCACGAGGGCATTAGCTAGGACAACCAGATCCGCTTCCAGTTCTATCTTCTCGCCTTTACTTATCGTTCTTATTACCACTTTATCATCATCTTCGCTCCTTTTTATTACCTCCACTTCGTCTTCGAGCTCCTTTCTTATGTATTCCGCTCCTTCCGCTACCACACGATTATAAAACTCTTCAAATCCTTTTCCATATGCCCTCATATCATTGTATAATATCCTAACCCTAGCATCTGGAATTTTTTCGCTTACCAGATGTGCCTGTTTCGCTATATACATGCAGCACACCCGTGAGCAATATTCATTCCTTGCTCCTTCTCCCTTCTCCCCTCCCCCTTCTCCCTTCTCCCCTCTCCTCTCTCTCGACCCCACACAAGAGATGAAGACCACGTCTTTTGGCTCTTTACCGTTTATTATAATCTGCCCTCCAGTAGGGCCCGAAGCAACAGAAAGCCGTTCAAATTCTAATCCTGTTAGAACCTCAGCGTATTTGTAGCCATACTCTGGTCTTTCGGCAGGATCGAGCATTTCGTATCCGGTTGCAACCACAATCGTCCCCACTTCCACTTCTAGCTCTTCCCCTTTCCGATCAAAATCAATCGCGTTAGCAGAACATGCTTCTATACACGCCGGTGATTTACCACACTTACCTTTCGTTATGTAGATACAGCGATCGGGATCTACGGTATATACTAGAGGAACCGCTTGAGGGAAAGGCACATATATCGCAGCCCTTTTCGCCAGCCCGGTATCAAACTCATTGGGGACTCTTCCACGGAGCAGGCACGCATTTGCGCATTCTCCACAACCTGTGCATTTATCCTCATCCACATAGCGGGGTTTCTTCCTTATCTTCACCTTATAGTTCCCGATGTAGCCATTAATTTCTTTCACCTCCGAATAAGAGAGCAACTGGATATTCTTGTGCCTTGCCACTTCCACCATCTTCGGCGTGAGTATGCAGGCAGAGCAATCTAAGGTGGGGAACGTTTTGTCAAGTTGAGCCATATGTCCGCCGATCGAGGGCTCTTTCTCTACTAAATACGTCTCAAATCCCTTGTCCGCGATCTCTAATGCAGTATAGATTCCTGCTACCCCTCCGCCTATCACCAGCGCCCTGGGTATAACTCCTACTTTCTTCCGCTCTAAAGGCTCTAACAACGCCGCCTTAGCGACAGCCGAAGCAACTAAATCCTTCGCCTTCTCCGTTGCTCCTTTATGGTGAACCCAGGCGCACTGCTCTCTTATGTTCGCCATCTCAAAACAATATGGATTCAAGCCCGCATCGGCGCATGCATTTCTAAATGTGGGCTCGTGCATCCTTGGTGAGCAAGAGGCAACAACAACCCTGTTCAACCCAAGATTCTTTATATCGCTTTTTATCAACTCTTGACCCGGATCTGAGCACATATACTGGTAATCTCTTGCAATAACTACGCTGGGTAAACCTTCTGCAAACTCCGCTACCGCTTTAACATCTACCGCCGCCGCTATGTTTACGCCACAATGGCAGATATAAACGCCCGTGCGAATAGTTTCCATCCCATTTTATATTCCAACCGTAAAATATAAAAGATGTTCATTTTTGATTGTATATAAAGTATAACTTCTACCTATTTAGGACGCAGATTTACGCAGAAAACTATTTCCTCAAAGTATCAAATGCCTTACGTTTTGAGAAACCGCAGGAAAACCCTCCGTTTTAAGTTCTATCATCCTTGCATTCTCATAAACCTTTTCCAGAAAACCATAACCCAGTTTATTATAAACTCGATAGAAGATTCTAATAATCTCCTCCGTCAATTCCTTATACTT
>PRCZ01000013.1 GCA_009903405.1 Candidatus Methanophaga sp. AG-394-G06
GTTGAGGTTTCCGATTTAACGAGTACTATAAAATAAACAATATGAGAAGCAATGTAGAATCCCAAATACAAGCTGCAATAGCCATAATAAAACGCGGTGGCACTATTGTCTACCCGACAGAGACGGTATACGGCTTAGGCGCTGATGCGTTATCAGAAGACTCAGTACGGGAAGTATATAGAATAAAACGTAGAGATGTTTCACAGCCCATCTCCGTCGCGGTTTCATCATTCGAGATGCTGCACAAAGTCGCCTATACAGATCCCGGAATATCAGAAATCCTTTCCGCACTGCTACCAGGACCGGTTACGGTATTGGTGAAGAACAAAGAAATTGGACCCGCACTTTTAACTGCAGAATCAGATGTTCTTGGCGTCCGATTCCCGGATAATGAAATTGCAACCCGGATAATAGAGGAGACAGGCCCCATAACCGCAACAAGTGCGAATGTATCCGGTAGAACTCCACCGACATGCGTAGAAGAAGTGGAAATACAATTTTTGGTAGATATTATTATACATGGTAGTAAGTGTAAGTATAGTATGCCGTCTACCGTGGTGGACATGACGACGGCGAATGAAGGAAAGGCGAAGATAAAAATAAAAAGGAGAGGCGCATGTTATGATAGAGTATTGCACGTCCTGCGGAGTAAAATTACAGGAGAAGGGATTTACAGTTTTCCCCTGCCCTAAATGTGGAAAAGTAGAGATAGGAAGATGTGCTAAGTGTAGGAAGCAAAGTAATTTATATACGTGTGAAGAATGTGGTTTTGTAGGACCGTAGAAAATGAGATGGCAAGGAAAATCAAGACGGAAATGTTCGGGCGGTAAACTTCACCGTCACCGTAAAAAGCGAGCGTATGAGGCTGGCCGGCCGCCAGCAGATACTACTATCGGCGAGACACGAAGAAGGAAGATCGTAGCAAGAGGCGGCAGCGTGAAAATGCGGTTGCTCAGATGTGAATTTGCAAATGTTACAGACCTGAAAAGCGGAACCACAAAAGAGGCTAAGATAATATCGGTGAAGAGGAATCTTGCAAATCCGTTCTTCGCAAGGCGAAATATAACCACAAAAGGGGCCGTTATAGAGACAGAACTTGGTGATGCGGTAGTTACTAATAGACCCGGTCAGGACGGGATAGTGAATGCGAAGTTGATTTGATAAGTGAAGAGATTAAATGACAGGAAGGTCCGATGGAGAAATCCATTATTTTAAAAAGGCAACTTTATACGCCCGTAAGTAAGATAGATAAGATAAGATATACCGTGCGACTAACTAGTGGCGATAGAGGTCAAGTAGCTAAAGTGGAGGACGGTCATATAGTTATTGAGCGGAAATAGTATCAGACATAAGATGTATAAAGTAGTAGGTACAATCTCAGGCGAAGTGGGTCTGCATAAATTCGATTTTATCGTTACTGGCGATGTGAGGCGAAACGAGTACATAAAAATCTGGAGCGAATTGGACGGGTGGATACTGGGGCGAGTGCTGTCAATAGTGGATGCAGATAAGAAGGTGGCAACTGCGGAGATTCTAGGCTATAAAGACGATAGAGGGTTTTTAAAGCAGCCGAAGAGCACTTTAGCACGCGATGTGAAGGTCTTCACGGCAGATCAAACGTTCATCATGGACTCACTGGGACTGAAATCGGGTGGAATCCATTTGGGTGCGCTAGAGGGGCGCAATATACCGGTGTATCTGAGAAAGGAGGAACTTATCCAGAAACATTGCAGCATATTGGCGAAGACAGGCAGTGGTAAATCATACACTTCGGGCGTGCTGATAGAGGAGCTCCTTGAAAAGAACGTGCCCTTACTTATCATCGACCCTCATGGCGAATATTTATCGCTGAAATACGAGAACAGAAATGAAGATGAGCGGAAACAGTTGGAAAAGTTGGGTATCTCACCTAAAGGATACGCCTCTAAAGTCGTTGTTTATACACCCGCGAATTTCTCTATAAATCCCGAAGCTGATAAGTTATTCCGTATAGATGGGATAAATCTAAGCGTGAGTGAGTTATATGACTTGTTCCCACTATCGGATGCCCAACTGGGTGTTTTATACCAGTGTATAAATGATATAAAGGCGAAGAAGGAGTTTTATACTATTGAGGACATTATAAGGAAGGTGACGGAGAGCAAAAGCAGTGCTAAGTGGAGAATGGTCCACTACCTGGAAAGGATCCGCGAGACAGGTATACTGTCCGACAGCCCCACGCGTATAGAAGACTTAGTAAAGGTGGGTCAAGCAGCAATAGTAGACATGAAAGGTGCAGATCCGAAATTACAGCAGTTGATCGTTTATCGTATCTGCAAAGAGGTATTCGAAGGGCGGAAGATGGATAAGATACCACCTTTTATGCTCGTTGTCGAGGAGGCACATAACTTCTGTCCTGAGCGCGGATTTGAAAAAGCAGTCAGCTCAAATATTATGCGTACTATCGCATCGGAAGGCCGGAAATTCGGGCTCGGCATGATGGTCATCTCGCAAAGACCTGCTCGTGTGGATAAAAACGTCATTTCACAGTGTAATACGCAGATTATACTCCGTGTTACAAATGCCAATGACATCCGAGCGTTGAGTAGAGGCCTGGAATTCATGAGCAGTGAGATGGAAGAGGAAATTAAGCGAGTACCTCTAGGTGTTGCACTGCTTTCTAGTCCGAGCATAGAGATGCCCATTCTTGTTGATGTGCGGCCGAGAAGAAGCGAGCACGGCGGTAGAGCTGTGGAGATGGTGACAAGCGAGAAGATAAAAACGGTATTACCGAGGGAAGAGCAAAACGCAGAGGAAAAAGAGGAAAAGAAGAGCATGCTTGCTAGGTTGTTGTTCGAATGAGTAGCAGTGAAGGGTGTTGAGAGAAATTAGAGACACTTAAATTCGTTCCCAGTCAGAGAGTTTTATAAAGATTAGTATATTATTTAGTGAACATGTTAGAGATACCAAACCGGAAGTATACAAATGAAATAACCGCAGCCAACGCGGGCGAGCGAGTAAGCGTAGCAGGCTGGGTGCATGAGAAACGGGATTTAGGTGGTGTCTTCTTCCTTATTGTGCGCGACCTAAGCGGTTTTGCTCAGATTACACTACCCAAGAAAAAAGTAGAGCCTGAGCTGTTTGAACAAGTGAAAAGAGTCCCCCGTGAATCAGTGGTGGTGGTAGAGGGCGAAGTAAAGAGCGAGAAGAAGGCGCCGAATGGATATGAAATAATACCACAGCAGATGGATGTGCTAAGCGAGGCATCGCAGGTTTTACCTCTGGATACCACGGGAAAAGTGGGTGCCGAGCTAGATACCCGGTTGGATGCGAGATTCATGGACCTGAGAACCGAGCGAACAAAGCATATCTTTATGATTCGTAGTTTGACGCTTAAAGCGATAAGAGCTTTCTTTGATGAACGAGGGCTTATAGAGATAAACACACCAAAGATAGTAAGTGCCGCGACAGAAGGCGGTACCGCACTATTCCCAATATCGTATTTTGAGCGCGAAGCGTTCTTAAATCAGAGCCCACAACTTTACAAACAGATACTCATGGCTTCCGGTTTTGACCGCGTATATGAAATAGCGCCGATATTCCGCGCTGAGGAGCATGACACTACGAAGCACCTTAACGAAGCGACATCGGTGGATGTAGAACTCGCATTTGTGTCGGACAAGGAAGTAATGGCGCTATTAGAGGAGCTTATTGCGTTTGTATATTCAAAGGTTGTAGATTATCCGGGCTTAGCTAAACTGAATGTGAACCTGGAAGTTCCGGCGATACCGTTCAGGCGTATAACATATGATGAAGCAATAGAACTACTTTCTGGAGAAGGGGAGCAGATAGAGTGGGGTGAAGACCTCGGCACTTCCGCTGAGCGTACCCTGGGCAAGATAATAGGCGAACTGTATTTCATTACCGATTGGCCATGTGCGATAAAGCCGTTTTATGCACAGCCTGCTGATGTCGACGGAAAAAGGGGGGATATTTGCAATGCGTTTGACCTGATGCATGCGCGATTAGAGCTCTCTTCGGGCTCACAGCGTGTCCATTCATACGAGTTATTGAAGCGGCAGATAGAAACAAAAGGGCTGGGCGCGGATAGTTTCGAGTTTTATCTTGACGCTTTTCGTTATGGTATGCCGCCGCATGCCGGCTGGGGTCTTGGCGTTGAAAGATTGTTAATGAGCATGCTGGAAATAGATAACATAAGGGAAGTGGTGCTTTTTCCTCGCGATAGGAGGCGGCTGACGCCATAGTCTGGGAATTAAGAATTACGAATTGGGGATTAAGAAGGATTCGTTTGCATCTATGCCTTTGGCATTATGATATTACTCTACGGAAGGAAAAAACCAAAAAATTTATATATAGATTGTAACAGATTATTCAACAGGGGTGAAAGAGGTATGGCAACTGAAGCTGAAACGGATGAAGAAGAAGTAAAAGAAGCAGAAGAAGAAGTAAAAGAAGCAGAAGAGGTAAAAGAAGCAGAGAAGGCTAAAGGTGAGCTGGGGACGAAAAAGATAGAGGCGACCAGACACCTGATGGAATCAATAAAAGATACGGTTGAAAAATCGCTTTTAGAGAAGATAGAAGAGAAAGAGGTGGATGTGGTTCCGGAAGCGTTAGTGATAGGGGGCGGAATAGCAGGTATGTATGCCGCATTGGACATCGCAGATGCCGGGTTCAAGGTGCATCTAGTGGAAAGATTACCTTCCATTGGTGGACACATGGCACAGCTCGATAAGACGTTCCCAACACTCGATTGTTCCGCATGTATTTTAACGCCCAGACTGGTGGATGTTGGTGTTAATCCGAACATAAACCTGATGAGCTGTTCAGAGGTAATAGGCGTGGAAGGCTCTGTGGGCAATTTCAAAGTGAAGGTAAGGAAGAATGCGAAATACGTTGATGAAACGATATGCACCGGCTGCATGATGTGCGAAGAAGCTTGTAGATTGAAAGGTAGGTTTCCAAACGAATTTGATTTGGGATTAATGAAGAGAGGACCAATATATAGACCCTTCCCTTTTGCAATTCCCGCTGCTTATAGCATTGATGGAGGGACTTGTTTGATGATAAAGAAGGGTAAATGTGGAAAGGCCACGCTTGAGAGCACGATAGAAGCAGTGAAAAAGCGAGAGAGAGGAGAAGAAATAACCAAAGATGAAGCTCCACCCTGTGTTCTGGCATGTGGTCCAAACTGTATACATCATGATATGGAAGATGAGATAGTGGAGTTGAATGTTGGCGGGATTATAGTTGCAACTGGTTTTGATGTCATGGAGCCGGAGTGTATGCCGGAATACAAGTATGGCGTGTATCCAAACGTAGTACACGGCCTAGAGTTCGAACGTTACTCCTCGGCAAGTGGACCCACAATGGGCAGGATGCAGATAGCTGGTATGCCAGAGCCAAAAGATGCAGTATTCTTGTCTTGTGTTGGTTCGAGGAACTCGCAGACGGGGTACGAATACTGCTCTCGTGTATGTTGCATGTATTTAGCGAAACAGGCACATTTGCTACAAGAGAAAGTTCCGGATTGCAACATAACCGTTTTATATCAAGACGTGCGGGCATTTGGTAAAGGATTTGAGGAGTTTTATGACAGAGTGAAAGCTGAAGGACTCAGCTATCGCAGGGGACTTGCATCCGAGATATACAAGAAACCGGGCAGTGATAGGGTCATAGTGAGAGCGGAAGACACAATGCTTGGCGAGCCTTATGAGCTTGAAGCAGACCTCATAGTTCTTGGCATAGGATTGAAACCAAGTGAGGGCAGTGAGAAGTTATTGGAAATGCTTGGTGTCTCGCTGACGTCCGACAATTTTGCAAAGGAGGCACATCCAAAGCTCAGACCTGTGGATACAGAGGTAGAAGGAGTTTTTGTTACCGGATGCGCTCAGGGTCCAAAAGATATTCCTGACAGCGTTGCACAAGCAAAGGCAGCGGCTGGTGCTATTCTTGCTCTATTAGCCAGAGGAAAAGCGAAGATAAGACCTTCGGTAGCAGAGATAGATGAAGAGATGTGCATAGGGAGTAACTCGTTAATAGAGATGGCGGAGAAGATAGGAGCATAAAAGGAGATAAAAAATGGCAGAAGAAGAATATGATTATACAAAAATCCCGATGGAGGGATATGTAGAAGGTATCGCGGCTGGAGCACCAGAGGACGCACCCAGGATCGGCGTTTATGTTTGCCATTGTGGGATAAACATAAAGATGGTATTGGATGTAACGAAAATAATGAAGTATGCAGCGGCGTTACCAAATGTTGTTCTTGCACGGCACTATATTTTTATGTGCTCGGACCCAGGACAAGATCTAATAAGAAAAGACATTGCAGCGGGTAGGGTCAACAGGGTGATAGTGGCTTCCTGTTCCCCGAGGATGCACGAGCCCACTTTCAGAAAGACCTGTTCTGATTCAGGACTGAACCCTTTTTACTACGAAATGGCGAACATAAGGGAACATTGCAGTTGGCCAAATATGGACTATAGGGAACTAGCGTTGGAGAAGGCGAAGGAATTGGTAAGTAGCGCGGTTGCGCGAAGTGCCTTATTGGAGTCAATAGAGGAGCGGGAAGTGGAAGTAACACCGGAAACGCTGGTGATTGGCGGCGGCGTAACCGGGATGTACGCAGCATTGGATATTGCAAATGGAGGCTACAAGGTGCATCTAGTGGAGAAAGAGCCGTCTATTGGTGGACATGTAGCACAATTAAGCAGGTTTTTCCCTACTCTCGAGCGTGCGACTTCTCTTTTGACGCCGCGAATGATAGAAGTGGGTGCGCATCCGAACATAAATCTAATGGATTATTCCGAGGTTGTAGAGATAGGTGGCTATATCGGGAATTTTGACGTAAAGGTAAAGAGGAAGCCGCGATACATAGATTCGGATAAATGCAAGGACTGCGCCCCCTGTATAGAGGCATGTCCGGTGAAGGATATACCAGATGAATTCAACGAGGGATTGAGTACGAGAAGCGCCATATACCTGCCTTTCCCGTTTGCGGTTCCGCCTACTTATACAATAGATGCGGAAAATTGCTTGCTGCTAAAAGAGGGTAAGTGTGGCGATGCAACGCTGGAAACTATAAAGGAAGGTAAAGCAGTACCACCTTGCATGGCGGCATGTCCGGGCGCAATAGACTTCGAGCAGAAAGAGGAGCTCGAGGAGTTAACCGTTGGAACGGTTATAGTAGCAACGGGATATGACCTCGTGGACCCGCGAGTATCAGCAGAATACAAGTATGGTGTGTATCCAAATGTGATTACGAGTTTAGAGTTTGAGCGGCTATTAGCTCCGGGTGGTCCTACGGGTGGCAAGATAGAGCTAAACGGAAAAGAGCCGAAGGACATTGTCTTTATAAGTTGTGTCGGGTCAAGGAATAAACAGGTAGGGAATGAATACTGCTCAAGGGTATGCTGCATGTACCTAGCGAAACAGGCGTACTTAGTAAAAGAGCAACTACCGGATACGAACGTAACAGTGACTTTCCAGGACATAAGAGCGTTTGGCAAAGGCTTTGAGGAGTTTTACGGCGATGTAAAGCAGAGTGGTGTTTTGTATATGAGAGGAATTCCTGGTGAGATATATAAGAAACCGGGCAGTGACCGAGTGGTAGTGCGTGCTGAGAATACACTACTTGGCGAGCCGTATGAGCAAGAAGCAGACATGGTAGTGCTTGGTATGGGCCTGAAGCCCAACCAGGGCGTGGAGAGCATAATAGATATGCTAAAGTTATCTAAATCTGTTGATGGATTCTTGATGGAGGCACATCCAAAACTCAGACCGGTGGATACCGCAACAGATGGTATTTTTATTGCGGGATGCTGTGCGAGTCCGAAAGATATAACAGATAGTATAGCACAGGGCAAAGCGACAGCTTCTGGTTCACTACTTTATTTGGTACAATTGAAGGCGAAGATAGAACCAGCGATATCGCAGATAAACGAAGAGATTTGCATAGGGTGTGGGACTTGTGCAGAGGTCTGCCCGTACGGTGCACTCGAGCTTGACGAGGTGATGCAAGTGATGACGGTTAATGAAGCGGTTTGTAAGGGCTGTGGTGGCTGTAACTCCGTATGTCCTGCGGGAGCGGCGACGATGAAGCATTATCGTGACAGACAGGTATACGCACAGGTAGAAGCGTTGACAGAGCGAGGCCTGCAAATTGTTGAGCTTGGGAATGTTGTAGAGGCAGCAGAAGCACCTGCTGGTGAGGCTCCTGAACCAGCAGAAGGCGCGAGTGTAGAAGCGGAACAGGTCACAGAGTGAAGTTTAAAACTTCACTCATTTTTCTTATTTTTTGTTTTTATCCGCCTTTAACTAACCTATGACATAGCAAATCGAATTAATGTTGAAACTTAAATTAAAGCCTCAATTCCCCGGCTACACTTACACCCATATTTATTGTTACTTCTGCTATATCCTCACAATACTTCGCTATCCTGCCTAAACTCTCCAGTATAGAAAGAGCGTGTATTTTGTCGGTGACACACCATTCTTCTGCAAGTATTCGCTCATTTATCGCTTCAACTGCATCAGTCAGGATATTTGCATCATTTATCGCTTCATTTGCCTTTTCTATATCCAGATCAGATAGTGAAGCTAACGTCTTAATGAACAGATTTTTAGCGGAAATACCCACCTCTTTTATGCCGTCCAAGCAGTTAAATCCCGCAGGTAATGTTATCACCATAGAATTCTTTGCTATGTTCTCGACATGGTCTCCAATCCGCTCCATGCTCTTCACTATTATTCGGTGGCCCAGGCTATCGCGCTGTCTGCCCACGCCTATTTTCTTCGCAAGCTCGGAATCGTTCATCGCAGCCTTAAGCTGCCTCACAATCAGCAAATAAAATCGGTCTATCTCGTTATCTCGCTCTACGACATCAGCCGCAAGGTTCAGATCGCGTTTATCAAGAGAAGTGATCGCATCTTCTTGCATTGACAATATTATCTTGGACATACTACGTATCGCATCGCGTAGTGTAAAGTCTTCGTATTTCAAGAAACTCTTGAGCACTATTTCCCCTGCTGATTCACCAACGACCTCCATACCTATAAGTCTCTTTCTCACTTCCTCCTTTATTCGCTTCCTTTCATCAGCGCCAAAACCGTCTGGGAACAAAAGCGTTACTATGTCATATCCAACGAGGTAATGGGCGATGATACACCTGAAGTTCCCCTCAAAGCTTTCTTGTTCTGATAGAACGAGTTCAGCGCTTTTTATCTGCACTTTCTTATCTCTCACGGGAGTTACAATAAGCGAGTTGTCACTACGCTGAACCAAAGAGAGTTCATCACCTTGCTTTATACCTACTTCCTTTGCCCATTTTATAGGTAGCGAGACAGTAAAAGTCGAACCACCAGTAAGTTGTATCCTTCTCTTCTCTTCTTTCATCTTATTATATTATGTATGTCGATACGCTTTTGATTTGAGCCACGTATTTGCTACAAATTGCCATGCGTCAATAATATATATATAATGATAGATTATATAGCATTTTAAAAAACCAATTTCTTTGGTGAAGCTTTCTCGTTTAACGAGAAGTTTTTTATCAAATCAAGTTATATCTTTTAATGGAGATAAGTATGGAGACGGAGGACTATATACCAAGATACGAGTATGAGCGGTTAGAGAGCGAGTATCGGAGATTAAGGCGTAAATATGAAGAGACAGAAGCGTATAAAGCGGATTTAGAGAAGCTCGTTTCAAAATCAAGGTCACCACCTTTAGACTGTGGGTTCGTAATTGAGAAACTCGAAGACAGCGCAATTGTGAATTTGAATGGCGCTTTAAAAGCTTTGCCCTACGGAACGCTTGCTGCGGAAGAGATAGAGGCGCTACAAGAGGGTGAATATGTATTCATCGGTCGCATCCCGGATAGAAATAACCCCAGTGGGTTTACAATAGGCATCACAAAGGGGTATGACCGGCGGGTGGATTTAGAGGTTGGAGAGGTAGAAGAGCTGATAAAGGACGAAGATGACGAGGGCTGGGTAGCCGAAATATCAATAGGAAAGGGCCGCGGCAGGTTATATAAGCGGCTGGGCGAAGAAGAGAAGGGAAAGCTAAGAGAAGGTATGAAAGTAGGTCTTCTCCCTGGAACGTTTGATATAAGGCGGACTTATAGAGCAAAGGAGTATTCTCGCTATGAAGTCACGAAGAGTCCTGGCACGAGCTTTAATGATATTGGAGGTTTAAAAGAGGTAAAGCAGGAATTAATAAAGAGCATTATTCTTCCAATGGTAAATCCTGATGATTACACAAAATACGGTGAATCCGCCAGAAGGATACTGATGTATGGTCCGCCGGGATGTGGAAAGACGATGTGCGCAAAGGCGTTAGCATCGGCATTACCCAACTGTGAATTTGTAAAGGTAGGAGCAGGCGAGCTTTTCAGTATGTGGCTCGGCGAGTCCGAGAAGAATGTGCGGCTGGTGTTTAAAGCGGCAAATGATAAATTAGTGGAGGGTGAGAATGACTATGGTGTGATCTTCTTTGATGAGATAGACGCATTAGCACAGGAGAGGGGTATGTATTCTGGGTCCTCGGGTGCACCCGAAAGAGTTACGGGACAATTACTGGACATTTTAGATGGGTTTCATGCCCTACATCCGCACCTCACGGTGATAGGCGCAACAAACAGGTTGCACCTTATTGATTCTGCATTCAGATCGAGATTTGACAAAATAATTGAAGTTTCACAGCCTGATAGAGAAGCGGCACATTCCATCGCTTCCATTTATGCAAATACGCTCCCCCTCGATTACCATCTAGTAAAGGAGAAGGGCGGAGATGAGGAAACAAGGTCATATCTGGTGAATGAGATTGTCGGATACATGTACAGTAATACTCTTGTTGAGACCGAGATAGGGCGGATAAAGCGAGCGGACACTGTAACCGGGCGGTTCATCGCGCAGATATTCGGCTATGCGCAAGATAATGCATTAGAGGAGCGAACAATGCTGATGTTGAAGAAAGGAACAATAAAAGATGAAGAGCTAAGGGCTATGTGGGATAAGGAAGGGCTTGAGTCGATATTAGATGCAGGAAGTAAGGCAGAAGAGTTACAGAAGAGATATAAACATGTAGAGGAGATAGGAGTGAGCATGCGACACTTAAAAGAAGGGTTTGATAAGTTCGTGCAGAGAAGGGCCGAAGAGATGATTGCGTCTGGCTATGAAGAGCTGCCAGAGGAAGAAACAGGAATGCATTTTTAATTCGAGCCCCCAAAAAAATGGAACGGGTGGATTTGAACAGATGGCAGGGATTAGAGCATGAATTCAGAGTGGGAATAAGCTCGGAATCGCCTAATTTGTACAGATACGCAAGATTTTATCATGTAGATGAAGTGATCCATGCACTCGAGCATTATGCCTTTTTCGACGGCTCGAAAGCTATCTGCTCGAAGATGCGGAGGCGGAACGATGGTTTTTTGCGTAATGGCTCACGAATTTACATATGCACCGGCGGTCACTTAGAGATAGCTACGCCAGAATGTAGAAACGCATTTGAAGTGCTAAAATATGACAAAGCAGCGGAGTTGTACATGCAGATCGGAGTGGAGAAAGCGAACGAGAAATACATGGATAAGCGGAAGCAAAAAGTGAATTGTAGTTCATATATCCAATGCTGGAAAGCAAACGTGGAGATAGACAAGCGGTATAGCCGTGGCACACACGAATCATATATAGTAGAGCGGAAGAAATATGTGGGTAAAGAGAACCTGCTCATCCCGTTTTTAGTGCTTCGTAAGATATTCTTTGGCGCAGGCGGTTATGTAGCCGATAAAGAAACGATAAAATATGTCGTATCGCCAAAAGCGATGGTCTCAAAGAGGGTACTTACCGAATCCCCTTCGCAATGGCCAATATTATCCCTGAGGGATGAGCCATTGAGCACAAAGGATAAATATCGTGTGCATGTAACATCAGGCGAAGGAGTTCGTTCTGAGGTCACAAGGCTGCTCAACAATGCTATTACATCATACGTAATAGATGCAATAGAATCGGGGAAAATTACGCATGTGGAAGAGATCAGGAACCCACTACAAACCTTTAAAGATATTTCCGAGAACATACGTGGGGATTGGAGAATACAGCTAATGAATGGTCGGACGCAGTCAGTCACAGATTATATTATGAGTTATTATATTGCAGCGATAGAGGAGTTGTTTGAGGAGCGAGAAGTGTCTTATTGGGATAAATACTGTTTGGACACGTTTAAGCGTATTTGTGCCAAGTTTGATCAGGGCTTGCTTGAGGACCCATATGTTCTTCGTCGTATAGAATGGGTGATGAAGTTATGGGTGATAAAGAATGAGTTGGGCGAGTTCGATTATAAACATATACCAAAGGGTAAATTCGATTACCGGAGCAAGTACACGATGGACGGTATGGATGAGAAAGAGATAGCGGCTTCTTTTGAGTTCACCAATCTCTGTGATTCTGACCTATACGAGTGTGTAGCGGATAAGATAGGAGTGGAACGAATACTGACGGATGATGATATAGGGGAAGCAATGCTATTTCCACCGAAGGATTCAAGAGCTGAGCTAAGGGTGAAACTTGCAGCGGAATACAAGAATGCCGCACTGAGCTGGAATAAGATAACGATAAATAACGAGCCAAATGTGACGATAGACGTTGGCCGACCGAGCAGAGATGAATATGCGCGGCTGTTTGAGCGGTATCCTGAACTGGCGAGGATGCCCAGTGCAGTAGTGGTCTTTTTCCAAGAGCAGGGTAGAGGTGAAGGAGCAAGACAGGTTCTTGTGCGACTACTTGCAGAAGAGGAAGACATAAGGGGCTGGGAGGAGGAGCTAAGTCGGGAAATAAGGAATAGAATCGTAAGAAACCCATACTTGGATTATTTGTTGTATTCTAACAACAAAACATATCGGTTTGATGAACTGGATGGCTGGGACGAGGAGTCAATAAGAAAGAAGATAGAAGAGATAAAGCAGGGCGAGAAGGGGGGCGATCAGATATAGCGGAACTCCCAGTAAATAGTTTAAATCTGTGTTAATCAGCGTTAATCTGTGTCTTATTATTTGTGAGTTCCCTAGAGGAAAAACTGTTATACGAACAGAATGCATATTAAAGATTAATGAGTGAGCGGATGAAGGGCGCAGGTACAGAAAATAAGATAAGAGGCATAGAGCAGGAATATCCTGTGAGTGCAAAAGCGGGTTTAAATCCGTCCTTGCTCGTTAATGCAGCAATACAAGGAATAAAACGCGGGAAATTCTCTCGTGATGTCAAGTGGGACGTGGATATGGAGATCACGCAAGAAGTGCACGAATCGCGAATATTGTCGTCATACGGTGAAAACGGCAGTCGTATTTATAACGATCTGGGCCATCTCGAAATAGCGACACCGTCATACAACAATCCTTTTGACGCTGTGGCATACGATAAGGCATCAGAGATATATGCCTATGTAGGCTCACGGGAGGCGAGTTTGGCGTTAAAGAAGGAGGTGCGCATCCATAAGAATAATGTCGCCAACTTCTTTAGTTCTGCTGGTAGGTGGAAGGAGAAAGGGAAGAAGAGAAGGATAAAGACCAATACGTACGCTACGCATGGCAATATAATAACCAAAAGGGAAGCGTGCAAAGATTGGAGTCGAGTAGAAAAGGCGTTAATACCTTGGATTATCACACGAATTTTGTTTGCCGGGTCAGGCGATGTTGTTTCCGGCGACACGATTAGTAAGGGTAGCGTGAAGTTTGTAATTTCGCCGCGGGCGATGTTTGTAGTCCACAAATCTTCGCTTTCCACTACACGCGAGCGAGGCATATTGAACACGAGAGACCAGCCCCATGCTGCGCATCGGTACTGGCGACTGCATGACATCCATTACGAAGCACTTCGGTCGGAATATGCGATTTTCTTACGCGACATAGTACAAGCGCAGGTGATTTGCGCCTTTGAGTCCGGATTCTTAGACAATGCACCGGAGATAGAGGATCCAGTAAGAGCGTTTAAGAAACTGTCATTAGATACACAGGAATGCAAGTGGCAGCTAAAATTGAAGAGCGGTGAGGTGACCGATGCAGTATCCATATTACAGTTCTATTTGGGTGCGATAGAGCAGATGCAGGAATTTAGTGGTGTGGAACCGGGGAAGTGGGATGAACTCGGGCTGAAAGGATTTAAGGA
This sequence comes from Candidatus Methanophaga sp. AG-394-G06, assembly GCA_009903405.1. Classification (GTDB taxonomy): domain Archaea; phylum Halobacteriota; class Syntropharchaeia; order Alkanophagales; family Methanospirareceae; genus Methanophaga. Next base: position 14,161 of record PRCZ01000013.1, read on the forward strand.
GCTGTTAGACGATTTAGAGGCTCGGCACATGGAGAAGTATGTGGATGGCATAGACTGGGTAACGAAATTAGCGCTGCTTGTGAATTATGAACCCAAAAGCGCTTTGGAAGGAATAAGCATATGTAACCAGTATGCCTTATTGGATGAAAGCGTGCTGGAATGCATAGAAGGCAAGAAGGGCAGTAGCGCCTGCCTTTTCAATCCCGCAGATTCAATGGCATTCGCAAAGAGCAAATTACCGCATGTGAATTGGTCTTCGCTTCCTGATAGGGTAAGATATGCAGTTAGTAATGCACCCGAGCAAACGCGCGATTTTTTTAAGACTGAAGTATTGAAACGATATAGTTCGCAAGTGAGCAGTGTTAGCTGGTCAACATTGGTGCTTGACGAAGCGAAGATAACACTGGATGAACCGTTTATGCTGAACAAGGAAGAGATAGAGGTAGGGGGCGGAATAGGGGAGATTATATCAGCGGCGAAAAAGTTATATCCAGAGAAGGTTGAAACATTTCAATCTAAAACAGTTTCGTAAAAAGAAAAGCTTTACCAAAAGAAACTTTATCAAAGAGAAGGGATATTTATTTACTATAGCGGGGCAGAAAGCGGGGTTAAAATGGACGTGATTGAAGGCAGTATGGAAGAAGTGGAAGAGCTAGAAGAGGAAGAGGAAGAGCTATTAGAAGGTGAAGTAGAATACGGCGGAGAGGAGAAGGATAAAGAGATGGCAGGCATAATGGGGCGTTTGAAGAGACGGGAGAACAAGGAGAAAGCCGCTGATCTTGTAAGCAAATTAAAGGGTAAAAAGAAATCGAATAAGAAGATAATGCCTTATGAAATATACGCAACCTCGGGGGAATGATTTATAAATCTCCCGCTGGTTTCACTATACTCAGATAGAATCTGCTCCACCATATAACTATTAAAGGTTGAATAACGATAACGGATACAACCACGCTTAAAAACGATCCGATATAAGGTATAAAGCTGAGAATAATGCTAACAACAATGCCTATAACAAGCGCGACAAGCCAGAGCAAAAAGACATCTAATTTATGTTTCCTGAATATGTTAAAACCTTTCTTAACTCCTTCTATCGCACCACGGTCATCTATAACAACCGAGTACCGCGGTAGAGCGAACATTATGCTTACTATTAGCGTGTAGATGCTCATTATCAATATTCCGATCATAAATATCGCAAATGCCGGCATGATTATCTCAGGTGTCGGTTCTGGAGACGTTGTTATAACTGGAAGAGCGTACACTATGCCGGGAATTAAGAAAACGAAACCTATAAGTGCGATTAAACCAACGATGATGTCGGCAAAGAGCAAACTAATGAATTTCCGCTTACCGTACCCTTTCATGTCGGACAGATTGGTACTACCCGTTTCCGTCGCCTCTTTCGCCATGCCAATCGCACCGGCAGCGAAAAAGGCACTTATCAGCAACCCTAAAATCATGGCGATGATGACGGCAACTATAACAATGCCTATGTTTTGAATTAATTGCGACATAAGCGGTAGAATAAGTTCGGGTGTGATTTTATCTGGTTGGGATAAGTGCGGTATCAAAGAGGGTAGCGAAGGAACCGCTGCCAGTATGGCACCGCCTATGATTATGAGTGCCACTATGGATGTTATTATCGAACTAAACAGAAAAGGGAGACTAATACACAAATTTGCCTTCCACGTATCGAACCCTTTTTTTATTACACTGCCAAGATCTTCTACCATGTTACCCATTACAAGACAGTAGAAATATAAAAACTTTTATAGATTGCAATACATGCTCTCTGACCCGGTATTCTCCATTCAGGGTCACAAGTTGTCTTGGATTGTGATCGAATCGCCTAGGGTACAGACCGCCCAACTTAGCGCCCCTCACTTAACATAGCGGTTCTGAATGAGATAAATTTAGTTTCTTAGCATAGCCTCTTGCAACAACAGACGCACCCAGTAACGGAGCCAAGCCCTCAAGAGTACTGACCTTGATTTCCGGTACCGTCAAGTAATGCTCGATATTCTTCTTCAGATATGGCACTATGTAATTCTGGTTGTACTGGACCACAGCGCCATCCAATATAATGAGCTCCGGATTATAGGCTACAAGAACATTTGAAATGCCCCGTCCATTGATCTCCCCTAACGCCTCAATGAACAGCAACGCTAACGGGTCATGATTTTTCGCGGCTGCAAAGATGGACTCACTGGTACTACCGTCAAACGCAACGTCATTATGAGCTTCTGATTCACACCATCGCTTAAAAAATCGTGGAATATTCTTTCCTGATGCGTAGCCCTCCCAGTGGCCATAATTGCCGCAGCCGCAGCGGATACCATAGCGTGTATCAACACAGAAATGCCCGATTTCCGATGCGTTGCCGTCCCGACCAAGTAATAGCTTGCCGTTTATCACTGCACCGCCACCGATTCCTGTTGAGATTGTGATGTATACCACATTTTCACAGCCCTTTCCGGCACCAAAACGGGTCTCGCCCAGTACCCCGGCACGACAATCGTTGATCAGATATACCGGCAGACCCAGGGCTTCCCGGATTGGCTGTACCACAGGTACAGACGGAAAGCTAATGTTTGGTGGATTGAGTAATACGCCTTTGCGGAGGTCGATTGGGCCTGCACTACTAATCCCAATACCCCGAATTTCCTTTAGCTCTTTTGGGCTCGTCAATTGCCGTATCTTTTCTGTGATGTCGTCAGCAATGAGAAGTGGAGAACTGCCCCCAATTTTTGTCTGGCCGACGATTTTTTTAATGATTTCTCCCGTAATTTCTGATACCAGCGCCACTCGGACATTCGTACCGCCTAAATCAACTGCAATTACACGTTCCATAGCTTGTTGTATATAAGGTATAACTTCCAGCTATTTAATTAAGACGTGGATTTACACGGAAGATGATATTCTCACAATGGCCACTTTTCAAGTGTCGATTCTCTTTGTGTACCGAAACTGCGGATGTGCTAATAAAAGAGGAATCAAGAGGTATACACACGAAGACCACTGCGGTGTTATTACAGATACTCCCATCGCCATAAGAGCGACAATCGGAGTAACAACACCCCGTCTTTTCCATATTGCTATGAGTCGCGGGTCGAGGCTGCGATCTACCAAACGATAACCTTTTGTGGCATAAACCCAATTCATGCTATTGAATATTCCCAATATGAACAAATTAAAATCAAAAAACTGTTTTGCTATCGTTTCATCAGGATAATCACCAATTAGCGAAGTGGAAAAAGGTACCAGAGCTACAAACATAAGACAAAAAATATTTAGCCAGAGAAGGTTTCGATCGGTTCGTTTGATAATATGAAATTGGTCGTGATGTATAATCCAGAAGATAGCCAGGAGGATAAAACTGAGTGCATAATTAAAAAATTTATGCGCTTGCCCAAACAGCGCGTCATGTAACTGTACTGCCTGGTTCGTCCCTACTTCCGGAAGCGCAAGGTTCAATACCAGCAGCGTCATTGCGATGGCGTAGATGCCATCCGTTAACGCCTCGATGCGATGGGTCGTCATACCAGGTTCCGAAGCATTGGATTTGGCCATTTTAATTTTAATTTAATATCCCAACTTCCATAGGATTAATAGCGCTATCAGCACAACGGGAACCAACAGATCAGTATACATGACACTACCCGCGTTGTAGAATCTTTTCCAATATGTTTTTAAACATTTAATTGCCCGCCTATTGTTTAACTTCCCTCACTACATATTTCCGCAAAGGTCTTATCAAGCCAGTCGAAGATACGCTGGTCCGAAAGTGCGACTGCACCAAGTTGGCAGTGCTGCTCGGCGCACTCTTCAAACGTAAAGAGCATGTACTCCTTGGGACATGTTAGAGCATCGTACAACTTTTTAGGCTGCCCGGGGAAGTCAAAGTCTCCCTCGCCATTGCAAACCAGTGTTGGGCAGGTGATCTTGTCCGCTCTGCCTTTCATTGTGTAATTAGCGAACTTAAGCATCCACTCGCTCGGAGATGCCGCTCCGAACGTCCACATCCCTTGCTCCATAGCCCATTGCAACCCCGTATTCGACTTCGCCTTTTCTCTCATCTCAGCGTTATAAGCCGATGGATTATTGATTATATACTCTTTAAGTGCCTCGGGGGATTCAGGATATACCACGCCTTCAAAAGGATCGAAGATACCTCCGTTGGCAATGCAAGCTGCGAGGCGGTGCTCATACGCCGCAGCGCGGGGCGCAAGATAACCGCCTAAGCTCACGCCCATGAGCGCAATGCGATCGGGATCAATTTCAGGTCTTGTCAATGCGTAGTCCACAACGGGCGTAACTACATTCTCCCAGTCAGGTCGGAAATGTAGCTTCTGCTCGCGGATGACCCTGCCCTGCCCGGGACCTTCAAACGCCAGGCAGTTATAGCCTCGCCGCACAGCGGCGGCACAACCACCTAAGAAATAAAGTTCCTCCGCGGTCCCGTCAAAGCCGGTTTGTAGGATTAGCGTGGGACGAGGAGTGCCCGAATCGTCCACACGGAAAAAATACCCTGGCAGGGTTGTCCCCTCATAAGGTATCTCAACTACCTCAAACGGTGGCGAAAATAGCGGAGCCGCCTTGATGAAGCACTCCCTGCTTTTTCTCCATGTTTCCAGAATACTAGGGTCGCTCGGATCCCTATAAGCAAGGTAGAACTCAGCCGTGCGGTAGTAGTTTGAGGCGCGAAGATAGGCTTCCCGCGCGCTGACATTATGACCTTCGGCAAGGCACTTATCAGCGATTGCGCAGACCCGGTCAGCAGTCTTGAGCCACTCTTCGTACCAGCTCTCGCAATCTCCCTCCTTGATGCGACAGGCGGTGGACAGACACTCTTCGTAGTCAGCACCACCATAGTAAGAATATCCAATCGTTCTCTGAAATTGAAAGGCAAACGATGGGTCATGAAACACGACCTTCATCCATGGCGTCTTTTCTACTGCTTCTTTGTCCAAATCTGTTTTCAAAGGAGGAGTAGGACTTGGGAATGGAGTTGGTGTTAGCGTCGGTGTTACTGTTACCGCAGATGCAGCTGTTTCTTCCCCAATGGAGCCTGTAAACATGCCAATTGTAACAATTGCACATACTACTACAATACCAATGCATATTCCTTGTTTCTTATTCATTTCCCTTTCTCCTTTTCCATAATCTTTTTTATCTTCTTATCTTCCCAGTTATTACCCAGTTTGCCCTGTTTGCCAAAGGTACTTATCGCATGCCAAATAACTCCGATTCCCCAGAAAACGGTTACCCAGTAGAACCATAGTGCATCCGGGCTGGTAACGAGGTTAATAAAGACGAGCATTATATTCACTACGACATAAGCGATTAAATGTTCGTAAAATCCCCTTAACTCACCCACTCTTTTTTTCGCCCTCTTATAGCTTTCTTCTTCAGCCATCTTTTGTTCTCCCTATGTGATAATACTAGCTATCTACAAAACTTCTATTTTACAGTATATAAACTTTTCTATTTATTTATCACTTTTGAAGATACTCCAGAAAGAAGGCAAGCAATTTCACCCATGCCTCTGTGGCGGCTTTCACATTACCTTCTGGACTGAACACACATGAGAATCAATTACAAATGGCCCCTAATTCGTAATTCATAATCCCCAGTCGACAACTCAGAGCCCCCGCATCAAATTCCGTTTATGCGTTCTATTCGCTAAATATACGAATGTCAGACTGAAAACAAATAGCGCTGCGAAATCGACAATTAGCGCGATATTCGATTGCCCTCTGAGACTGAAATTGAATATATCAACCATATAGGTGATAGGCGAGAAGTAACACAGCATTCTCCCGAGTCCATGCAGGTCCTCTAACGGTATGAAGATACCGCTAATGAATATCAGTGGGAAGCGGATAATACTGGAAAACATCATTACATATGACGGATTTTGAACGGACGGCGATGCCAGTGACACACCAAGAGAAGAGAAACAGAACGCACCCAACAACATACCCAGGCACAATATCATTATGTTCAAACAGTAATTTAAAGTTATCAGCCCCACCGCTAAGACAACAACATTTATCATAATACCAAAAATCATGCCCGCTGCACAGTCGCCCAGAATAATTGTAGTGATACTAACAGGAAAGGACAGCAATCGTTCATAAGTACCTGCCTGTTTCTCCCAGGGCGTTATTAGTGGACCTACGGATGATGCGATAAAGAATAGGAACATAGCTAAAAGCCCGGGAAAGAAGACGTAAAAATCTATCTCCTTACCTAGATAAAAGGCCAGAAACATGAATAGTGGAAACAAGAAACCGAATATAATAACCGGCGGCTTAGTGTAATAAAGCCTGATATTCTTCTCTGTTACTACTGCGATCCCGCGAAAGAACGGGCGGTTAAAGTTCCTTAAGGGCATGATCAATATTTATCCTCCGTTAATTTAACAAATGCGTCTTCCAAACTCGCACCACAGATCTCCATAGTGGTAAATATTAAGTTATGGTCCTGCGCGAATTGTGCCAAATATTTTACTAGTTTATCGGGATTGTCGGTATATAATCGCCATTTATCGCCTAATTTCTCCTTCCGGATTACTAATCGGCTTTCTTCTATCTCACTGAGATCAACCGGCTTATCAAAAGAGATTTCTACTGATTGCGTCTCTTCAAAAGTCCTCTTCAACCCTTCCGGCGTATCAATAGCCGCTATTTCACCATTATTTATTATCCCTACCCTATCGCAGAGCACATTCGCCTCTTCGATATTGTGCGTGGTCAAGAAGATGGTTGTGCCTCTTTGATTCATCTCCCGAATGATAGTTTTAATCATGCGTTGGCTTTGAACATCTAATCCCGCGGTCGGTTCATCAAGAAAGAGGAGTTCGGGACTATGAACAATAGCACTTGCGATATTAACCTGCTGTTTCATACCCTTTGAAAATGTCTTTACCGGATCATCTGCCCTTTCCAAAAGCCCGAATTTGGCTAGAATCGCATCTGCTTTATTCCCCAGTTCGCCGCGGGCGATACCATAGAACTTGCCCGCTAAGATGATGTTCTGTTTCGCAGTTAGGTCAACATAGATATTACCCATCTCCGGGATGACCCCGATCTTCATCTTTGCTTTGATTGGGTTCTTCATTATATCTACGCCGTCTATGAGGACATCGCCCGAATCAGGCGTGATCAGTCCGGTCAGCATCCTGATTGTCGTTGTCTTTCCTGCTCCGTTAGGGCCAAGGAAGCCGAAGATTTCGCGCTTCGTAACGGCAAAAGAAATATGGTTGACTGCAGTAACATCACCGAACCTCTTTGTCAGTTCTCTGACTTCGATTACCTTAATGCTTTCATTTTTCATGGCGATGCACTATGGCTTCAAAAAATTAAATTAAATTGGATATTCAAAAACCTTATCGTCTTATACATTTGCAAGTGACTCGAGATGGTTTAGCACCGTTGCTGTTGATGGGTGATCTTCGCCCAGGGACTTCCGAAATATTTTCAGTGCCCGCTCGAAGTGCTCCTTTGCCCCTTTCAGGTCGCCCAGAGCTCGCAGGACGCTGCCGAGGTTGTTGACGTCTCTGGCTACATTTGGATGGTCAGGGCCATATGCTTCTTCATCTATCTTCAGCGCCCGCACGATGTGCTCCTTTGCCCCTTTCAGGTCGCCCAGAGCTTTCAGGACGAGACCGAGATTGTTGACATCTGTGGCTACGTGGGGATGGTCCGGGCCATATGCTTCTTCATCTATCTTCAGCGCCCGCACGATGTGCTCCTTTGCCCCTTTCAGGTCGCCCAGAGCTTTCAGGACGAGACCGAGATTGTTGACATCTGTGGCTACGTGGGGATGGTCCGGGCCATATGCTTCTTCATCTATCTTCAGCGCCCGCACGATGTGCTCCTTTGCCCCTTTCAGGTCGCCCAGAGCTTTCAGGACGAGACCGAGATTGTTGACGATTGCGGCTACCTCTGGATGGTCAGGGCCATATGCTTTTTCTGCAATAGGCAAAGCCCGTTCAAACAGAACTTTAGCCTCGGCGAACTCCGCGCGTTCGCGCAAATACACACCGGTTTGATTTAAAATATGCTGTCTTACTTCAGGAGCCGCCTCCAGTAACCCAGCATGAGCAGCCGCCTCCAGAGCGTGAGGCAAAAGACGTGAGCTCTGATGCCACGTCCTTACGTCCTCGCTATCGAAGGGAAAGGCTGAACTCAAGAGACGTACAACTGTCTCTGTCCATCTCTTCCTGTCGTCTTCGCTCAAACGGTCACGCACCACAGCCTGAACCAGCCTGTGAACTGACAGACCTTCGCCGCTTGTATCGATCAGAGAATATTGCCTGAGAGCTTTTATGGCACGATTCATCGCCAGGTTGTCGGTTGCTGTTGCTGTAAGTGGCTCAGGGAGATGTTCTGCTCCCCCACTCAAAAGCTCCAGGGAGATGTCGTCCGGAGCCAAAAAGGCGCACATATTCAGCAGATCCGCAGCATCTTGTGATACCTGACTGACTTGCTTCATAGCAAGGGACCATGTGGTAGCCACCGAATCGGGATAGTCCGGCGGGTGGGACTCGTCCACCCAGAGTTCCTTTCGCCGCGATAGGAATAGTTCTCGGTACTCGGTTAGCGCGATGCCAGTTGTTTCGATATATGCACCTGCCTGCTCCAACGCCAGAGGCAGGTCGCCTAGCTCGTCTGCGAGTGCATCTGCAGCTTTCTTGTCCTCCTGTCCCGTACGCTTGCAGAGGAATTCAATTGATTCCGCTCGATCAAATACCCGGGCTGGCAGCAGTTTGGCCACACCGCCCCAAAGGGGATTGCGAGATGTGATGATTACGTGACCATCGCCTCCCAGAGGTAAGTAGTTGCGAATCTCTCCGGGGTCCTGAGCGTTATCAAAGATGAGCAGCCAGCCGAGATTATGCTCTAGCCAGCGCTTCACTGCTCTGGCTATCTCTGTTTGATCTGTGGAGTCTTTCTCCGGCAAATTCAGATCAACGGCAAGGCTGGCGTAATCAGCAGCCATCGTCGCCAGTTCCTCAGACCGAACCCACCAGATGACTCTGTATTCAGTCTTATGGCGGTAGATATACTCAACAGCAAGCTGAGTCTTGCCCACACCGCCCATGCCGGTTATAGCCTGTTTCCATGCGGCCGGCTCTTCTGAAATGAGAGCTAACCTGAGCGCTTTCAGTATACTTTCTCGACCTGTGAAGTTGGGGTTCCGGTGCTGTGAAATGTTCCAAATTGGCGGCAGCAATTTCCGGATCTCACCCAGTTTGGCGTCCTTTTGCTGCAATAGATCAGTTACGTTCTGTAGCTCTTCTGGTGTCATCTGCCTGCGCAGTTCGTCGTACTCCTTCTGGTTATGGGTAAGGGATTCACGTTGGCGTTCGATCTCCCGGCGGTACCTCGCCAGATGGCGGGGGTCTGTCTCATATCGCTCTTTGTCCTCGTACTCTTTGAGCATCTCCAGATCCTGACGGATGTTGTCTTCAAGATCGTTCAGACGTTTGCGATTAAAGTCCTCGTTCATTGCTCACCACGCACCCAAGCTTTTAAGCGCTGCCAGGCGGCTTTTAGATTCAGTCCGCTCTTCAGTCCGACCTCGGTTTCATATGTCAGAATGAGCGGGATAATGGGAATCGAAACTTTGAGTTTATGATTCACATCGAGTTTCGGATCTTCAACCACATTAGACAGGCTTTTTGCTACGGTCATCAATTGTGAGTCATACAATCCTATTTCTGTCTGTCTAATCTCCAATAGAGCTTGTTGAATGGTGTTTAAAGTTTCTTGCAGCTCGTTTTCCGGAACACTATGGATTTCTATTTCATTCACAATACTCTGCACAATTTCTAATTGATTTAGATCGAGCCGCTGAACGATTGCAGAGATGATTACTTGCTCGCTGGCATCGAACCGAGCGAGTAGAGTTTTGCGTAAGTCCTTTAAATCATCCTGCATAACTTTCTGATTTTTCAGGACATCGTCCAGTTTAGCGTCCATCTGTCGCAACAGATTTGCTGTGTCCTCCATCTCTGCGGACGGCACGCCGGTCACCTGCTTCTGCAGTTCGTCATACTCCTGCTGGTAGCTACTCAATGATTCACGCTGTCGTTCAATCTCTCGACGATACCCCGCCAGACGGCGGGGATCTGTTTCGTAACGCAGTTCATCCTCGTACGCTTTAAGTAAGTTCAGATCCTGACGGATATTGTCTGCAAGATCTTGTAATCGCCGCTCAGTCAGCATTGGTTAACCTCCTGAGAACACCTGCCTCTCGCTCTGCCCAAGGCGCGTTCGACGTGGTCATAGCTAATGATAGTACATATGAATACTATTAAAAAGGCTCTTCATTATTTCGCATATAGTATTTGTATATTTGGGAGCTCAACTCTGTGGGTTTCTCTATTATTAAAAAGCTACCATTTTTACCATATCTAAGAAGTGCCCACTTATTGACCGGCTGGAAAATGGTCGCAAAATGCTCAATATGAGGCGGAGAGGGGAGATATGAAAAAGTGGTGATAATTGGTCTAAGGGAGTTTAGAGAGTTTATAGGAGGATGCGCTAATAAAGGTGGTGATTAAAATGGGGTACTTTTTTATTCCGCTATTTTAAATATCACTTCTGCAAACTCGGCAATTCGTTCCAGAGCTTCCTTTATTATTGCCATTTCGAGGTTGTTGTACTTATATACAACTGCATTTCTTATGCCGTTGAACTCTTTTAACAGCTCACCTTCTTTTAATGCGATTACATTTCCCTGTATTAATTTTTCTATGTTCGTGTAGTCATCTTCTACAACTAATCCGAGTTCTTTTATTTTCATCGCTATGATGTCCATTCCGGACTCGATTCCGATCTGCAAAGAATAAAGTGCAGCTCGTTCTGTTACTTCACCCGTTATCTCGTGGCTGTTTATGTATTCCAGTTCCCTTTCCAGTATCTCAATCTTCTTGAGGTATCTTTCGCTCATTTTTTAGCCATGCCCGTCTCTGGTTTATCATTTCTCTTACACTTTTAAATTGGTTGCTCAAAATCCGATGTTCCATATCTTTCCATTCCTTTCTGAACCGGTAAAAGTAGTAAGAGAGTTCTACTTCATCGCCTATGATGACTTGATGATTATTGATAATATCTATTTTTATGTGCAGCGGTAAATCCTCGAATATTTTCGTGTCGTATTTACCGCCAACTCGTTCAAATACCCTGAAAAGCACGCTCCTGGTGCTTGGCCTCACCAGCGCAATGTCTATGTCAGATCTCGTGGTTAGTTCGCCTTTCGCCACGGAGCCGAATAGGAGCACGCCTTCTACTTCGTCGCTTATAAATTCAAAATCACTTTTTATGTCTGAAAGCATCATTGTTTTTATCGCATCATGCTTACATTAGGTATTTGCTTTTAGCCGAGCCCTCAAGTATTTTTTCTTCCTCTCTGTTTGTTAGATCTGCCACCACAGACACGATAAAATAACTTACGAACTCTTTAGTAGGTAACTAACCTATCATCCCTTGCCCTTTCAGCACAGCTTTCAACTTCTCCTCGTTAGAGGCACTCAACGCGCCTAACGGAAGCCGAACGTGCCCGGCAGGCAACAACCCCATCATCTCCGCCGCTTTCTTTACTGGTATTGGATTTGTCTCCAGAAACATCGACTCAAACATAGGATATAAGCGTAGATTAATCTCTTTCGCCTTCTCTATCTCACCGTTCAACATCGCATCTACCATCTCACTCATCGGCTTCGGCGCGATATTCGCCGCCACGGAAATCACGCCCTTACCGCCCAGGCTCATTATGGGCAGCGTAAGGAAATCATCACCCGCAACAACCGTGAAGTCTAGACCCTGTTCTGCGGCCAACATTATAATCGTGCCTATCTGTTTCAAATCGCCAGAAGCTTCCTTCACTCCTTTTAGATTCTCTACTTCTGCCGCGAGCGCCACCATTGTCTCGGCATTTACATTTTGGCCCGTTCTCGAAGGTATATTATACGCAATCAAGGGTATATCCACAGCATCACCAACCAACTTAAAATGTTCCTTCAGCCCTTTCACATTCGGCTTGTTATAATAAGGCGTGATCACGAGGCAAGCGTCAGCGCCCACATCCTCTGCATATTTCGTTAGTACTATCGCCTCCTTTGTGTTATTCGAGCCGGACCCTGCTATCACAGGTACCGTCGAGCAGTCCACTACCACATCTACCACACGCTTATGCTCATCATGAGAAAGTGTCGCTGATTCACCGGTCGTACCACACGGTACTATCCCCGCTACACCGCCCTCTATCGCGTATTCCACAAGCCGCCTTAAACCGTCCTCATCCACTTCGTCATCCTTTGTGAACGGCGTTATAAGCGCTGGATACACACCTTCTATATTCACTGTTTCGACTCTCGCCTCTTCTTGTGTGTTATGTATCCTGCTATTCTATTCTGTACCCCTTTGCCCTTTACGTTTGTATACTCCTTCACTATCTTCTTATTCATGTCAAAGTCATCAGAGACGTCCGGGACGTCCCTCAGTAATTGTTTCCCTAATCTCTTTACATATGTAGGTTTAACTGCGCCCACTGTTAATCCCCCTCACCTTTTTCACTTCCTTCACTTAGATCCTCTATCTCTTCTCCTTTATCTCTCACATCGCTCACACCGATCATCAGAAATACCGCACCAACTAAGAGCACAATGATTGGAATAGCACCTAATATGACCCACTTTAACCCTACTCTAAAGAGATCTGTCTGCGGAATAACTAATATACCTATTCCCACTATTACTAATACTACCCCTGCCAATATCTCTCCAAATCCTTTCATTTTTTCATTCACACCTCCTCTTTATTTCCTCATAATGAATTCGGCAATTTCCGGCTTATACTGCCATTCCTCTGGTAAGACCTTCTCCCTTCGGTAATACTTCACAAGCCGTCTTATCTTCGATTCGGTTAAGTGCAACGATCTTTTATTATGCACATCTTTCTTATTCCCCTCTACATGCTTTCGTATCCGAAGCGCTTTCCGCATCAAATTCAGTAGGTCTTCCGGTATCTCACCCGCGATATTCTTGCCCTTTAGTATCGCCGTTATTTTCTCCCCTGTAACCAGTACAACACTCGGGACACCGTAGCGATCCCTTAGTACTGTTCCTATTTCACTTGTTGTAACCCCTCGCTCATATAGCTCAACTACCTTTCGCTCTACTTCTTCTGCGGTCATCTCTACCCATTCGGGCACTGTTTCCATAAGCCTGAAGCTAAACGGCCTCTTCGAGCCTGATCGTCCACGCCTCCTTGCATACATTCTTGCCATTATCTTCGTTCACCTAAAGCCTTCTATTCTATTCTATTTACCTTTGCCTGATTATCTTATCGTCACTTGGTATATAAATATTTTATGATGTTCTTCGCCATCAACTTGATAAGGCAGGGATTCTTTAAAAATTCATGAAATACAATAGAGGGGTAGTCAATATCACCCTTCTTCTGTATCTGTTGCAGTAGTGCCTCCTGTGACAACGTCTGGAAAATCGTATCGAAGTCATTGTCGCTAAGTATACACCTTAACCGGTGAACCTTCACCCCAAACGCAATTTCCTTGCCTATTTCCTTTTGCCATCGTCTTTCATACGCAGTCAGCATCTTCAGATCCCCTGTCAAGGACGCTTTTGCCGCTATCTCACCCGCCATCTTACCACATTTCATGCCGTAATACACACCGCCACCAGTGACTGGTTTTACCTGTGCCGCGGCATCACCAACCAATAATATCCCTTTATCCACCCGTACAGTTCGCCCTCGCTTTCGGACTCCTACAGGGATAGTCCCCGCGGTAAATTTTGAACGGGCGCCTTTGTATCGCTTCGCTATGATGGGGTGCTCAGCAAAATTTCTTTTTAAGTATAGCAAAGGGTTTGACTGTGCTGAAAACCGCTTGTCTATGCATAGCCCAATACGAGCGAGGTTTTCCGCTCCAAGCGGAATAGCCCAAGCGAAAAAGCCAGGGGCAATAGAGTTACCCACGAAGATCTCTGCAAAATCTGCAAAAGCATCTTCGGTTTTATATACCCCTTCTACCTGCACGCAGTTCAGGAAGCTTTTTGCGACACTAAGCCCGGCCATTTTAGCCACTTTGCTCTTCACACCGTCGGCGCCAATAACTACTCTTGCGCTTATCTCTTCTTTACCGTTCGCCGTGCTTATCAGTAGCTTTGTCTCTCCTGCCCCCTTCGTCACACTTTTAACCCTACGCCTCAAAATAATCTCAGCACCTTCTTTCTGCGCCTCTTGTGCCAATACCCTATCAAAGATTTCGCGCTTAATAGCAAAAGCGCTCTTACCCGGTGATTCTATCATTAATTCCTGGGACTGCGAACGAACAATAGCGCCTTTTATTTCGCAGTTTATGAATGATTTATCCTTTGTTTCGCTCTCTTCTATTGCTCTTTTACTTATAAGTCCTGCACATTGAACGGGCTTACCTATTTCGGTATCCTCCTCAATAATAAGTGTAGAAGCCCCCATCTTTGCTGCATATTTCGCAGCCATGCAGCCTGCAGGCCCACCACCTACCACAACAACATCATATTCGAGCATAGTAGACATAACAAATCCTTTTTATTTGATAATGTTAATAAGAATTGTAGAGTAGAAGATAGCCAAGGATGGATGATGAAAATGAAAGCTAAGATGTCTAAGCAACCGAGAAAACAAAGGAAAGCAAGGTATAATGCACCTTTGCATATACGACATAAGTACATGAGTGCAGCTCTTTCACAGGATCTGCGAGGTAAATATGGGAAAAGGAGTTTTCCGCTGAGGAAAGGCGATACGGTAGTGGTAATGCGGGGCGATAGCAGAGGTAAAGAAGGCAAAGTGAGAACAGTAGACCTGAAGCGAGAGAAGATAACGGTGGAAGGCGTTGTTATTTCGAGGTCCGATTTATCCGAAGTGCCTCGACCAATGCATCCCTCGAATGTTATGATAACAAAGATAGAACTGAAGGATAAGCAAAGAGAAAGTGCATTGAGTAGGTAGTGGGCTGAATACAGTTAGAGGTTTTTATATTATAGTATTAACTTATACCTGCACGCTTAGCCCAGTTACTTCCTTATGTAGCGCAGCCATCCGCTTTATAGAGGGATGAGTTACGCCTAATTTCGCCTTCAAATGTGCTATTTCGTGTTCTATGCTCGTTCTCCTTACCCCGTCAATCAGGTTATCAGCATGCGTAACTATCTTCTCTTCCATTGTTCTTGGCATGAGATCTACCTCTTGGGGCAGCCCATGCTCTTTTGCTTCGTCTGCGGTTATTCCAGCGCCTACATGCCGTTGTATTATTCTTACCACTCGCCCATCCAGCTTTAACGCTTTCGCTACTTCGCCACCAACAAAACCATGGTCTATACCCTGTGTACGACTCCTACCAATATCATGGAGCAAAGCCCCCCTGAAAATTAACTTTTCGTCTACACGACCATAATAATAACGACACGCGAACTCCAATGCGAGTTCGGAAACTGCAACAGAATGTCCGATAACCCTCTCCTCACATCCGACATCACGCAGTAACTTTATGCACTCTTCTCTTATTACTCTCTTATCTTCTTCTTCCACTTCTCGATCTTAGCTATATCCGCCTCTAACTTTTTTATCAAATCGCCGTTATCAGAAAATTCGAAATTCGCATTACATTCATCACACCAAAAATCCTTCTCTAGTGCATCTTCAAACAAAACACGCTGACAATTACACTGGTAAAATACTCCGCCACGCTCGGATTCCAATTTATTACGTAATTCCGCCAACTTTACTTCCGCTTCTTCTTCCATTATCTTCGTAACATTGTCCTGATTAAAGCACCAGAGATATGTGATCCAGCCGCTATTATCATCGCGTTCCGTCCGGTATTCCGCTATTCGGTTCTCATATAACCGGTACAGAACCTTTCTCACCGCAGTGAGCTTGGTGTCGCTCAGCTTTGCAATTTCCTCGTCTGTTATTTCAGCATCCGGAACATTCGCCATCATCTTCAGACCATCATCCCCTACCATCTTCCGAAAATATTCCTTTACTAGGGGATTGTCTGAGTCCAACATTTTCTACACCAAATAATTATTATATGCTTTTGTAAAGATAAACTTTTACCCGCTTTTCCAAGAAATTCGAAGACCTAAACGAACACGGCAAGTTTTAGGATGTAGCTGCTATTATCACCAAATATTCACCTTCCTCTAGCATAGCATCCGCCGCGAAATCAAGGATAAATCTACCATTTTGGTATAACGCAATCACCCTTTCATCCTCTCTCAGCGACATATCAGACAACTTCATCTTCGCCTCCACTTTTATCTGTTTCAGGTCAAATCCTTCAACAGATGTCGTAGCATCCACAATGAAAGCCACAACCACTGGCTCTGTAACCGCATGAGCAAGTAAGCGGCCACTTATCTCGGCATAAGATATTATATGGTCTATTCCCGCCCCACGCATCATCTCCACGTGTTCCTGCGTCTCGCATGTCGCAATGATATTTATATTAGGATTCTGTTTCCGGGCTGCGAGCGCAACCATTATCGTCTCAGAATCGTCCTCCAGAGAAAGCATCAGCGTCTTCGCTTCTTTTATATTGCATCTATTCAGAGTCTCACTCTTTGTCGGATCGCCACTAATATGGTGTATCTCTTCGGCATTCAGCGCGGCATGATCCAATTCACTACCCACTACTAAGAACTCCTCGTCTGCGTGCCTTAGCTCTTTTATCGCCTCTTCTGCTTTGGCATTCCAGCCCACAATAATCGTATGTCGCTTCATCTTCACCGCTCCGGACCCAAATAATACCTTTATTTGATTCTTAGTAGAAAAAGCTATGAATTGTTCGAATACATACGCAATAGTACCTATACCACCTAATGCAACCAGCACAAATATGATCCGGCCACCCAATGTTGTTGGTCTAATATCGCCATAGCCCACTGTCGTAATCGTCACGAGCACCCAATAAAGAGCATCACCCATGTTTAATTCCTCAATACTGCCTCTTTCAAAATAGTAAAACGCTATGGAGCCGAATACGAGCACACCAAGTAGTAGGACTAGAATCCTGAATTTATCTACGTGTCGCCTTAAAGCTCTTATCCTGTTTATCAGCCGTAGTAGTAGCATTTTAATACTCCCTAATTATCACAGGTTTATCAATAGTATTTATAAGATGTGCATTCTCAATATCTTTTAGAAGCCAAGGTGGAAGCGCGAAGAGCGAAAAATGCGTCTCTTCACTGTATGTGTTTGTTTCAATATCCGCGATAACCGCCGCAATCTCAGTTTCCGTTAGTTGCAGTGGATCATAATGTTTGGATGCAATCGCGAACCCCCATTGACCGAAACTGGGGATATATTGCCTGTAGAGCCGAACAATCGGAAATCGTGACTGTCGCAATGTGCTTGCAATTACCACGTATCCATCAGCGTCTAATGCCCAATCAGCCTGTGTTGCTTGCGTTGCCATTATACCCTCTTCGGCCAGCAAAGAATAAACATCATTATAGAGCTCCAGGGAATAGAAAGTTGCGAGCAGATCATTATTAGGGTCTGGCAGGTCTAGAATAACGAGGTCGTACTTTTTACTGTCCCTTAGCGCTTCCCCAATGTATTTCCTCCCGTCCATCGCCACATACTTATATCTATGGTCTTGCCATGAATCATTATGTATGCTTACCAGATATTGCTTAGCGATTTCTATTACTTCCTGGTCTAAATCCACCTGTGTTATGTTCCCTATTTTATCATCAGGGAACCTAGTTAATACCTCTAATACGCCGAGGTCTCCACCGCCGATGATGAGGACATCAAGTTTATGTGCGTTATTCAGTAAAGTGACTGCGGCAGGAAATACCAGCGCCTCCGAGTATGGCTCGTCATCACTCTCTGAAATTTGCACTCGGCCATCCAGGAACAGAACACGTCCAAGAATATCATGGTCTATTACTGTTATCGACTGGTATCTGCTCTGTGTTCGCTCAAGGATGACCTGTCCACGATACAAATCACCTACTGTTGTATATTCCAACTGCTCTGCCTTGTAGTAGCCCATGGCAAAGAGCGAGAGAAAAAAAACCAGTACGATTATAATTGCGGCAGGAAACACCCGATTCTTTCGTGGGCGTTCGGTTTGTGTCGTTGCAGGGATTTCCGAATTCCGAAACAAGATCATGAACAGTGCTACACTCACGGCACCTATGGTATTCAGAATTCCTCCAGTGTGGGCTGTCGTTATAGCGCCGAATAGCGGGATCATTATGAGCCCGGCAGAAATCGCCCCAATTATTCCGCCCAGGGTATCTAAGAAATATGAATAGCCGGATACTTCACCGATGTTGCCTGTTTTTGTCTTTGATAATATGTTTATGGCTACCGGGAGTTCTCCACCCATCAACACAGCAGGGAGGAGCAAAATGCATGAACTATAAAATAGCAGGATATGCCATGATGTGGGTGTGAGCTTGATAAATTCAAATGCATATATTATTCCGTCTGTTAGCGTCCACGTATCGTAAAGTGCAAGTCGCCTCGTGACAGGTACGATAATAAGAGCAATAAGGGCAATGAGCATTTCTAATACGAATAGCAGAAGGAAAGGATTCTTCGTTCTATCCGAGAGTTTACCGATGATGAGGCTTCCAATAGCGAGACCGCCCATTATCGACGCTAAAACGATCGAGCCGGAATAAAAAGAAGAGCCGAGGAGTAATGTAAATTCCCTTAAGAGCACGACTTCATAGATCATCGCTGCTGCCCCCGTAGAAAGCAGAGTTATTGTGATGACAATGAATACAGCGGTGTGATGTCTATCTGCGGTCATAGCTTTATTTGCCGGATGATAATCTCTAAGATATAGAAGAACAAGAATAAGATAAGATACATTGAAAATAATAGGTCGTATTTGTATCTTATCCTTTTCTTTATCTACAAATAAGACAAGCTTGCACTTATCATCTCGCCGATTAGTAGGATAAATGCCAAAAGAAGAAGACATTAAAAGAGTACTGGTAATAGGCTCTGAAACTATTATTATTGGTCAAACCTGCGAATTTGATTATTCCGGGACACAGGCGTGCAAAGCGCTAAAAGAGGAAGGCTATGTGTTGATTACGTAGTCGTTAAATTCGCCCTCTATGAAGCATTGCGCAAATGTATGTCGGTTCATGAGGCCTTCGCATTACGAGAGGAGGGGCTTGACTCGGTAATGATCAATTGCAACCCAGAAACGGTATCCACTGGTTACGACACTTCGGACAAACTTTATTTCGAGCCCCTAACTGTCGTGGACGTCTATATTGCCGCAGTAAGGGACATATAGAGCTTGTCAGAGTACACACGGGAGATAGCACATGCGTAATCCCACCGTGTAATAGTTCAAAAATCTGATCGGGCGCTAAAGTTGCACGAAGGTCGACCTAATATAACGGACGACATTTATTCGGGATTATCATAATGGAAGTAATATAATTAATTGCGTATTTTAAGTAGAATGGAAATAAGCC
>PRCZ01000014.1 GCA_009903405.1 Candidatus Methanophaga sp. AG-394-G06
CGATTACCAGGGCTGAGGGAAGGATAATCTACGAAATTGATAACCGACCTGCGGCTGAGGTTTACAATGACTGGACTGGGGGCACCATAGTAGCGGAGGAACTTGAAACAGGCGGATCGGTTCTCAGTAAGACGACATTCTATCCACTGGCAAAGGTTATAAAGAAAGAGGAGACGGAACATACACTCTCTATTCACCCGCTATCAATTAATGCCACAGACCACTCACTTGAGGTATTTGCCAACGTAGAGGAAGGAGACAAAGTAATGCTAATGCATGGAGACTGGGAGCTAATTTTGAACAGGGCTCTAACAACACCCACAAAAGCGCTGGAAAGCGAAGCCCTCTCTAAAGATGATGTATCTTTCGGTATCTATACTTATTGCGCGGGGTCCATGCTTGCTATTCCTGAGGAGGAGCGACCTAAAATGCCTGCCCTGGTCAAAACTGCAATAGGTGATGCACCTTTCATCGGTACTTTTACCTTCGGCGAGCAGGGGCACATTCCAGGTATAGGGAATGTTCATGAAAACCTTGTGAATTCAATGGTTGTGATTGTGTTCACTGAGAAGGAAGAATAGGTGGAAATAAAAAAGGGCGCATAAGGTGGTAGAGAATACGGTTAAGATAGTCGAATCAGCAAGGGAGGCGGGCGCACCGATTATATATGATGATGAGAGTAAAGAGGAATTCGAGCAAAAAAAGGAAAGGTATATTAGTCAAAATTGTCGCTGCAATGATACTTTTGTCCATTATATCAGTAGCGATTATCCTGGGTGTGGTTTTAAACGAGCAAAAGCAGGTAATAGAAAGCAATCTAATCGAAGAGAATGAACGACTTGCAGAGGTGGCTGCCAGAAGCATCGAAGCTGGCTATATCGCACGCTTATGGCCATTTAGAACGCTCAATCAAATTAACGCTTCAGAAGATGTTTTATTCTGGTGGATTGTTAATCCCGAAGGTGGAATTTATTTGGCTGACAATCCGGCGATGTGCGGGAAGAAGATTGGTATCACATCTTTTGAAGCGGAAAAAACCGTTGTGGAAGATTATGTTTACGGTGGCGAAGACATTAAATTTCTCATTCAACCACTTAATATAGGCGAGCCCGGGAAGGCGGAAGCTCTTTGTGTTGGTATATCCTTAAAATCAGTCAGAGAAGCCACAGATAAGATGATCATTACCGGTTTGGGCTATTTTTTTATGATTGTTGCTTTTGCATGTGTGCTTTCCTTTTTTCTCGCCGGAAGACTCACGAGACCTATAACGCAACTGGTGGAAGGGACACAAGCGATTTCGAGAGGTGAGTTTGACCATCAGGTGGAGATAAAAACGGGCGACGAGATCGAAGGTTTGGGCGATTCATTTAACGAAATGGCACAGCGTGTTAAAAATGCCATCGAAGAGGAAAGGGCAGCGAGAGGGGAGACGGAAAATATTATGAATACGATGATTAATATGCTTACCGTGGTCAATCCCGATGGAAGGATTGTAGAAGTGAATAAGGCAACTTTTGACCTTTTAGGGTATAGTGAGGCGGAGTTAATTGGTATGCCTTTCGATAAAATCATTGCTCCAAAAAATAAAGAAGGGGGTGAAATTGGATTGGAGGATCTGATAAAAGAAGCAGAAGCTTCTATCGAAAATTTTGAGACCACTTATATAGCAAAGGATGGAAGAGAGATCCCGGTTAACTTTTCAGCTTCTGCGATGAAGGATGAGGAAGGGAAACTGCGAGGTATTGTTTGTGATGGTGGAGACATCACAGAGCGTAAGAAAATGGAGGAGGAACGTGAGGCTCTGATCAAGGATCTTGAGAAAACCAATCGAAAGTTGAATTGGTCAAACAAGGAATTGCAGGATTTTGTTTATATTGCCTCACATGATTTACGAGAACCGATGCGAAAAATATCAGCTTTCGGTCAGCTTCTCCAAGATTCACTGAAAGGCAAGCTGGACGAGGACCAGCAAGAAAACTTTGCCTTTATGATTGACGGCGCAAACCGAATGCAGCAGATGATTGATGCTCTGCTGAGCTATTCACGTGTCACAACATTAGCCAAGCCCGCGAAACGGATGGATTTAAATAAGGCTATCGAGGATATAAAAAGTGTAGAACTGGCTGTCTTGCTTGAAGAAACCGGTGGAACCATTCGTGTTCCAGAGCCATTACCTGCCGTCCAGGCAGACCCATCGCAAGTGCACCAACTGCTGCAAAACCTGATTGGAAACGGGTTAAAGTTTCATCGAGAGGAAATAGCACCGGAGATTACGGTTCGGAGCAGGCGGGTGAATGATAACATGGTTCAGGTTGAAGTGGAGGATAACGGCATAGGAATTGAAGAAGTAAATTATGAGAAAATATTCGGGATGTTTCAGCGACTTCATTCCAGTGAAGATTACGGAGGCACTGGTATTGGATTGGCGGTGTGTAAAAAGATTGTGGAACGACACGGAGGCACTATAGGGGTCAATTCCGCTCCTGATAAGGGATCTATGTTTTGGTTCACGCTACCAACAATTACAAATGACGAATTACGAGTTAGGGGGGAAGAATGAAGAGAAGAAATAGGCTCATAATTCGTAATTGAAGAAAAAAATGGAAAAAATAAGACCTGCCACCATATTGCTAGTGGAAGATGATCCGGGCGACCAGAAATTGATAAAAGTATCTTTGAAAAACCAGAAGATAGCAAACGAGCTGTACATCGTGGGTAGTGGAGAAGAGGCGATGGAGTTCTTATACCATCGTGGCAAGCATAGCGTGGGAACGCCCTTGCCAGACCTGATTTTACTGGATTTGAAGATGCCAGGTATGGGAGGAAAAGAATTTCTGAGACGGATAAAGCAAGACGAGAAAATGAAAAAGATTCAAGTGGTTATTTTAACATCCTCCGATTCTGAGAAGGACATCCTCGATAGCTACAATTTGCAAGCGAGTGGATACGTAAAGAAACCAGTAGAACTGGAAGATTTCAAGCGAGTTGTGAAAGAAATAGAAGCATACTGGTTTATAATATGTAAACTACCACCGAAGGAGGAATGAAGATAGAAGAGGAGAAATAGGAGATGGGAGACGGGAGAAAGGCAAGGAGGAAAGAAGATGGAGGAAGAGAGGAAAAAAACGCCGGTAAAAATTCTCGTCTGTGACGACGACCCGGCATTCCGCAAATTAGTGCGAACATATTTACGATCGGCAGACATGGATTTCGTATTGAAGGAGGCAGGGCAAAAAGGAGAGATACGGGATGCTCTGGACAAGGGAGGAATTGACCTGGTGCTTATGGACATCCTGATGCCAGAGAAGTCTGGTATAGAATGGCTTGATGAGATTGTTGAAAAGCGGATAGCACCCGTGGTCATGCTTACAGGATTTGGCAGTGAAGAGATTGCGGTTCAGTCCATTCATGAAGGTGCAATTGACTACATTCCAAAAGAACGCCTCACACGGGATAGATTGTTGAGCACCATCAAAATAACACTGGAAACATGGAAGCGAAAGTTAGCGGAGGAGGAAAAAAGGAGGTTAATGGAAGAGCTTGAAGAAACTAATCAAAAGCTTGAGCGGTCCAACAAGGAACTTTGGGATTTCGCTTACATCGCATCACATGACCTGCGAGAACCAATGCGAAAGATTTCTGCTTTTGGGCAGCTACTCCAGAAATCGCTGAAAGGCAAGCTGGACGAGGATGAACAAGAAAACCTTGCCTTTATGATTGACGGCGCAAACCGGATGCAGCAGATGATAAACGATCTGCTCATTTATTCGCGTGTGTCAACGAAAGCGAAACCGCCTGCGCGAGTAGATTTGAACGCGGTGATAGGAGACTTGAAGAACGTGGAACTGGCAGTTCAAGTTGAGGAGACTGGAGGCGTTATCAATGTTCCGGAACCTCTGCCACCTCTGCATGCCGATCCATCACAGATACACCAACTGTTGCAGAACCTGCTAGGGAATGGGTTGAAATACTACCGAAAAGGTGTTCCACCTGTGATTACGGTTCGCGGTCGGGTGGTGAGAGGGAACATGGTTCGTATTGAGGTTCAGGATAACGGCATTGGGATTGAAGAGCAGTATTGTGCAAATATCTTCGGCATGTTCAAGCGACTTCATTCCCGAGAAGATTATGAAGGCTCGGGGATTGGATTGGCGGTCTGTAAGAAGATTGTGGAACGTCACGGTGGTAAAATAGGCGTTGAGTCCAACCCGGGTGTGGGGTCAACGTTTTGGTTCACGGTGCCAATTACGATTGATGAATTACAAATACAAAGAAACAGATGGGACGTCATGTCTGATATACTGGAGGAGATTTCATGGGAAGGAGGAGTGCAAAAGACAAATTTAGATTGGAAAAGCGTTAAAAGATATTTCGACTTCCTCATGGATAATGACTTTTTGGATGCAGGAGACGAACCGGGAAAAGGGGAGAGCTACAAGCTTACAGAGAAAGGGCAGGATTTGCTATTGAAATTGCAGACAGTGGCGGAGATGATTCGATGAAACAAAAATTGAAAATTCGTAATTCGTAATTGAAAAAAATTTGGGGCTGTAAAAATGGAAAAAATAAAACCTGCCACCATATTGCTGGTGGAAGATGATCCGGGCGACCAGAAATTGATAACGGTATCCTTGAAAAACCAGAAGATAGGAAACGAGGTGCACATTGCGGGTAGTGGAGAAGAGGCGATGGACTTCTTATACCTGCGTGGTAAATACAGCCACAGAACGTCTCGGCCTGACCTGATTCTGCTGGATTTGAATATGCCTGGTATGGGCGGGAAAGAATTCCTGAGACAGCTAAAGCAAGATGAGAGGATGAAAATTATTCCCGTGATCATTTTGACTTCCTCGGATTCTGATGAGGACATCATCGATACCTACAATCTGCATGCGAGTGGATACGTAAAGAAACCGGTAAAGCTGGAAGATTTCAAACGCGTTGTGAAACAAATAAACGAATACTGGTTTGTAATCTGTAGACTACCACCACGGGAGGGGTGAAGACGGGAGACGGGAGACGGGAGAAGGGAGAGGAGAGACGGGAGAGGAGAGCTGGGAGATTGGAGATTAGAGGCGGGAGATTGGAGTAAGGGATGACGATTCGTTCTGTGGGGGATTTGGATGTTTATAGAAGGGCGTATCAGGCAGCTATGGCGGTGTTTCGTATTAGTCTCTCTTTCCCGAGTGAAGAGCACTATTCTCTTACAGACCAGCTTGTGCGGTCATCACGGTCGGTTGCAGCGAACATTCGTGAAGGATTTGGTAAGCGTGAGTATGAAAATGTTTTCTTTCGGCATCTTGTGGACGCACTTGGTTCGGCTGAGGAGACGCAAACGTGGCTCGACTTCGCGAAAGATTGTGGCTATCTGGATGCCGAGAGACACCATGATGCCGTTAAAGAATATGGAGAAATCCGCTCAATGTTGTTTACGTTGCGAAAGAATTGGAGGACAATAGATTGAGGGGAGACGGGAGATGGGATATGGGAGAGATTTTAAAATGAATATTATGAAGGGATATATAAGGAGCAAAGCATGAAACATGAAAAGCTACCCATTGGGTGGCGCATGAAAAGAGAAGAAATCAAAGAATCTTTTTTCTATTCGATAGTACGGAATCCCTTCCGCTTCTCCCAGCTATCTTTCCTCTCCCCTCTCTCCTCTCCCCTCTAACACGTGAGGCTTGAAGATGGAAAAAAAACAGTCACTAAAGATTCTCCTCTGCGATGATGACCCAGCATACCGTAAATTAGTGCGAGCCTATTTGCTATCTTCAGGCCGCGAGTTCATAGTGACCGAAGTGGGGCGAAAAGGCGAGATGCAAGATGCTCTGGATAAGGGTGGAATTGACTTGATCCTCCTGGACATTCAGATGCCCGAGAAATCCGGCTTAGAATGGCTTGCTGAGATCGTAGAAAAGCAGATAGCACCGGTGATCATGCTTACCGGGTTTGGCAGTGAAGAGATCGCGGTTCAGTCCATTCACGAAGGAGCCATGGACTACATCCCTAAGGACCACCTCACACGGGATAAATTGTTAAGTACTGTTAAAGTCGCACTAGAAATATGGAAGCGGAAGCGCGCGGAAGCGGACCGAGAACGGGTCCTGAAAGAGCTTGAGAGCAAGAACGTTGAATTGCAAAAGGCAATGGAACACATGGCGGATTTGGAAGAGATAACAAGGATGAAATCCGAATTCTTATCCATCACCTCTCACGAGTTAAGAACACCTCTGACACCAATGAAAGCGCAATTACAAATGATTCTTGAAGGATACGTGGGTGATTTAAACGATAACCAAAAAAAGAGCTTAGAGGTCGTACTCAGGAATATAACAAAATTGGGTAAGTTGATTGATGACATCCTAGATCTTTCAAGAATAGAAGCAGGGCGAATAAAACTAGCCTTTAAACCCGTGAATATCAATAGCATCGTTAAAGAAGCGATTATAACACAGGAATCTTCTGCTACTAGCAAGGATATAGAGATAAGCACGAAATTAGCGGACCTGCCGGACATAGTTTGTGACCCGGAAAGAATAGGGCAGGTAATAGGCAATCTATTAAACAATGCAATAAAATTCTCGAAAAAATCGGGTAAGGTGATTATTGAAACTAAATGTTTGGATATAGAGGGTAAAGAAAATATTCTGTTCAGTATAACTAATTATGGAATCGGGATCTCAAAAGCAGATCACAAGAAATTGTTCAAGCCGTTCTCGCAAATTGATACTTCTTTGAGTAGGGAACAAGCTGGAACGGGCTTAGGCTTAGCTATTGTTCACGGTATTATCCATGCACATCGCGGGAAGGTCTGGATAGATAGCGAATCAGGTAATGGCACCACATTTTATTTCACTATTCCAACAGGACAAAAAGTCACCGAAAAAGAGGCTTCATATATCAGATAAAAAAATAAGGCGATCGGCACTATTGTAGGATCGCCCCCACGTCCTTTAGTCTCCCCTGCAAATCTTTTCCTCGTTCTGTAAGTCCGTAGATCGTCCCTAATGTTGGGTCCTCGATTTTTTCTACAAAGCCACGCTCCTGGAGTTTGGCAAAATATTTCTCGAAACTCCACCAATCTAAATAAGCCTTTTTCATAATGCGTGTCTTCTTCGCCCTTCTTCCTTCATCAGATATTACGCGCAGTATGTCCAAAATAAGTTCCCATCTGCTCCTTTGCATTGTTCTTCTACCGCTCATCTTTCCACCACCCCGCTTTATGCGGTTCTCGTATATGGTTACCATACAAAGCAACACTCTATAAAAGCTTTTCGGTTTTTACCTTACCGTTACCCTAATGGGTTACCTTATAATCAAAAAGTAGTGTGTTTTTTATACCATTCTGCTACCCAAACCGGTAGCCGTAAACCACAACCTTTTTATACCATTATGCATATTTCAGTAACATCTAAAATGGGTGCAGAAGAAGGAACTTTCAATAGGATAATTGAAGCTATACAGAATATAGGAGAAACCGGAGCAACTATTGACGAACTTTCAGAGATTGTGCATTTAGAACGGCATACGTTATCCAAATATTTGAGCCAGTTGAGGGCGGATGGGCGTCTATCATACAAAAGAATAGGAAGAGCAAAGGTATGGTTCGTGAGCAAAGCGCCTTTACAGCACATCTTCAGATTGAGCGAAGATGAAAAGACATACACAGAGAAGATTTTATCGCGCATATTGTCTGATATGCCTGAAGGTGTTTTGGTTATGGACTTTGATTACAATATCCTGTTTATGAATCGGCATTTGATTACCATTTACGGCGACTGTATCGGGCAGAAATATTATCACGCTATCTTTGATACCTTACGTGAAAGTCCGATTCAAAGTAAAATAAGGGCCATTATAGATAGCAAGGATGAAGAAATTGAGTATCAAACGAGAGATAAAAAAGGCAGGACGCTGGAGATAAAAGCAAGAAAAGCGGAAAATCCTGACGGTTCTTCCTCTATTATTGTTCTTATCAGTGACACATCAGAAAAAGTTAGAAGAGAAGAGCGAATAAAACATCTTTCTGAATTGCATAGACTCCTTGGTGAGTCTGTTAACCGATCATATACAATGGATCAGCTATGTTCAACTATTCTCGAAAACGTGCGTAGCGTAATTAGTTACGATATGGGTGATATATTGATTTACAATCCGGAAACTAATACGCTTACTTGCTCTGCAGAGATAGGTTATCCAGACACGGAGGAAAACGGGCGTAAAGAAGAAGTTGAAAATTGGAAAAAAGGTATTGTGAGGGCGGTAAACCAGCGCAGAGGACCTGCATTTATCGCGTTTAATAAAGACGAAAGAAACAAGGGGGGTGATGAGCTTACCAGCTCAACCAATAACCTGGCGCAGGAATACAACCTTCAAGAGATGTATGTGGTCCCTCTAAAGACTAAAGGTGAACCTCATGGCGCATTATTAATCCTTACAGGATCTGGAAGAAAGCTATCGGAGGAAGATAGAAGTTTAATTGAAGGAGTTTCAGAAGAGATCGCGGGAGGTATTGCGAAAATCAAAGCCGAAGAAGAGTTGAGAGTCAAGGCAAGTGCTATTGAAATTTCTATCAATCCGGTTTTCATGGCAGATATGGCAGGTAAGCTAACGTATGCGAATCCCTCATTCTTGGAGATGTGGAGCTATGATACAGAAAAGGAAGTGCTGGGGTGTTCATGCACGGAGTTCTGGAAGCAACGAGCTGATGTGGATATTCTGACTGAGGTGCTGGGAAAGGGGAGCTGGATAGGTAAATTAATAGGAGTGCGAAAAGACGGTTCTGAATTCAAAACTCGTTTATCCACTTCGTTAATATTAGGTACAAAAGGACCGCTCCAATTTGTAGCTGTTGCTGAGTCCCGTTTTGCATCCAACAATAAAAAGGAGGAGTAACCATGACTAAAACCGTGATGGTGGTGGATGATGTACCTGATGTGTTGACATCTATCGTGCAGATTTTAGATGCAAATCGGTATAAAACAATCAAAGCGAAAGATGGGCAGGAGTGCTTAGAGGAGTTAAAAGTAGAAATACCAGATGTTATCCTGCTGGATATAATGATGCCCGGGTTGACAACCCAGGAAATATTGGACAATATAGACAGAGATCGTAGATTAGCAGAGGTAAAGATTATTTTCATGACCGCTATTCATTTGCTGGAAGCGGAGGAGCGAGGTTTGCTTGCTTCGCAGCGGGTTGTGGGCTTCATTGAAAAGCCATTTAGTATAAAGCGAATGCTGGATACAATTGAGAAGAACACATAGCGCGTTTTTTATGCGGCATTGATATTCCCAAGACGCGATACAATATTTATAGGGAAAATAGGAAAAAACCGAAAAATTTATATATGCTACAAATGTAGGTAGGTTTATAAAAAAGTTATTGTAAATAGGAAGTATAGGTGAGATAAATGGGAGAAGAAGCGAAAGAGGAATTTGAGCCGAAGATAGTCGGATTTACCTGTAATTGGTGTACATACGCGGCAGCAGACCTTGCAGGGACGTCACGTAAGAAATACCCGCCGAACAGTCGAATAATAAGGCTTATGTGTTCCGCGAGGTTAGATCCGATGTTTGTGCTCAAGGCGTTACTAAATGGTGCGGATGGTGTGTTCTTTAGCGGCTGCCATCCAGGGGAGTGTCATTATATAAAAGGGAACTTCTATGCAAGGCGCAGGATAGCGGCGATACGGACAATTCTGAAGCAATTTGGACTTGACGACCGATTCAAGTCGTACTGGATAAGCGCATCAGAGGGCGAGAAGTTTGCAAATACGATGAAGTCATTGACGGAAGAGGTGAGGGAACTGGGACCCAATCCAATGAGAGGTAAGATAATATGAAAGGCGCAGAGCTAAAACATGGGGATTTAGAGGGGCTACTTAAGGGATTGCTTGAGAAAGGTGTCGTGGATTGTCTGATACTGCCGCATAGAACGGGAAAGAGTGTATCCTACATGCTGGTAAAAGATGCGGATAAGATAGAATCGTCGGCATCTGCCCTCTTCGCACCTTCGTTCAGTGTAAACGCAGCAAATCTTGTTAAGGGCTGGACGATAAAGGAGAAAGTAGGTATAGTGGCAAAGTCGTGCGAGATAAGGGCAGCGGTGGAATTGATAAAACTGAAGCAACTGGATAATGAGAGTGTGCTGCTAATAACTACGGATTGTTCGGGCGCCTACACGAACCAGGTTTATACAGAGCACTATGCCGAGATAGGAGACCTGGTGGACAGCGCGAAGATAAAGGAATTGGAAGGTAAAGGGATAACAATAAGAGAATCCTGCTCAATATGTGAAAATCGGCTCGCAGATGTCGGAGATATTATAATTGCAAGAGGCGCGGGCGATGACTTAGTGGTTGCAGGACTAACGGAGAAGGGCGAGGGAGCGTTAACAGCATTAGAGCTATCGCTGGAAGATAAAGATTTAGAAAGAGCGGCGGAAAAAGAGAAGATAGCGGCGGAAGCGAAGGCGAAGTTAGCGAGCTTGCCAGAGCTAAACAGCCTGGATGCATTGGAGGAGTTCTTACAGGACTGTATAGTGTGCAAGAACTGTCGAGATATGTGTCCCGTATGCTATTGCAAGGAATGTTTCTTCGATCAACCTTTGGGTGACCCAATAGGAGGGGATCTGTTGAATTTAGCAGAGTTAAGAGGTGCGATAGGTTTACCAACGGGTCAGTTGTTTTATCACCTCACGAGGGTTTATCACGTAAGTACGACATGTGTAGGGTGTGGAGCATGTGAAGATGCCTGTCCAAAGGATATACCATTGACGCGGTTCTATCCGGTGATTACGCAGAAAGTGCAGGAGATTTTCAAGTATGAACCAGGAAAAGACGTTGATGAGCCGTTACCATTCACTGCTTACGAAGAGGAAGAGCTGGAAGAGTGCTTAAGATAAAATGATAAAGACTTGGGAACTGGACCCGAACTTTAAAGAAGAGATAATGAAGGAGCGTGGGGGCGAGCACCTCACGGCATGTTTCCAGTGCAGCACGTGCACGATAGGATGCCCCATCACCGAATACGTTCCGAGTTACAATCCGAGGAAGATCATTCAGATGAGCCTATTGGGAATGCGGAAGGAAGTCCTGTCAAATCCTGACTTATGGGTTTGTCTTATCTGCCAGACATGCACCGCTCGGTGCCCGCAAGATGTGCGGATTAGCGATTTGTTGAGTGCGATACGGCGGATAGCGGATAAAGAAGCGGAAGCGGGCAATATAAAGATCGATAGCTCGCGACCGATCTTCGACAAGGCGTTTCAACATCAGTTGGAGAAGTATGGTCGGCTCTATGATATTGGTCTTGCGAAGGAATATTACCCAAAGAGGGAAGGGTCCTTTTTTAAAGGTATGATGGCGATGATGAACGATTACAAGGATTTCGGGATGCGGATGTTCAAGAAAGGGAAGATGGGACCAAAGGCAATGTTCCCGGAGAAGGTGAAGGACCGTGCAGTGATGAAGAAGATATTTGAGGAGATGGGCGAGAAATGAGTGTAACTAAACTTGCGTATTATCCCGGGTGTCCTTCTGACGCAACGGCAATAGATCAGGATATGTCAACCAAAGCGGTGTTTGAGAAGTTGGGTGTCGAACTGGTCGAAGTAGAAGATTGGAACTGCTGTGGTGCCGCGGAAGTAGAGGAGCCGGAGTTAGTGTATGCGTTAAATGCACGTAATCTTGCGATTGCCGAGAAAGAAGGGTTGGACATTGTAACACCGTGTAGTATCTGCTATTACAATTTAGAGCGGAGTAACATCGCGTTGAAGGCCGATGATAAACTGCGTGCGAAAGTGAAAGGGATAGATAGCTCACTGGACTATAACGGTAAGATAAAGGCGAAGCATGTACTGGACGTCTTTGTAAACGACATAGGGCTGGAAGAATTGTCAAGTAAGATGTCGAAGAAGCTAAATCTGAAAGTTGCCCCGTATTATGGCTGTTATATTGGTAGACCGCCTGAGACTGCTTTTGATGACCCGGACGACCCTGATTCGATGGACAAGTTGATAGAGCTGATGGGCGGCGAGATAGTCCCTTTCAGTCAAATGAAGACCTTTTGTTGCGGTGGACCTCTTATGATGACGCGTAGTGATATAGCATTTGAGATGGCGAGGAAGATATTAGACACGGCGAAGAGCGCCGGTGCGGATTGTATTGCGCTTGCATGCCCGCTCTGCGGCATGATGCTGGATGGCAAGCAGGCTGATATAGAAAAAGCGCTCCATGTCGAGATAGATATGCCGGTTGTGTATATAACGCAGTTATTGGGGCTCGCGCTGGGAATAGATGCGAAGGAACTCGGGCTCAATAAAAATGCCGTGGATACAAAAGAGATACTTGGGAAGGTGGTGTGAAAATGGGAATAGCGATTATAGGTGGTGGAGTTGCAGGAATAACAGCAGCTCTTGATCTTGCAAACTCGGGCTATAAAGTCTATCTGGTAGAGAAGAATGCGGAACTCGGTGGTAAGATGGCGGAGCTTGCAGAATGTAAGGTCGGGCTATCACCAAGGGTAGTAGAAATAGAGAATCATCCGAACATAGATCTGATGCTATCAAGCGAGTTAGAGAGTTTGTCAGGTTCTGCGGGTAATTTCACGTTGAAGGTGTCGGGTACAACAGTAGAAGCAGAGAGTGTGATATTAGCCCCGGGATACGATGTCTTCGATAACATAGCGAAGAGTTATGGATTCGGGAGTCCTGATGTTGTCACGTCATTAGACTTTGAAGGTATGCTGCGTGCAAGTACCATGAGTGGAGAATTGTTACGACCTTCAGACAATAAGCCGGTGAAGAAGATAGGTTTCATCAAGTGTGTGGGGTCGCGATGCCAGGAGAATGAGATATGCTCTACTGCATGTTGCGCATACACGGCGAAAGAGGTGTGGGTAGTGAAGGAGAGATACCCGGACATTGATGTATCGGTCTTTTACATGGACATACGAGTATTTGGCAAAGATGAGGAGCTGGTAGCAGAGTTAAAGGACAAATATGGTGTGAAATACATAAGGTCGCGGGTTCCCGAGGTGATACCAGAGCGCGGGAGTCTAAAAGTAAAGTACGAGGATTTAAAGAAAGGCGTAATTGCCAATTTAGACTTTGATCTGATAGTTCTTGCAGTTGGTCTTCTGCCGTCAAAGACATTAGGCAGGCTTTCCGAGATAACAGGTGTAAAAACGGATAAATATGGGTACGTTGAGACGAGCATAACGAGCCCGCTGGAAACGAATATGCCAGGTGTGTTTGCTTGCGGCACGGCAACGGCACCGATGAAGGTGCGTGAGAGTGTTGCACAGGCAAGCGGTGCAGCGTTAAAGGCTGCGATTCTTTCTCAGCGGACAGAGCCTATTCCGGGTCAGGAAGAGCGGAAATACATTGAGGTCGGCGATGAGCAGAAGATAGGCGTGTTTATCTGCGGCTGTGAAGGCGAAGTGGCTGATTCTGTGGACATACCTGCGGTTGTAGAGCAAGTGAAACAGTTGAGAGATGTTGTCCTTGTGAATGGCGATACGAACACAACGAAAGAGGTGCTGGAAGCGATAGAGGGCGGCATTGTAGATCAGGGGTTGAACAAGATCGTATTTGCAGGCTATACACCGCGGGAGTATGAAAATATATTCAAAGATGCAGTAGCGAAGGCGGGATTAAATCCGTATTTGCTTGAGTTTGTAAACTTAAGGGAGCAATGTGCCTGGGTACATGATAAAGCGGAAGCGACAGTAGTTGCGGCTGGTATGTTACGGATGGCAGTAGGGCGAGCGAGGTACCTTGAAGCGATTCCGATTGAACAGTATCCAGTGATCCCGAAAGCACTTGTTATTGGCGGTGGCGTGTCAGGAATGAATGCGGCGCTTGGTATTGCCGATGCAGGCTATGATATATGTTTAGTGGAGAAAGGGCCAGAGCTTGGTGGCGGTTTGAGAGAGACGGGGGAACTACAAAGCGGCGAGAAAGCTTCCGATGTACTTAAAGAATTAGCTGATAAGGTAGCGAGTAATAAGCGGATAACCGTATATAAGAATGCAAAGGAAGAGAACGTTAGCGGAAGAGCAGGTTCGTTTAAGGCGAATATAGTCGGGGATGGTGTGAACGAGGAGATAGAATTTGGCGCTTGTGTAATTGCAACAGGTGCAAAGGATGTAGTGCCAGAAGGTTACTCGGGAAAGGAAGTGATAACGCAAGCGGAGTTTGGGAAGATGCTGGGCGGTACGGTATCGGCAAACACAATTGCTATGATTCAGGATGTGGGTGAGGGTGTGGCTGCAAAGTATAGCAGTATCGAACTGGTAGCAAATGCGCTGAAAGCGAAAGAAAAGAACCCCAATTTGAATATCTTCGTACTATATCAGGACATCAAGACCTACGGTAAGTGGGAAGCGCTATACAAAGAGGCAAGAGAAAAGGGCGTTATATTCCTCAGGTATGAGAATGCACCGAAATACGAAGGTGGGATTGTCACGGTCTTTGACGTTATACTAAACGATGATGTACAGATAAAGCCTGATTTGGTAGTACTCAGCACGCCAACAGTGCCTGCAGAGGATAACGAGCGATTGAGCAAGATGTTCAAGATACCACTGAGAAATGGATTTTTTATGGAAGCGCAAGAGCGACCGAAGATGGTGCTGACTCCGGTAGACACAGTGAACGAGGGCGTGTTTATTTGCGGTTCCGCTGTTTACCCCGCAATGATAGATGAGTGCATGGCGATGAGCACGGCGGCAGCGTCAAGGGCATGCGTGCTGCTGGCGAAGAATTTCATGGAGACGCCTGCGGTGAGTTCGGTAGTTGACGAGCAGATATGTGTTGGGTGCGGCGTGTGCGTGGATGTGTGCCCAGTTGAGGCGATCGAGCTGACTGAAGAGCTGATACCTGTTGTCACTTTCGGTGTGGCGACGGTAATAAGCGGAATGAAGAAGGTTGCGAAAGTCGGCGATGGCTGTATAGGCTGTGGAAGTTGTGCCTCTTATTGCCCGTCCGGTGCGATGTCGTTGAAGCACTTCAGAGATAGGCAGTTGTACGCTCAGTTGGACTATGCATTGTAATCCACTGGGTACGTTTTTATTTTTATTTATTTCTTTTTATTTTGAATAATTGAGAAAGGCTCCGAGATTATTGTTGCAATCGGAGAAAAAATTTTGGACAAAATTCATTTATCAAAATCAAGATTTACTTTGTGTAAAGAGGAAATGAAATACAAAGATGCAATAAAATAAGATGAATATAAAATCACTGCAGCCAACTCCATTTAGCGATGACTTGTCTAATCCTCATGTCCACATCGCTACGGGAGAGGGAGCATATGATAATACGAGAGCGGTTCTCGCACAAATCGACCTCGCTGCGGTCAAGGGCAAGCGAGTTCTTTTAAAGCCGAATGCAGGGCGAATTGCCACTCCCGAATCGGGTATTACAACCAACCCCCAGGTTGTAGCGGCAGCAATTGATCTGTTCCGCGAGGCAGGAGCAACTGTCGCCGTTGGTGAGAGTCCAATACTCGGCGTCAAAACAATGGCCGCATTCGAAGCAACTGGTATTGCGTCTGTTGCTCGCGAGCGCAACTGTCCTTTGATAGATATGGACGTTCGGCAGCCCGTT
Organism: Candidatus Methanophaga sp. AG-394-G06; assembly: GCA_009903405.1. Classification (GTDB taxonomy): domain Archaea; phylum Halobacteriota; class Syntropharchaeia; order Alkanophagales; family Methanospirareceae; genus Methanophaga. The sequence goes on from PRCZ01000014.1 coordinate 15,613, forward strand.
CATGTGATCGTCGAAGACGGCGTTGCAATACAGTCGCTTACGGTCTGCCCAGAAGTGGTCGAGTACGACGTTGTCGTTTCAATCCCGGTAATGAAAACCCACATGCACACAGTCGTTACGCTCGCAGTGAAGAATATGAAAGGATGCCTGTGGCGCCGTACAAAAATCGAGCTCCACATGCTGCCTCAAATTGAGGATGTGGGTGACAAATCGCTTAATATCGCCATTGCTGATATGTCATCTGTTCTTCGTCCGCATCTAGCGATTGTTGATGGCACTACCGGTATGGAAGGGCTGGGGCCAAGTGCAGGCCAGGCGAAGAAACTCGATCTTGTTGTGCTTGGGATCGATCCATTCGCTGCAGATGCGGTTGCATGCGCACTCATGGGGCTGAATGCAGAGGATGTGCCACACCTGCGTATTGGCGCTGAGCGAGGATACGGGGTGATTGACATCTCCAGAATACATGTGAATCCGGATACATGGCATGATTTTTGCTCGCCTTTTGAACGCCCTCCCGAGAACTTATCGATACGGTTCCCTGGTGTTACAATACTTGATGAAAAGTCGTGCAGTGCCTGCCAGTCTACACTTTTTATGTTCCTGAAACGATACGGTGATGAGATGTTCAACTACTTCCCCCAGCAAAAGAATGTTACTATTGCAATTGGGAAGGGGCATGAGTCGGTCCCATGCGGTACGCTCTGCATCGGTAACTGCACAGAACAGCATAAAAAGCAGGGTGTTTTTGTTTCCGGATGTCCACCTGTAGCGAGTCAAATCATGAAAGCGATCTCCGAACGTGATCCGGATGAAAGTTCAGACGTACATCCTTTTGTGCAGAAATGACAACAAAGCCGCCTCTTCCAGAACCGTCTTTAGCCGGCTCAGTAGCTGTTATCTTTCCTGGGTTTTTGAATATTGTTTGACAAATTTTGATATGACCGTAACCTAATTCTCTAACCCACTTCAAAACCTGATTAACCGAGTAAAAGTGGGCATATCTATAAAACTTACTATCCTTCTTTTTTGATTCATATGCCTTGCCAAGAAAACTATCACTATCTATCATTCCGATTATAATATATCCGCCGGATTTAATAACTCTTGTTGATTCCTGGAGTGCAAGCATAGGATTTTGTAAAAAGCATATTGTTGTGGTCATCAAAATAAAGTCGAACGACTCATTATCAAAAGGGAGTTCCTCTGCTTTTGCTTCATATACTTCTATTCCACGCTTTCGTGCAATATCCGCCATCGCTCTTGCAGGTTCCACACCCATTTGGATACCCATAGGAGCCGCAAATCTCCCTGTGCCTACTCCTACTTCCAAACCTTTACTGTTTTTTGGTATGAACTTTCCTAAAGCTAGAACTTCTGACTTGTAGGCAAACGGGTTTTCATCAAACCACTTATCATATTCTTCTGCCCCATCTTCAAATATCGGAATTTTTCCCATTTTTAATTGTATATAAAAAGTATAAATTTTCACCTATTTAATTTAGGACGCGGATTTACACGGATTTACACGGATTTGATTTAATCTGCGTTAATCTGCGTTAATCTGTGTCAATAAATATTTATTTTAGTTGGATATTATGCTTTCTTGAGAAAGTATATGTTTAATTTAATTTGAAGTTCTTGACTAATGAGATAAGAGGGGGAAGAAGAAAGTGCAGGAATTCGCGAAGCATCTGGAACTAATAGGCATGGATAACCTACCGGAGATAAAAGAAGGCGATGATTTGACCGCCTTATTCCTTAATGCATTAGAGGAGAAAGACTTGGGTTTAGAAGACGGTGATGCAATCGTATTCACATCTAAAATAGTATCAAAGAGCGAAGGCCGAGTCGTTGACCTTCTCGAAGTGGAAGTGGGCGAGGTGGCGGAGCAGATGGCAAAAGATACGGATAAGGACCCAAGAATCGCGCAACTTGTACTCAACGAGGCAAAAGAAGTAGTGAGAAAGATGCGGAATCATATCATTGTAGAGACCAAACATGGCTTTGTATGTGCAAATGCGGGCGTAGACGAATCAAATGTAGAGCAAGGCAAGGCGGTGTTGCTGCCCGAAGACCCGCAACGGAGTGCATATCTGCTCAAACGGGATATAGAACGGCGTAGTGGCGTAGATATTTCAGTTCTGCTCTCGGATTCTTTCGGTCGAGCGTTTCGAGATGGCGTAACCGGCACATGCATTGGTGTTTCCGGCATTCCCGCTTTACTGGACAGGAGAGGCGAGGAGGACAGGTTTGGAAAGGTCGCAATGGTAACAAAAGAAGCGATAGCAGATGAGATATGTGCGGCGGCGAACCTTATAATGGGTGAATTCAAAGAGGGCATACCGATCGTTGTTGTGCGAGGGTTGAAGTTGAAGCGCTGCGAAAGCGATATAAAAGAAGTTCTGTTCCCTCGGGAGGAAGACCTATTCAGGTAAGTTACATTTTATAACCACAAGATTACACAGATTTTCACGAGAATAGGGAATCTATTACATAAAATACAAATGAGGTATTGCGTAGTAATATGAGTGAGGGTGGTAGATAATGGTCAAGAAATTAGCGGTACTGGATGTGAACAAATGTATTGGCTGTATGGAGTGCATGTTTGCATGTTCAAGAAGAGAAGGTAGGGTGGGCTTTGACAAATCTGCAATAAGGGTGCGGTCAGCGGGCGGCATAGAACGCGGTTTTGTGGTCGTCGTGTGTCGGGTATGTGAGGATCCGCCATGTGTAAAGGTCTGTCCTACGGACGCGTTAAGGGTACGGAAAGGTGGCGGAGTGATATTGAACAAGGATAAGTGTATAGGCTGCGGTTTTTGTGCACAGGCATGTATTATGGGTGCTATTTTCTGGGATGACGAGCTGGACAAGCCTATCGTGTGCATGTACTGTGGAGACTGCGCAGATTATTGCGTGCATAATGCTATTGGTTTGGTTGATGTATAGGAAGAGGAAAAAAGACAAAGATGTTAATGAAGGCGGAAGAACTAAACAGGGTATTGTATGTAGACTTAACGAAGAAGGACATAAAGGTAAAGGATAGAACAGATTTATTTGATAAATATTTGGGAGGGTCTGGTGTTGCGATAAAACTCCTCGAGGAAGAATGTCCAACCGGCATAGATCCGTTAAGTGCTGCGAACCCGATGATCTTTGCTGTCGGACCACTAACGGCATTATATCCTTCGGCTTCTAAGACCGTAGCGATGTTTAAATCGCCATTAACCGGTAATCTTGGCGAAAGCCACTGCGGTGGTAGAAGTGCGATGGCTATTCGACTCGCGGGTTATGGCGCGATAGTCATTACTGGCTCAAGTGACATACTGTTATATCTGGTAATAGCTGGCGACAAAGTAAAATTCCGAGATGCGTCTTCTATCGGGGGTATGGATGCGCAAACAGTGGGCCGGATATTACGAGAAGCTGAGACCGGTTCTGGTGTGAGAACTATTATACGCACCGGACGAGCGGGCGGGAAACTGGTGCGATATGCCTGCGCTGTATCTGAGACTTATCGTCATTTCGGGCGGCTCGGGCTGGGTGCAGTGATGGGCTCGAAGAATCTGAAAGCGCTAGTAATATCAGCAGATAAGAGCGTAGAGATACCAAAAGACAAAAGAAAGGAATATAGAAAGGTTTATGATGAGATACATGATGTTGTGGTAAAAACGGACGCAATGGAGAAATACCATGACCTCGGTACCGCAGGCAAGCTATATGAAATGAATAAACTCGGAGGTATGGCATATAAGAATTTAGAATCTGCAAGTGCACCGGAAGCGATAGGGCGCGAATTATCGGGCGAGAACTTTGCCAACAAATTCCTTTCGAGACGGGTTTCATGTGCGCACTGCCCGGTAGGATGTGTGCATTTAGCATCGCTGCGAGAACTTTATGCGCCTGGCCATTATTTCAAGACCACCACCATCCCATACGATAACGAGCCAATTTACGCTGTCGGGTTTATGCTTGGAATGGAGCACGCTGAGGATTGTTTACGTATGATTGATGCGGTTGACACTGTTGGCATGGACATAATGAGTACCGGAGTGGTATTAGCATGGGCGACAGAAGCGTATGGGAAGGGGCTAATAACGAAGGCGCATACAGACGGGCTTGACCTCCAATGGGGTGATGTTTCAACATATCTAGCGGCAGTAGAGAAGATAGTGGAGATGCCAACGGAATTCTATCAAAATCTGGCTATGGGTGTTGAGCATGCATCAAGCGTTTACGGTGGCCAGGATTACGCACTTGCATTTGGCGGTAATGAGATGCCGGAGTACCATACCGGGATTGCATGCTACATAAATAATCTTACGGGAGCAAGGCACAGCCATCTTGATTCCGCGGGATACACACTCGATCAGAAGTTAATAGGTAAAGAATTCAGCATAGAAGAGGTGGTGAAATCGCTGATTGCGGAAGAGGAGTGGCGGCAGATACTGTCAAGTCTCGTGGTCTGTTTCTTTGCGCGTGCTGTTTATACATCTGAGCGAGTATTAAAGGCTATGGCTGCAATTGGGTTGGAAAACTGGAGCCCGGCGAAGTTAGAAGCGGTTGGTAGGGAGATTCATCGCGCTAAAATGAACTTCAAATTCAGGGAAGGTTTCGATCTCGCTAAACTTCGTATACCGAAGCGGATTTTCGAGGTGCCTACACCGCATGGGCTCTTAAAGGAAGAAGACTTGAGAAAGGCTATTGAGATTTATGGCGAGCTGATATCAGCACAAAAATAGGGGGATTTTTGAGCTGATACGCGGAGGTATTAAAATAACTGTGACAGAATCAGATGCGTCGGGACTAGGAATGACGACCCATCGAATCGAGAATTTAGCCGATGGCATCTTCTCCATCGCAATGACGTTGCTGGTATTGAGCCTTGCGCTTCCGGAGGCTAGAACGGATCTAACACTGACAGTAGAGCTGCAAGATTTGCTGTTTGGGCAAACGCACAAATTTTTTAATTACGCACTCAGTTTTATCCTTCTTGCTATCTTCTGGATTATACAGCACGATCAATTCCATTTTATCAAACGAACCGATCGTATCCATCTCTGGTTAAATAAATTTATAGGTAGAAGTTATACAATATATATATACAATAAAAAATGGTGGGGCTAACTTTTTATGGCGGTGTTGGTGAGATCGGTGGCAACAAGATCATCGTGGAACACCAGGGCACTCGTTTGTTGCTGGACTTCGGGACTCGAATGGGGTTTGCCTCAGAGTTTTTCGCGGAGTTCCTGAACGTTCGCTCTAATACCGAGTTGAAGGACAAACTCACTATTGGCGTCCTACCCATGATACCGGGGATATATCGGGCAGATCTGATCCAGCCCACGGGTATGGAGGAGCTATCAAATGTAGCATACAGCAGGCTAATCGCATCGGATTCAGAGATGCTTAAGGTGCCGGGGCTCGTCACTTATGAGGACTATATCCAAATGCACGGTCGAAGTTACATTGATGGTATACTCCTTAGCCATGCCCATATGGATCACACAGGCGACATAGGCTTTCTTCACCACGCAATTCCGCTTTACTGTTCGGAGGATACGCGTACACTGGTTGCGGCAATAGACGCTGTCACGAACTTCAAGTCGAATGCGATACGGTCAAAAGGGTCCAGTATCGCGTTCAACAAGACAGGTGCATTAGCAGGCTGCCCAAAAATCGTGCATAAGGATGATCTGGTCAGGAATTGCAGGGTCATGGCGGATGGCGAGGTGACGGACATCGGACCATTCCAGGTCACTATGATCGCGGTAGACCATTCAGTACCAGGAGCGGCAAGTTACGTGCTGGCGTGTGAGGTCAATGGCAAGCCGTTTAAGATACTATATACCGGTGACATTCGGTTCCAGGGGACCAGGGGCACCACAATCGATGATTACGTCAGGGCGGTGGGGGCTGGTATAGACATCATGATCTGCGAGGGCACCCGGATAGAATCCGACTCCTCGCTCACCGAGGAGAAGGTCCGTGCCAAGATAGCGAGCGAGATAGCCGAAACGGATGGTCTGGTGCTCGTGGATTTTAGCTGGAAAGATACCACCCGGTACGAGACAATCAATGAAGCGGCAAAATCGTGTGGTCGGACATTTGTGATAAATGCGCGGCTCGCGTACGTCTTGAACCAGCTGGGTCAGACACCGTTGCCTGAATCGGTCAAGGTATTTCTCAAGCGTAAGGCGAGCTGCTTCTATTCGCCTGCTGACTACGCGCAATATAAGCATGAGTATGGCTTTTCCATAGATAAAGATACGTGGACGCAGGATTCCAGCCATTATGATAACGGCCTGGTGGCTGATGAGCTCAAGTCGAACCCAAGCGATTACGTCCTGATGCTTTCCTATTACGACTTAGGGCAACTGTTCGACCTGGCAGATGAGAATGGGAAGATATTGGGGTCTCGATATATAAGGGCACAGTGCGAACCGTTCAGTGACGAGATGGAACTGGACGAGGAGCGATTAATTAATTGGTTGGATGCCTTTGGTATCGGGTATGAGTTAGGCGAGACGCCTGTTCCAAACGGATGTACCAATCCGAATTGTACTAAGCTCCGGAAACGGATAGTGCGGTCTCATGTTTCCGGTCATGCGTCCCGACCGGAGTTGAAAGAGCTGATTGAGAAGATCAATCCAAAGCTTCTGTTTCCGGTACATACCGAGCGACCCGAGGTCTTTGCAGAGCTTCTTAAAGGTAAAGATATTGAGGTGATCATTCCGGAATTGGATACCTTATATTCGTTCTAATGGAACACACAAAATTAATTTGATATATCCTAATTTTACAAACTTTTTATATGCCTTTCCTTTTGGTGGGCTATACGAGACCAAAATCATCAATCATCCTGCAAATTTCGTTAAACACCACCGCTATATCCGCAGCACCATTTATCGTTAACATCACGCCTGCCTGCGTGTAATGGTCTATCAACGGCCGGGTTTGATTCTTATAAACGTCCAAACGATTCGTGATCGCTTCTTCTTTGTCATCGTCTCGTTGATAAAGCTTGCTACCGCAAAGATCACAGATACCTTTTTGCTTCGGCTTGTTGAACAAGATATGGTAACTTGCACCACAGACACACATCCTCCTCCCGGCGAGCCGTTTTAGCAATTCCTCATCTGGTACGTCTATATTAAGTACAACATCCAGGTTCTTGCCCAGCTCAGTTAAGATCTTGCTTAACGCTTCGGCCTGTGGTAACGTTCGCGGATAGCCATCCAGCAGGAATCCCGATGCGCAATCCGACTCGGATAACCGGTCCTTTATTATCCCTATCAATAGATCGTCCGGTACTAATTCGCCTTTGTCCATGTATGTCTTTGCTTCAAGTCCTAGCTTCGTCTCGTTATTAAGATTTTCACGTAATATGTCGCCGGTCGATATATGCGGTACGCCATATCTTCCCGCCAGCAGTTTCGCCTGCGTTCCTTTCCCTGAGCCCGGTGGGCCGAACAAAACGATATTCATCTATATATATCTCTCCGCCTATATCAATAATGTAAGTAAGACCAAAAAGAAAAAGGTTGCCGATATATATAAATATAAATCTAATATAATTAAATGAGAATAAAAGACATCTCAAAAGAGAACCGCCCAAGAGAACGATTTTTAAAAGCAGGAGCGTCCAGTGTAAGTGATGCTGAATTGCTTGCAATTATTCTTCAGACAGGAACCAAAGACGAAAATGCAATTGACATCTCCAACAGATTAATCTCAAAATACGGGTTGGACAAACTATCAGAGTTATCATTAAATGAACTTCAAGAGATAAAGGGGATTGGGCCTGCAAAAGCAATGCAGATTATGGCTTTGTTTGAGTTTTCAAAAAGGCATAACAAAGCCGTTAAAACAAAAGAAACAGTAACAATAGAAAAACCAGAAGACGTTTATAACTATTTTGTCGATGAATTAAAAGCTAAGAAAAAGGAACATTTTTTTGCTCTTTTATTAGATAGTAAAAATAAGATAATCAAGAAAGATTTAATATCTGTTGGAACCTTAGATAATTCTTTAGTACACCCAAGAGAGGTTTTTAAGGAGGCCATTAAGAACTCAGCAGCAGGGGTGATATTGGTGCATAATCATCCGTCAGGAGATCCGGAGCCCAGTGAGAATGATGTTGAGATAACGCAAAAAATCGCAAAAGCAGGCAACATATTAAATATAAAAGTTCTAGATCATGTAATAATAGCAGAGAAGGGATGGGATAATATAAAAATAAAATATTCCTAAGTTATTCTACTATTATTCTCATTAGACTTCTTTTTGTATTTATTAAACTCGAAATATACTAACTCAAACAAGGCGGATTCAATTTTCTTCCTTAAATCTTCGTTATCAACTATTCTCTTATAGAAGTTCATGTTGTTGTGTAAGAGCTTACTTAATTCTCTGTCTAAATATTTAGGGAATATTACTTTTACGTTTTCCTTCGAGTTATGCACTATCTTGTTTTTTAGTTCTTTGTCCTCTAAAAGGCTGTCTTTTACTCTGCCCAAGAAGACTTTACTATCATCTGTAAAATCAGTCCCAAATGCATCATTGAGATCCTTTATGATTTTTGATAATTTCGCATTTATGTCAGGAGTGTATCCACCATCACCAGCGGAAATGGGTTTTAGTTCTCCTTCGGATTCAATTTTAATTTCTCTTTTACCTTTCTTTACAATTTTGTATGAATCAATATCCACATCTTCCAAAACACTAAATGGGAGAGGATTGTTTATTGTCGGGAGTTTTTTGTTTAAGAATTTGTTAAATATAAATAACTTTTCCAGATTAATATCAGAAAACGGAATAAGTTGTGATAAAAAGGAATAGATACTCTGATATCTTCTTAATATTTTCTTGAATTCAACCTGCTCCTTCTTTGTTTTTTGCCTAAATTCAGTTACAACGGGACTTAAGATATTGTGCAATTTAGGTTGTGATTCTCCTTTTTGCCATGCTTTTACAAAAGTTTCAATATCTGATTTATCAAACACTTGATAGTCCAATAGTTTCTCCTCTAATTCATACAACTTATGCGGGTCTGTAGCTTCTTCAAGGAATGTGGTTTCGTAGTATGGCTGGAACGCCTTTTGAATTACCTCTGTTTTGTTTGCAAAATCCAAAATCAAAGTATCCTTTTTATTTTGATGTATCCGGTTGAGTCTGCACAGAGTTTGAACGGCAGTAATTCCATTTAACATTTTGTCAACGTACATCGTGTGTAATAGCGGCTGATCAAAACCTGTCTGGAATTTGTTTGCTACAATTAGTATCTTGTATTGGTCCTCTTCAAAGGCGTTTCTAATAGATTTTTGACTGGGCAAGTCATTCATGGAATTCTCAGTGTATTCCTGTTCGTCATGTTTAACTACGCCTGTAAAAGCCACAAGGGTTTTAATTGGATAATTATTTTCCTTGATTAGTTTATCAAATGCCTTTTTATATAAAACGGCATGGAGTCTTGATCTTGTCACAACCATTGCTTTGGCTTTACCATTAATTTTATTGATTGTAGAGTTCATGAAATGAGTGAGCATGATGTCTGTTTTTCTTGCTATTGCGACAGGATGTGTTTCTACAAAATTTCTTAGCAATCTCTTAGCTTTTTTCTCATCATATTCGGGATCATCCTGTATCTTTTTAACTATTTTAAAGTAGGTTGCATAAGCCAAATAATTCTTGAGAACATCGAGAATAAAACCTTCTTCTATTGCTTGTTTCATTGTATATGTATGAAATGGGTAATAATGCCCATATTCATCGGGCATTCCAAACATCTCCAGGGTCTTATTTTTAGGTGTGGCGGTAAATGCGAAGAAACTTATATTTTTTAGATTTCTATAAGATTCAATTTCCCTGATGAGTTGTTCATCAACTTCATCCATTTCTTCATTATCTAATGCTTCCGCTTCTTCAAGACTATTCGTGCTAATAACTTGTTTCATTTTCCTTGCTGTGATTCCTGTTTGAGAAGAGTGAGCCTCGTCAATTATTACAGCGTATTTTCGTTTTGGCAAATCCTTGACTTCTTCTAAGATATAAGGAAATTTCTGCAGGGTCGTGACAACAATATTGCTTCCTGTCTCTAATGCTTTTCTAAGATCATCTGAAGTTTTCTTCTTATCGATAACTTCAACAGTTCCTTTTACTTTTTCTATTGATTTAACTTGGTCCTGAAGCTGTTTGTCTATAACTCTTCTGTCAGAAACAACAATTACCATGTCATAAACCCTGTTATCCTCTGCATTGAATTTATTTATTAAGCCATGTGAAAGCCACGCAATGGTTTTTGTTTTCCCGCTTCCGTTACTATGTTCAATCAGGTAATTTTTGCCTGGCTTCGCATCTGCTAACAAGAGATTAACACAATCTAACTGATGGTATCGCGGGAAAATGGGTTTTACTGCTCTTGTATCCTCATTTTTTTCCATATAGATGAAATTCGAGATCAATTTTGAGAGTTTGTTTATCTGCAGAATATCATTATATAGGTATGAGGTTTTGTAATCGGTTTTCACATCAGGGTTTTCAAGCCCCTTATTAAATGGTAAAAATCTCGTTTGCCATCCTTCTAATTTTGTGGCCATGAATATCTTTTCATCGCTCATGGCAAAGTGAACAAAACATCTCTGGGAGATTTTTTCTCTGGGGTCTCTATCTTCCTTGTATTGTTTTATTGCTCTCTCAACGCCTTGAGAAAATGTATCCTTTAGTTCAATTGTTATAATCGGCAGTCCATTAACGGAAATAACCAAATCCAGCCTCTTACCGTTTTCTTTCTGCTCGTATTCAAGTTCATCAATAACAGAAAAGATGTTTTTCTCGAACTGTTCAAATAAGTCAGGGTTTTTCTTGTTGTTCGGTTTTGGATAGAATAATTCGAAGTGGCATCCCGCATCCTTAAACCCGTTTCTCAAAACATTAATCGTTCCTTTTTTGTCAAGTTCATTAATCAGGCGATAAAAGAATTTTTGCTCGGATTGTTCTCCGTAAACACGTTGGAATTTTTTCCATTCTCTTTCCTGGGTATCTTGAATGAATTGTAAGGTTAATTCAGGGTCTATGCAGGAAGCTCTATTGTAATTATGGTTGCTTCTCTGATGATAACCAGTACTGACTAGATGAGCAATTATATCATTCTGAAATGCCTTTTCTGATGTATCTGTTGTCATAGTTTTTCCTCCTCGCTCTTTAACTCGTACCAGACATTATTTCCTCCACCTTTTCTTACAATCTTATCTTCTTCGATTAAATACTTTAAATCACGAGAAGCAGTATCTTTAACAATATGAAATCTATTAATAATCTCAACGCTCTTGATGGTGCCTTTTTGTTTCAAACGATCTAAAATCCATCTTTGCCTGGTTTTTGTGTCCGATTTGTGTCCGAGTTCCATCCGATTTGCTTCGGTTTTGCTTCGGTTTTCCGCCCGATTCTCAATCTTTCTATGGAATATCACTTCAAAGAACATTCCCGTTTTAAACACAACAGTAACATTGTCCTCTTTTGCTAATTTTTGCATTCTTTTTATTCCAGAACCTGCTTTTTCAACTAATCCTAATCTGTGAATTAGATCAACTAAAATGGGATTTCTCAAAACACTCCTTTTTCCTAATTCTTCCTTCGGGAATAATAATCTCCCGGGATTGATAATTTCAACCTTATCCGGGGAAATATTTATTTGAACGGACGAATTAATATTATAATCTCTATGAATCATTGCATTTATTATTGCTTCTCTTAAAGCTTCTTTAGGTAGTTCTAATTTGGTTTTGTGCTTAAGTTCATTTTTTAGCTGCTCTATTTGAACAGTAAACGGAGGATTCATATTTCTTGCAATATCCTGTACTTTTGACCGATCCGAATTTGTTAAATGGTATCCAATTACTTTGTTTGTTTTATCTTCAACCCCTATTATTAGCTTTCCACCAGAAGAATTCGCAAAAGCACAGATATCTTTACCTATTGAACTGTTTATAGATTCTTCAAATTCGATTGTATACCCTTCTCCGGTTTTTATTATGTCTAATAATTCTGGGTATTCCATTTTATACCTCGCTCTTCCTTACATCTATCTTACCTGTAACAACATGATGTATTAATGATTTTTTATATTCTTCTAAAAGTTTGATTTTCTTTTCTATTTTCTGGATGGTTTTGTCTATTTTTGAAGTTGCTTTATCAAGATATTGGACGATTTTTATCTGTTCGGATGATGATGGATACAAAATTGGTGTTTTCTTTACTGAATCCAAAGATAGATTCCAGATCGTTGAACCAGTTACTTCTTTCATAAAATAATATTTTATGCTATTACAACGAAAAAAATAATAAACATACTTGACCTTTATTTTTTTCTTTAAATTTATGTAAGCTGCACTTTTGCCTAAGATAATTTGTTCACCTTTATAAAAAGCTAAATTTCCTATTGTTCCATTTATTGATAGTAATAAGGTTCTCTCATTCAATGGTTGTCTATGTTTTTTTAATTCGATTTCATCAACACATCTTGTTGATCGGGTAATCTTAATTCTTCCATTTACTAGATTATTTCCATTGATAAAATAAGAATCTGAGATATCAACATAATTAGGAGTGGTATGAATACCATCTCCAATTCTGTTTGAAACTAACTTTAACTTTTTTACTTCCCACCCCTCTGGAATCTCCCCAATCCAGTCAACCCCGGAATCTTTTAGTTTTACATTTGGGTCAAGCCCTTTTGTCACAGCATGATTTATCAGGGCGGTTCGCTTTTCTTTCAGAAGCTCAATTAATTTTTTGTCTTTCTCAATCAAGGCATCAATTTTGGCGGTTTTTTTGTCCAGAATGCTTGCGATGGTGGTTTGGTCGGGGAGTGGGGGGACAACAAGTTTAACTTCTTTTAAATTATCTTGATAAATCACTTCAATAGTTGTTGCACAGCTAAGTAATTGTAATTGTACTTTAATTAAATCTGCTTCTTCAATTAATATCTCAATATAACGATCAAATACTTTGTTGTTGTCTGTGTTTATTTTCATAAGACAAGGATGCAGAATTCCAACTTCAGCATTTTTTGATAATCTAAGTGTTCTGCCTATGGTTCCTCTCGTAGTTATCAGAAGATCTCCTGGAACTGTTTTAAACGCAAATAACTCTTTGAATTTGTCTAAAGAAACATAATTTTCTCCAATTGATTCATCCTTCTCAATTACATTCTTTTGATTATATACTTTAATTTCATGACCATACATTTCATCAATTTTCAATTGGCTTCCAAACGGACCTGTTTTAATTGAATTTTTTTCATCCAATAAAGAGAACTTCAACTTCCTAACTCCCCACCCTTCTGGAATCTCTTCAATCCATTGAATGCCCGAAACCTTGTATTTTGGGTAGGGTTTGAGTTTCATTCTATCACTTCCCAATGTCCGCCCTTAGCAGGACCTACTCTTTTAATTATACCCAGGTTTTTTAATTTCAAAATATTTTTATCAACAGCAGTATCACTAATATTTAATATTTCAGACATTTTATTTTTAGTAATTTTTTCATCTTCTAAAATTAAAAGGACAATTTTTAACTGGTTTTCTACCAACTTACTACCAACCTTTTCTACCAACTTACTACCAACCGTATTTTCCAGCAGAGTTAGTAATTCCTTTCTTGATAAATTCTGGATTTTTTGACCAGTTTTCTCCACAGTTTTCTGTGGTTCCGTTACAGCACCTTTAATCATTGTTTTATCAGATAGAGTCGTATAGAAAGAATGCTCATAGAACTTGAATTCAGGAGCCGGTAAATTTGATGATTTCATTGCCCTCATTATCCTGTTAATTCCTGTTCCCAGCTTTTCAACAAAAATGGTCCTTGCTAAAAGTGATGCGATAATAGGGTTTCTTGTTTTACTTATTGTGCCAAACTCTTCGGGCTTTAACCATTTAACAAGTCCACCAGGATTAAAAACAACTATTTTATTCCTATATACCTCTACCATAATATCAGAAGATTTATCAAAATAATCTCTATGCATTATTGCATTTACTATTACTTCTCTATATGCTTCTTCAGGATACTGTGGTATTTCCTTTCTTCTTGCCGTTTTTATTTCAAACTCTATCTTTATCCTTCTTTTTACAAAGTTGATTGCCTGCTTTATGTTTTCCAAAATCCCGTCGTCGTATATTTTCCTGTCTAAAATATTTACCTTGTCATTTGTTTGATACTCCACACAAACAACTTTTGAGGTCATAAAGAATTTCGCGGGATTTTTGGCAAAAAACAATATTCCTACATTATTCAGCAAAATTTTGTTTTTTACCTTCTTAGCAATACCAAGATTGGTAAGCAGCGATTCATCATCAGTAATATCTGTTAATTTCGCTTCTTTCAGATAATCACTAAATTTTTGCTTATCAAAATCATCTGGATAGATAAAGTCTTCATTTATCTGCTCGTCAAATGTTAATCTACCCTCGGTATAAGCAAAAGAGAGAATCTCATCTCTTGAAAGTTTCTGTGAATTTGGACCATTTCTTATAAAGAAACCTTGTGAACACGAATAAGGCTTTTTGTCGCCCTCTGGCACTTCAAGAACTAATATCCTGTTTTTATATGCAGATAGCTTGATTTCAATAGGTGGCTCGCAATTTCGTGCAATATCAAATATTTGGGATTTAAGCTTATTTGTGACTTTTATTCCTTTTATTTCGCCGCTGTCTGTTACTCCAATAAAAATTCTACCACCTTGAGAATTGGAAAAGGCAACCATCTCTTTTGCAATGTTTTTATCAACGTCCTCTTTAAATTCCACAAAGAAACTTTCGCCTGTTTTCAGGATAAGTTCAAAATCTTTATCATCCATTCTACTACACCTCTCCAAATAATCCTTGAATCTCCCCGATAACCTCTTTTATATCGCTCTCGATCTCTTCCAAAGCTCTTGGAGGCGTATACTCATAAAAATACTTAGTAAAATTAATCTCATAGCCAACCTTGTCCTTTTTCCTGTCCATCCAGGCATCAGGATAATAAGGCTTAACCTCTTTTTCAAAATACTTTTCAATATCCTGCTTTAACGGAATCTTCTCAGAATCTCTTAAATTAGGGTCCGGCAACTTATTGCCTTTTTTATCCAGAACATAATCCGCAGTATCGTCATGCTCAGACAAAGCAAGAATAATGTTTTTAATGAAAATCGGTGATAAATCAAATCCTTTCAACGCTTCTTTAACTTGGGATTCAAACTCTTCCCAGCTCTTGTATAAATTGTTTCCAATCGCTTTTAATGCATTATTAATCTCTTCTTGTTTCTTCCTGCCTTCCTCTTCTTCTTTCAATTTCAAATCAGGGTTCTTTTTCTTACTTTCTGCTAATTTCGCAAATGCTTTAACAGAATAAAGATCCTCACGCCTTTCCTCTGCGACTTGATAATTCAACTGCAAAGGTCTTTCAACAATAACTTTAGTATAGCCAAATACTTCATTATCAAAGATTTTACAATATTTGTTTTCTTCAAAATTGTCATACAACACAACAATCTCCTTATTATCCTCGCTAGAGAGATAATTCCTTTTATTCCCTAAACTTTTCCGCATTTTTTTAGAGAAGGAAGTAGCATCAATCAACTGTATTTTGCCGACTCTTTCTGAAGATTTTTCATTAGTCAATACCCAAATATATGTATGGATGCCCGTATTGAAAAACAATTGATCGGGTAATGCAATTATTGCTTCAACGAAATCAAAATCATTCTCAATCATCCATTTTCTTATATCGCTTTCTCCCTGCCCAGCGTCTCCAGTAAATAATGGGGAGCCGTTTGTAATCACAGCAATTCGTGATTTTTCCTTTAATTTCATCTTAGAAATCATGTGCTGCAAGAATAACAACTGCCCGTCATTTATCCGCGGTAGTCCTGCACCAAATCTTCCTCCAAACCCCCTTTCAGCTTCGTTTTTTACTGCTTCTGCATCCTGCTCCCATTTTCTGCCGTAAGGAGGATTAGAAATGATAAAATCGAATTTATCATCAGGAAATTGATCTTTTGAAAGCGTGCTGGAAGGACCCCGGATATTCTTATCGTTCTCTCCTTTCATTAGCATATCTGCCTTACAAATGGCATAAATCTCTGGATTAACCTCTTGTCCAAATAAAACAACATCAACTTCCTTATTTATGCTCATGATAAAATCTTCACAACTTGTGAGCATCCCCCCTGTACCACAGGCAGGGTCATACACGGTTTTGATAATATTCCTCTGTTTCAGATTCTCGCCATTCTCAACAAAAATTAACCTGGTCATTACGTTAACAACATCTCTGGGAGTAAAGTGCTCTCCTGCTTCCTCATTTGACTGCTCTGCAAACTTCCTTATTAACTCTTCAAAAATAGTTCCCATTTCATGATTAGAAACAATATCCGGATGGAGGTCAACTTTTGATTCTGAGAATTTTTTGATTAGTCGAAACAAAAGATCTGCTTTAGCCAATTCTCTGATACGCTCTTTAATTTTAAAGTTCTCAAAAATATCTTGAACATTGCTGCTAAAACAGTCAAGATAATGCATTACGTTCTGTTCAATATGTTCCGGGTCTTCAAGCAACGCCTTAAAATCGTATTTTGAATAATTATAAAACCCTAATGGATTCCCCTTTTTATCCTTTGCCACACTTAGACGCACCGGTTCCAGATTTTCAAACTGACCTGTATATTTGTTGTAAGCTT
>PRCZ01000015.1 GCA_009903405.1 Candidatus Methanophaga sp. AG-394-G06
TGAAGAATTTTTGTTTGGATTTGAAGGTGCCACACCATTGGTTGGGGACATCAATCAGGATGGAACAGATGACATAGCAGTAATCGGTACATACGGCGGGAATTATAAGTGGTTCGTTGATACGAATGGAGACCAGGTGGCAGATGAAGAATTTTGGTTTGGATTTGCAGGTGCCATACCTTTGGTTGGGGACATCGATAAGGATGGAACAGATGACATAGCAGTAATCGGTGCATACGGAGGGAATTATAAATGGTTCGTTGCTACGAATGGAGACCATGTGGCAGATGAAGAATTTTGGTTTGGATTTGCAGGATCCATACCATTGGTAGGGAACATCGGATAAAGTCGATCCATCAAAATAGCGGCAGTCTCGTATCTTTTGAGGTATCGTGGCTGTCGCGAGTTATTTTTTTGTGATTTTGCAATATTTTATTATTGAGCAGTTACATTTATTAAATATTACTAATTGGGATTCTACAAGGAGTATATCAAACCTAAATAGATTGATATTTTTGTTTAAATGCCCTATTTAGTGTTGGATTTGTTGAGCGGATATTCAATCCTAAAATTGGTTGATAATCATCACAAAGAGTTTGCCTTTGCACTTTGGATATTAAATCCGATAGTGATTTATATTTCATACATCTTTGGGCAAATAGATATAATCCCCACATTTTTTGTGATATTTGCATTACATTATGCAAGAAAAGTATATCCAATACTGCTAATTCTTCTGATAATACTATCAATTTCGATGCTATCCTATCTGTTTTAGCATTAGGTATAAGGGTGGGGCATGTTTTAAAAATTTTCCATTGTTGCTATTGCCAGTTATAATTGTTGTATTGGGAAACAAAAATCTTATAAAACCACTAAAACTTGCTACATTCGGATTTGGTCCTTATATAATCCTGCTTATACCTTTTGCCAGATCAATATCATTTTTTTGTTGGGTGGAGGTAGCCAATACATACTGATTTTTTTTTGATATCGGAAGTACACACATGTACATATTTTTAGTGGTCTATTTCGCAATATTGTTTTACCTTATATACATAGAGAAAAAGCAATCATTTGATGTAATCTGGGAATACTGCTTTGCAATAGTTACTTTGCTCTACATATCAGCATTATGGCTCCCGCAATGGTATACATGGATAATGCCCTTTGTAATATTAGCAGTAGTAAAATATCATAAACCATTAAAACTTTATTTTGTCCAGATTGCATTTTTCTCCTTTTATATCCTAGGGTGGGGTAATTCTCTTGGTGCCGGGTTATTCTCTCCAATAAATCCAATTTTTAATGATTTTCAAGGCATGAATGAGATCATATCCTCGATTTACCCATATAATAAACTTCTTGGTATATTCTATAGTCTTTTCATAGTTATATCCGTAGGTCTGGTATATTTAACTTTCAAGAACTCTATATGTACACAAAATTTAGTATATGGACAAAATAATGAGATCATGCCATCAGAATTTAGCTTAATTATCCCTGTTTTAATACTCTTTAGTCTATTGCTATCCGCAATCATACTTGGTGGCGGAAGCTACATTGGTCTAGTGCAAGATAAAGTCAATCAACCAGTCGGTGAAATTTCTGGAATTCCCACTGTGGGGCAAACATTTATTTCCCAGCATGCAAACTTAAATGCAATTGAAATCAACATGGCTACATATATGCGAACAAATACTCATGATG
Source organism: Candidatus Methanophaga sp. AG-394-G06 (assembly GCA_009903405.1). Taxonomy (GTDB): domain Archaea; phylum Halobacteriota; class Syntropharchaeia; order Alkanophagales; family Methanospirareceae; genus Methanophaga. The sequence continues at coordinate 1,711 of PRCZ01000015.1, forward strand.
TAATATTCCATTTACGATCATCGCCTAATTCAACAGTAAATATAGTAACTATTAGAGTAAATGCTGCTAAAATCGCTGATAATAAATATCATCGGTTTAGTTTCCCCCCAATTACAGATTCGGAGAATATATCCTATTATTTTTTCATAGAGTCACCCAACTCGGCCCCAGGTAACGCTATAACAATAAGGCATTGTACTAAAGATGTCTATAAAGCAGGTTCCGCATACAAGAATCATGAGCCAATGGAAGGTGATTTGTCATTTAGGAGATATCGTAAGTCGGATATGTCAAATGTGGCGTCGTATTTCCTGCATCGAATGCAACAAGATATGCTATTTTTCATCTTCTACTTTCTATTACTGGGTACAATTGTTTATTTAATATTGAAATTACATTTGGATATTAGGATGCTTAAAAAATGAGTAAAGTACTGGTGATTTCACCCGATACTATTCCCGTAGGTAAAAATTTAGCTGCGGGACCGGGTATTAGAAGTTTTGAGCTTGCAAGAGCCTTGCACAGAAAAGGTCATGAGATAACAATAGCAGTCCCTAAAATCTATTACAATAACGAGAAAATCAAGGAATTTAATATTATTGATTGGAATATCTGGGATAAAATGAACCTTGGCGAGATTTGCAACGAGCAAGATTGCGTAATAGTTCCTCAGGGGTTAGGTCTTGCAGAATTCTCTTCTCTTTATATAAAATCTGTACGAGATGATCTTCCAACGATCATTGATGCGTATGATCCTAACCTGATAGAGGGTATAAATAGCCTTATTTACAGTGAGAAGGAAAATTTACTTTTGTTTTCTAATCATCTCAGTGCACTGGTTCCTTTACTAAAACGGGGCGATTTCTTCGTTTGTGCAACTGAAAGACAGAAATATTACTATGTTGGAATACTTAATGTGCTTGGAAAGATTAACCCCTTAACGTACAACAAAAAAATGGTAGACATAGTCCCTTTTGGAGTTCCGGAAGAAGAGCCTGTTCATGAACGGAACGTATTAAAAGGGAAAATCGTTGATGAAAATGATTTGGTTATTTTATGGACCGGTGGTATCTATCCCTGGTTTGATGCTATTACGTTAGTAAAAGCTATGGAAAAAGTTGTAACAGAAGTAAAGAATGCTAGGTTAATATTTATGGGCGGAAAACATCCGAGGATGCATGCTCCACCAGAGAGTTATTATAAAACACAAAAGCTTGTAAAAAAGATTGGGATGTTGAATAAAAATATATTCTTTATTGATCAATGGGTGCCATGGTATGAGATGCAGAATTATTTTTTAGAGGCTGATTTAGCAGTTAACACGCATCCCGTACATCTTGAAACCGAACTTTCATTTAGAACCCGGGTAATAAATTATATTTGGGGTGGCTTACCTATAATCACGACAGGAGGAGACGAGATTAGTGAACTCATAAAAAAATATGGTTGTGGAGAAATCGTAAAACCTGAGGATCCCGATGAGTTAGCGGAAATTATGGTTGAACTTCTTTCCGATGAGAAGAAACGGAAAAGAATGTCCGAAAATGCAAAAAAGCTTGCTAAGGTGATAACATGGAGTAATACCATAAAGCCTCTTGATGAATTCTGTAGGAATCCGCACATTGCAGAAGATAGAAAAAATGAGTTTGCCCGAAAAACTGTTCTTTCTGCTGTTGACACCTTACAAGAGCATAAACTAATGTTAGAAACAGAAGGGATAGATTCAGATGAAAAGACGCGACTACGATTCCTTATTAGAACAGGGACTATATTTAAAAAGTTTGGTCCTGTTGAAACAGCAAGAAGAGTGAGAGAATACATGCTTAAAACAATTAGAAAAAAACGAGATTAGGTGTGACAATGAAAATTGTTTATACTCTTTTTGAGGGTTTGTATTGTTGGCAGTGTCAGGTATATCATTGAAAAAACAAAAAAATGATTGAAAATGGTAAAAATCGGGTTTTTGACGCAAAGAATGCGTAGTGGATTCGGAGTAGATGTCGTGGTTCACAATGTAGCAGAGGGTTTAGTGAATAAGGGACATGAGGTCATAGTGTATTGCTGTGAAAGCGATGAAACGTATAAAGATATTAGTTATGAGATTAAACGTGTTTTAGCACCACCGGAAAAATATTTCCCTGTTTGGGAGATCAATTCAATTCATACTTTCAGAAAATTGAAAGATGATTCAAACGATCTCTTCATCTGCGAAACTTTTCCTTACTATTCGTCACTATTGTTGTCGCACAAGCCATGTATTATGTTAGATCATGGTCTTCCAAATATCGCTGGCTTTTCGTTACTTACAAAATTAAATATAAAGTATATTACGCTAACCCAGAACTATATCTATTTCAATTTCGCTAATAAATTGTGCACCATCTCAAATTTTTTGAAAAAACAATATCCATACCATCTTAGAAAGAGGGTACAAGTAATCTATAATGGAGTTAATCACTATCCTGAGGTCAATAATTCTAGAAGTATAGAATTTCGGGATAAAATAGGGGTTGCGAAGGATGATATATTGTTATTATACGTGGGAAGGCTCACACCCGAAGGCCAACCTTATAAAGGGGTAATTGAATTAGTTAATATATATGATCATGTTAAAAGCAAAAATGAAAAGGTCAGACTGTTAATGGTAGGGTTAGGTAATGAAGATGATGTAAGGTTTTTGCGGAGGCATGGAGTAATCCCCTACATAAATGCACCAGTAGAAGAAATGCCAATAATTTTTTCAAGTTGTGATGTGTATGTTACTGCCACACGATGGGAAGGTTTCAATCTACCCCTTGGTGAGGCCCAATATTTTGGAAAACCAGCCGTAGCGTATGAGATAGGAGCTCATCCGGAGATTGTGGAGAACGAAAAGAGTGCATTTTTAGTCTCGTCTAAAGCGGATTTTATCAAATTTATAAGTTTATTAGCACAGAATGAAAATTTAAGAATGGAAATGGGGGCTAATGCAAAAAGAAATGCAAAAAAATTTACGTGGGAAAAATCGGTCCGAGAATATGAAAAAACAATCTTAAAAATTCTCAAATGAGATGCATAACCGCTTTAAAATCTATTCCGGTGGCCCCTCATTTGCCTTTTTTAAATCTTCAAAATATTCATTCACTCCTTCTGGGCCTTTTGATTCTATGAAATGTTTTTCACTTTTCTCAATCCATTCTATGCACTCTCTAAAAGAGATCTGTTTTTTTGGTGCTCTCAATCGTTTAATTGATATTTTGGGCACGTTAAGGATTGCTGATATCTGCCCTTTAACTCCAGCTTTATTTTTTTCTCTAATGCATTGCTTAAAAAAAAGAAACTCGCTTTTAGCAATTATTTTTGAAAATTTTTTCAGTAACCGTAAAGAATAATTTTTGAATATGACATAAAGCCTATTTCTGTGCAAATAATATATTTTCATTGGATTCAGGTCATCAACAGTTCCTGAGTGGTGATGATAAACTATGGCTGATGGGACGTATATACACTTCCATCCAGTTAAACGCATTCTCCACATTAAATCAACATCTTCATACCAGGTGAACAAATCTTTATCAAATAATCCGATCTCATCCAACATTCTCTTCTTATAAAATCCTGCACCTGCGGTCACGCCAAAAATTTCTTCTTGTTCATCATATTGTCCACGGTCTATCGAATAAAAGCCCTTTCCCATTGCATCACCGGTTCTTAAAATAAGCTCTCCAACAGAATCAATTCTTTTTTGATTATTTAAAAAAAGTACTTTTGATGCACAAGAACCAATATGATCATCTTTTTCGGCTACTTTTACTAATTCCTCTATCCATCTTTCATCTACTTTTGTATCCGGATTTAATGTAACTATATATTTCCCTTTTGCCTGCCTCATTGCGACATTATTTCCTTCAGCAAAACCAAGATTCCTCTCATTTTGAATCACCTTAACAGTAGGAAAATTCTGTCTTACATATTCCGCGGAGCCATCAGAAGAAGCATTGTCTGTTAAAAACACTTCTAGGTTTGGATAAGTCTGTGAGAGGACAGAGGATAGACAATCCTCCAAATATCTTTTGTTATTCCAACATATAACCACGATGGATACTAAGGGTGTTTCCATACCAATCACTCGGTTCTTTTTATTTTTACTACTTTATTGTATATTCTAAAGAGTTTTGAATTATATATTTGATTTAAAACGTTTTCAAGGTCTGCTATCTGTTTCTCTTTGTCTCCCAGCACTTTCTCAAGATTTCTGGTATGATCATTTTGTTTTATTATTAGACTCTCTTTCTCTCCTAAAACTGTTTCAACATCCGCTATGTGCTTCTCCCTATCTTCCAGCACTTTCTCAAGATTTCTGGTATGATCATTTTGTTTTATTATTAGACTCTCTTTCTCTCCTAAAACTGTTTCAACATCCGCTATGTGCTTCTCCCTATCTTCCAGCACTTTCTCAAGATTTCTGGTATGATCATTTTGTTTTATTATTAGACTCTCTTTCTCTCCTAAAACTGTTTCAACATCCGCTATGTGCTTCTCCCTATCTTCCAGCACTTTCTCAAGATTTCTGGTATGATCATTTTGTTTTATTATTAGACTCTCTTTCTCTCCTAAAACTGTTTCAACCTCTTGTATGCGTTTCTCTTTCACGTGAAGTTGTTTAACCATAGAAATGTTAGATAAAACAGAAATCGTATCGAAGAACTTTAGCATAGTAACATCTGTTGTTTCACTCTCGGTTATCTCAAACTCATTTTTGATAAAATCCTGTTTTAATCCTTTTTTAGAGATCACAAACACTTTTCGATAACTCGGTGATGAATGATCAAATTCATAGAAGTTCTGATTATAGAAACTATCCACATACTTATGTAATTGTTCAGAATATGGTATAGATAGTAAATAATGTTTTATCACCATCATAGCCAACCAATTATGTATGTTGCCACTAGAAAAAAAGATATGTTCCGCCTTTAATTTTTTAAGTGTGGCTGTTACCTCTTGTAGCTTGGGCAGACCATTAGTAATATGTTCTTTTAGTGCAGGATGTTCTATCCCTAACAATTGAAGGATGACTTCGTATAGGAATTTATCCGCCAACGAGGTCATTCCACCATCAAATGGTGCTATGATTATTACATTATCCTTACTTGTTCTTATAAGTTCAGCGATAAATTGGTCTCTATCTTTTGGCTTGATATGTTCCATAGTGTCGGCTGTAACGACTATATCAAAAGCGGAATCTTTAAAAGGTAAATATACGCCACTGCCTCTAATAAAATTAGATGTCTTTTCGTTTATGCTGTTGATATAATATGATTCTGCATCAGGAATAAATTTACGTATCAGGTTATTTTCTCCGCCTACATCTAAAACTCGTATTTTTTCATGCCCATATAACTTCTTAACTATAATTTGAATGTCCTTATAACGTTGATACATATCAAAGGGAAGCTCGAATATATTTTCCTTTCTCATAACTTCTGTCCTTTATAGATCTCAGAATGTAAATAATATAGCACTGTTCCTGATGATTCCCACTCTTCAAAATACCAATCACTGGACTTTTCTAACATTTCGCCCTTCATCACACCCCTAACAGTATATATCTTGTATAATAATATATATACACCACATAAATATAATGGTTGTAGAAAAATCATCTAATTATTTCTTGAATATTAGCAGTGCATTCTTTGAAAACCAGTAGGCACTCAGCACCAGCAATTTCGGTCTCTTTTCAAAAAATATTAATAGGCTTCTTGAGATCTTTGTCTCCGCCAAAAATCTTTCTCCTGGATTTTTTAGTAGAACGGACCCACCGCGTTTATTGACAGTACTTACGAGTGTGCCTGTGGAAATGAAGTGATTGAAACTCTTCACATTTTTGAGACGAAGTCTGAGGTCTTGCTTAAAAATAGGTAGCTTTGCGAGGAAATTAGCACAGATAATATCAGCAATGCCTTTAGGAAGGTACGTGATGAAGGGGATCTCGTTATGAGGTTCTATTGGAAAAGTTCGATTCGGACATTCGAGCATCCCAGTCCCCCCCTGTTTTAACACACGAAAAATCTCGGAAAGGAAAGTTTCAATATCATCGACATGCTCTAGTACATGGATACTGGTAACGATGTCGAAAGAGTTTTTATGATACGGCAGTGTTTTACCATCAACTAAATGAACCGTTGCAGCATTGACATTCCGAAATCGAATACTGCAAAGGTCATAAAGGTTTTTATCGACTTCCACCCCCCAGACTTCGGAGGTACCACGCTTCAACATAGCTAGTGGCATACCTCCAGACCCACACCCAATGTCCAAAGCCTTTAATCCAGTAACCTTTTCAAAACGCTCGATATAATCTATCCAATTAAAAAAAACGGGAAATATCTGTATGGGCACCATAAATTTTATCGTAGTACCACGTACCCTCTGCCCCTTTCAGGTATTCCTTAAGCGCAGCGATAAAGTCTATCGAATTTATGTCAGACGAATTATTCACCACTATTTTCATATCTTTCTCTTCCTAGAGGCCGTCCACCACGTATCTTATGATCAATAGAATAAACATTCATTTAAAATAACCTTCTCTTCTTTCAACACAAGGCAGCCAAGAGACGCCTGCTAGAAAAAAGCGCCTGAGGTCTTACACTCTTATTTCATATAATTTCTTTTTATATATAAATACACACCAATGTGTAATATTTGATGGCCTTTTTGTATGTTTCCAGAACTATTGATCATCCCTACACAGATAAAATTTGTAAGTCCGCTCAAAGAATCAATCGCCCGATGAAATCAGCATGCAAAAAATAAACCACAACAGACTCGTGATTGGATTCGAGTCTGTCGCATTTGCCGATATTTTGATAGATTGACGTTATCCGATGTCCCCAACAAGGGGTGTGGCACCTGCAAATCCAAACCAGAAGACTTGATCAGCCGTCTTGTCGAAATTCGTGTCTACGAACCACATATAATTCCCGCCGTATGCATTGACAATGGCTATGTCATCTGTTCCATCTTGATCAATGTCCCCAACCAATGGTATTGCACCTTCAAATCCAAACCAAAATTCTTCATCTACCACATGGTCCCCATTCGTATCAACGAACCACATATAATTCCCGCCGTATGCATTGACAATGGCTATGTCATCTGTTCCATCTTGATCAATGTCCCCAACCAATGGTATTGCACCTTCAAATCCAAACCAAAATTCTTCATCTACCACATGGTCCCCATTCGTATCAACGAACCACATATAATTCCCGCCGTATGCATTGACAATGGCTATGTCATCTGTTCCATCTTGATCAATGTCCCCAACCAATGGTATTGCACCTTCAAATCCAAACCAAAATTCTTCATCTGCTACATGGTCCCCATTCGTATCAACGAACCATCTATAATTCCCACCGTATGCACCGACAATGGCTATGTCATCGGTGCCATCCTGATCGATGTCTCCAACGAGTGGTGCGGCACCAGCGAAACCATAGCCAAAGACGTCATCTGCCGCATGGTCTCCAGTAGTGTCAACGAACCAAAGACCACCACTGAACACACCATAGTCCTCCCCTACCGCCTGCCCTCCACATTTGCAATTAGAATCGCATATTCCACCACCACAAGAATCTCCTGGTCTTTTACCATCACATGCAGCATCTGCACCACAAGTGGTTGAGTCACAGATTCCTGTATCTGTACAAATACTATCCTTACATGTTTTTAGTGTATTACTTGCTGTGCAACCGCAGATAGTTCCATCTGGCTTGTTCTGCGTATCTCCTGTGTCTATCCATTGCGTATCCGTGACGCTGCCCGTGCAAGTACCATCTGAACACGTGTAATCGTGGTATTCCTGCTCCTTCTGCTTCTTCTCCTTGCAGTCATTCTCCAGATCGTCTACCCATCTCGTCTTACCTGTATCCTTCCAGCCGTCAGTATGCCTATTTGAGTGTGTGTAGTCACAGCCCACTTCATTGCTCTTGCAATAATAGTCCCTTTCTTCGCACCCATCACCATACGGATAGCAACCATCTTTTTCCGTGCAGTTTTCACAATTCGGGTAAATGCCGCAACTGGTATTTGTGCCTTCACACTCTGGCTTGTCAACACATTTGCAAGTAGAATTGCATATTCTACCAGGACCACAAGATTCCCCTGGCTCCTTGCCATCGCACGCAACATCCGCACTGCAATTAGTCGAGTTGCAAATTCCGGTATCTGTACAAGTACCCTCATAACATGTCTTAAGGGTGTTATTCGCGGTGCAACCGCATATAGTCCCCTCTGGCTTGTTCTGCGTATCTCCTGTGTCTATCCATTGCGTATCCGTGACGCTGTACGTGCAAGTACCATCTGAACACGTGTAATCGTGGTATTCCTGCTCCTTCTGCTTCTTCTCCTTGCAGTCATTCTCTGGATCGTCTATCCATCTTGTGTTACCGGTATCTATCCACTCGTCAGTATGCCTATTTGAGTAAGTATAGTCACAACCCTCGTCATTGCTAACGCAATAATAATTCCTTTCTTCGCAACCATTACCATACAGATAGCAACCATCATCTTCATTGCAATTTTCGCAATTTGGGTAGATGCCACAACTGGTAGCAGTGCCTTCACATATAGGGCCTTCGTAATATCTCTTCAAGAATTCATTCCACTGGGTATCAATAGCAAATGCAGTATTGTCATAAGAGGCTAAATAATCACCTTCTACTCGCGGATAGTATATGGATAATCCATGATCATTTGGTACGGATAATCCATGCGCCTCCTCATACACAGCAACCCCCATACTATTCATCACCGCCTGCGCCTGTGTTCTAGCACCTGGAACATATGTATCCACCATTTCGGCAAAATTATATAGGTCAATGTAATAGTTATAATAAATTTCTGCTGCTGCGTTTCTAGCTTCTTGTACATCTGCCACATGACCCCCATTGATTTCCGTCATTAATGCTTGTGCAAGGTTATCAACTGCTGCAACTAAATTTGGCAATGCACTATTATCCATGGCAGATTGCGTTAGATCATTGTACGTTGGATATGATGCCATGTAACGGTCAACGATTACCATACCTAACGCGTCCTCATTCATTGTTGGCGTTACCGTCAAATCCGCGAGTATCGTATCATACGGCCATCCATCCCACGGTTCCACCTCCTCAGAGCCAACACTTACGCCTGCATTAGCCATCACTTGATATACTACCTCAATCATATGCATCAAACAGGCATCGTAACCAAGCAGTTGGACATATTTACCCGTCAAGGCTACTTCGGTTTCTTGCAGGGTGAGAGAGTCACTACCATTCGTGAAATCCCAGCAAATCCCGCGACTCAATCCAGCATCTTTCGCGTCTTTTATGTCAGCCGCCCACGGAACCCACGTATTTATGGATCTCCAGCCATCACCGTGATTCCATAGGATCAGGGCGTAATTATCAGCAGGAAAGTTAGTCATTGCCCAATCCACGAAATCACTTAATGTATTGGGATCGCCCATATTACATTCTCCAAGGTCTATTAGTGCATTCGCTGGCATAGGTGTCATCCCGTATGTTACATGGAATCGCTTACAGCCCGTCCAATCACCATATGAAGTGTCATAGCCCGGTATTCGGTCAAATTGCACTACTATATTCACATCACTGGTAGAGCCGACAGAAGACATTTCCAGGAAGTCATCAATTCCTGCTCCTTCTAAGTTGTTATCTCCATCAAGATAGACCATGTATGTCCATAATGATTCTGGATACGGCACCACATTTACCGTAACGGTGAAAGTTTCACTTCCCCCATTTGAACTAATTGTAATGTCACAGGTATGAAAACCTTCAGATAATCCTGTTGTGTCAATATCAACTGTAATAGTACCATGTTCCCCGGTAGAAGAGCCACTTATTGGATAGACATTCAACCAGCCACCGCTTTCACTCAGAGAATAAGTAAGAGTGCCAGTTCCGGAATTCCAGAGTTCAAATGTTGCACTATCCGTTTCTCCTTCGCACTTATCGCCAAAGTTATGTGATGCTGGGGAATAGGATAACTCTGGACACGGAATGTAGTAGTCAAACCATGCTTTTATAGTACCATCACCACTAACAGTCGCGGTAGTTGACTGAGAGTATAGATTTGCTACGCTCATACCATCGGTTGTAGACCAGTGATTAAACTCATAGTTAGATGCGGGATTTGCAGATACAGAATAAGTGCCATCTGTCTTTGTTGTACTCTGTCCATTGCTGTAAATAGAGCCATCAAAGGTTATTGTTCCTCCAGCAGTAGGATCCGTATAGAATGTTATTGTGCGCTGTGGAGGAATAGGACTTAGTGTTGCATAAACGTAAGAAGTTTCACCAGCGGTTACCCCTACATTACTTGACCAATCATAGTATCCTCCAAGGGTAAGTTTGAGCGTATGCGTGCCGGCAGGGACATTAGTAATAGTGTAGGGTGTTTGTCCCCCTATATATGAGCCATCGAGGTATATAGTGGCACCAGAAGGAGTAGAAGTGACTGAGATAGACCCTGTTGCTGCTACTATGTTCACTGTGACTGTGAACGTTCCACTTCCACCATTTGAACTAATAGAAATATCGCATGTATGAGAACCTTCAGATAAGCCCGTTGTGTCCATGTCAACTGTTATAGTATTATGTTCACCAGTAGAAGAGCCGCTTGTTGGATGGACTTCCAGCCAATCACAACTCTCACTCAAAAAATATGTTAGTGCGCCTGTTCTTGAGTTCCAGAGTTCAAATGTTGTGCTGTCCGTATTTCCTTCGCACATATCGCCAAAATCATGTGATGCCGGCGAATATGATAACTCTGGACACGGAGGTCTTGTAATAGGGAGCTCGCCAGTGTATCCATCATACAATTGCGGATGCTGCGTTGATATAATATCTAGAACCCGCGGCTCTGCATACACGAACGTTTCTTCCGCTGAACAGATATTGTCTCCATTCCCTTCTGCATCAGCACATCCTTGGAGTCCCTCAATAACGTAATATGAAAAGAGACCGTTCTCTAACTCATAGATTTCATATGAATATTCATCGTCGTCACATGCCATTAGCACTACACGCCCAGCATCGCCCATGTCCCTTCCTGTACTCTGAATGTCTTTGGCAAAACCATCAGTAAGTTCGACTTTTTGTTTAGGTAGCGTTTTTACACTGCTATCTCTTGTCATTCCACCAGCAAAGCAAGTGTCCATGATGACTGCTATGGACGTTGATCCAAGTCTATCGAGTTCTGCATCTAGTTCGTCGTCTCTTATATTGTTAAAGTCGTACGGACAGAAGAACTCATCGTAGCCATCGAGTTCATCGCCATCGTCATCAATATCGTATGTACCGTGACCAGAGAAGAAGAACAATACCACGTCATCCGGGTCCTCGTTATCATCCAGCCAGTTAAAGGCTGTTAAAATACCCGCTTTATCTGCTTCACTGTCAAGCAAAAGCCTTATATGATCGGGTTGCCAATAATCACCACTTAAAAGCAGCGTATTGTACATGTCAATAGCATCATCATCAGTGTACGCAAGATCATACGATGTGCCCGTATAGTCAGCCACACCGACAATCACAGCCCAATAATCTGTTTGGCCATCTGCGTTCTCATTCACCTTTATCCTCCCTGCTACATCCCTCGATGACGGACTTCCACAGGTATTGCTCACCCTGATCGTATATGGGTAATCGCCGCTGCTGGTGCCCGCTGGTGGAGCTGCAGTTACCGTAAAAGTCTCGCTTGAGCCGGAGGCTATGTCGCCAAGATCCGTTTGGCTCACACTGAGCCAGGTTGGACCGGATACTTTGCTCACTGTCACACCGTTAACAATGCAGTCACTTGCAGAAACAGTAACGATCTGGCTATCCGACTCACCACAATTTAGCGTTGTACTCCAACTCGTTGGATTCACACCCTTGTTGCCACAATGACATGGCATCACATTTACCATGACGGTGAACGTTCCACTTCCATCATTCGAATTAATTGTAATATCGCCTGTATGAGAACCTTCAAATAAGCCCGTTGTGTCCATGTCAACCGTTATACTATTATGTTCTCCGGTAGAAGAGCCGCTTGTTGGATGGACTTCCAGCCAATCACAGGTCTCTCTTAGAGAATAGGTAAGTGTGTCTGTTCCGGAATTCCAGAGTTCAAATGTTGTGTTGTCCGTTTCTCCTTCGCGCATATCGCCAAACTCATGTGATTCAGGCGAATATGATAACTCTGGTCCAGGATAAATCGTTAAATCCTCCGTATCCTCAGATGACCACGTGCCATCATCATCTTGCACCTTGAAATAAATCGCGTGTGTTCCTACCGAAAGCTCCGATGCTTGTTTGGTGAAGGCGGCCGAAGTGCTCAACTGTCCATCAATACTAGAGCTCCAGTTATATGCCTCCACCGTACCATCGGGATCTGTCCCATGACCTGTGAAGAAAACGGTATCCGTTCCCTGTTCCGCTGGGTCGGTAGTTATAGAATCAATAATTGCCGTTGGTGTTGGTGTTGGTGTTGGTGTTGGTGTTGATACTGCGGACACCCATACCTTTATACTCTTTGTATTGTCCTTAACATTTATTTCGCCATTTAGAATCTCAACTTCACCCTTGACGGAATAAGTCTTTGCAGTGGTCGGAGACCACAAAAAGGTCGTGGTATTGCTCGAACCAGGCGCTGAAGATATGTATTGTGTTGAGCCTATTTGAGCGCTATCAACATAAACCTTAACAGACACGTTGTCTTCTTGCTGCTCACCTTCATTCGTAACAGTCACGTAGATCACTGTTGGTTGCTCGAGATCCGGTGATGAAGGAGTCGTATTGACATTTGTCACCACCATATCATGTGTTGAAGTTGGAGTTGGTTTGGGTCGTGGCGTAGGTCTCGGTTTCAGCGTTGGCTTTGATATTGGTATTGGAGTCACTTTTATCCGCTCTGTCTTGTTCTTGGTACTGGTATCTGTTTCATCGTCACCGCGTACTAATTCCAGATCACCTTTAGGCGATGTAGGTGTTACATTGACATTTGTTGCTGCTATATCTTTGTTAACGTCAGCAACAATCACCTCTGTTGATACTATGCCCGTAAACAGCGAGCCTATAACTATCAAAACTGCAATCAAGCCCAAAACCTTCACGCCTTTTTTCATCTGAGATTTGCCCCCTTTACTTACGATATGAGAGAATACATAGTGGAAGGAATATATAAAACTTTCGGTTGCTATGATATTTTCCGATGATTATAACGTCTGTGAACAGCACTAATACGAGCTGATGAGGGGATAAGCTTTAGATAGAGATATATCAGTCACGCAAATCAAGAAAGCAAATGCGACCCTATGCTAAAGCAGTCACTATTTGATCTTCTTCACGCTTTAACTCGCTCCACCTTTTCTTCCGCCATCAAATAATGCTGTGTTATCATTTCAATCACAAACAAAATCATCAAGCCGTTTTGACATATCCAATATATCCACGTCCTTCCAATATTTTATCATCTCTACCTCTCTAAATAGCTTCTTTGTTTCGTTAGATATTCATAGAGTATCCTGTAATCTCCAACTCTTATTCTTAACTTAACTACAAAGACACCACCGCTATTCTTCTTACTTCCTTCGGTTCTATCATTCTATTTTTTATTTACGAAAACATTTAAGATAAGCATAGCCATATAAATTTATTTAATATAAAAATGGAAACGCGATATATTCTAACCGACTATGTAGAACAGGCGATGGCATATGCCGTTTATGACAAGTTAGAAGATGGCACATTCGCCGGGCGGATCCCGCAATGCAAGGGAGTAGTGGCATTTGAAGCAACGTTGCGAGCGTGTGAGAACGAGCTGCGTTCTACCCTAGAGGATTGGATCCTCGTTGGCCTCAAGTTGGGACATCCTCTACCAGTAATTGCAGCGATTGATCTGAATAAGGAGCCAAGCTATGAGCCGGTGGGTGCCGTGTAAGCGTCGAGATTTTATACGGCGATTGAAAAAACTCGGTTTTAACGGTCCTTTTTCTGGTACGCGCCATCAGTTTATGGTTTATGAGAAGCATCGTCTGGCGATTCCTTCAAATGCGGAGTATTCCGTACCTCAGCTTCGTATGATGATACGAGAAGTGGAAGGGGTTCTGGGACGTGAAATTACGGCTGATGTGTGGAACAGGCTATAAATGTGGAGATTCTTACAACTTCCCGTTGTTGGTTAGCAAAATGTCTACATTTTTCACGCGCTTCTTTCTCCTTTTTGCCTTTCTCGCTGCCGATAAGCAATTCTATCCAGGCGTAAGTGTCAGCTACGATCCTCAGTCATTTTCGCTGAAAGACTTGACTCTTTTTGCATCAATGCCAAAAACATCATTCAAGAGCTTTCGCCTGCGCTCTTTAAGTGGCGATGAAAATTCAATCACAAAATCATCCCGCCATTTTGACATATCCGATATTTTATCATCTCTTCCTCTCCAAATATCTTCTTTGGCTTCGTTATGTCAATTTACTATACTCTCGAATCAATAACCAGCAAAATCACAATCGCACCCAAAACCTTCTTTCGCCTTTCCTCATCTGATATTCATCACCTTCAATAAAGATGTTGGAACATATAAAAACTTTCGGTTCTTTCTCTCTCTAGGTGAGTGCATCCCTCTCCTTCAGCTATTTTTTATTTACGAAAACATTTAGAATACGCATAGCCATATAAATTTATTTAATACCCTCACTTATATTGTATCTTTGAGAAGAAGATACAAATGAAAAATATTGGGTTCATGATAAAATAAATTTAGGAAGTGGAGTAATTAAATGAGTGGAAATATGGCCGAGGCATTGAGATGGCTAAAGCAGGCAGAAAAGGATTTAGCCAGTGCGCAAAATAGCCTGGAATCGGGCGATTATGAGTGGGCATGCTTTCAAGCACAACAAAGTGCGGAAAAAGCGTTAAAATCTGTTTTATACTCGAAAGGGTTCAGAAAAATAATAACACATTCAATATATGAATTGGTAAAAAAAATAGGGAGCCTGGAAGTTGGATTAATGCGATTCAGAAAAGAGGCGAAAGTTTTGGATAGTGTTTATATTCCTAGTCGATATCCCAATGGTATCGCAGGTGATTTAGCACCGTTTGAATACTATGAGAAGGAGGATGCAGAAGAATGCATAAACTATGCAGGATTGATATTGGACGCGGTAATGAAATATATAAAGAAATAGATAATAAATTGAAGGAATTGGCGAAGAAAGTCCGAGTGAAATACAAGGTGAGTGAAATAATCGTATTTGGCTCTTATGCCAGAAAGGACTTAAACGAGGGAAGTGATATTGACTTGGTAATAGTAGCCGATTTTAAGGATAAGTTTCATAAAAGAATCCCAGACGTACTGGGTTTAACAGATTTGCCAATAGAACCTTTGTGTTATACAGAAGAGGAGTTTAGAGAGATGATAGTAAACAAAAATGTCTTTATATCAGAAGTATTGAAGGAGGGTATGGCGATATGAAGACACTGCTAAAGGACCTATTCGGCCACCGAATTCAGATACGTATTGACGACCTCATCCGCAGCCCCTATCGCTGCAACTTCACCATTATCCAGAAACATCGCCCGTTCGCATAGATCCCTCACTGCCTCTACACTGTGCGACACAAAAACAATCGTTGTCCCGTTTTTATTGACATTAATTATCTCAGCCATGCACTTCCTCTGAAATTCTATGTCACCAACTGCTAATACTTCATCTAGAAGTAAAATGTCCGGCTCTGTCGCTATCGCGGTCGAAAAGGCTAACCTCGCATTCATGCCCGAAGAAAAGTTCTTTAGTTTCATATTCTCAAATCTTTTAAGTTCTGCAAACTCAAATATTGTACTATATTTATCTTCCATCCTACCCCTTTTCACGCCCATCAGCGCACCATACAAGAAGACATTCTCCCTTGCCGTTAACTCCGGATTGAAGCCAACGCCAAGTGCAAGAATCGGTGTTATCCTACCATTAACTATCAGTTCGCCTTCATCTTGATAGATTATATCTGCTATTATCTCAAGTAAGGTGGTCTTTCCAGAGCCATTAGGGCCAGTGATACCAAAGATTTCGCCCTCTTTCACCTCAAACGAGACATTCTTCAAAGCCCAGAACTCGTCATACCTCCTTCTTCCCTTTACAAATGCCATTACTGCCTCGAATAGCGTATTCCGCTTTTCACTTGGAATTTTAAACATCTTTGATATATTCTTCCCGATTATCATCTCAAATCACTTCTGCAAATCTTCTTTGCAATCTCCCGAAAACTAAATGCCCCACTATAAAAACTATGCTTGAAAAGATGAGGACATAGCCAAAATCAATCACATTTGGAAATGCATTGTAAAGCATTACACTTCTATACATCTCCATTAACCTAGTAATTGGATTTAACATGTAAATAGAAATAATATTCGCAGGGATTATGCTTATTGGATACACAATTGGACTCGCAAAGAATAGGATATTTACTACCACTTCCCATACCTGGGTCAAATCCCTGTAATAAACAGTAAATGCTGATAGAAACAGGTTCAAGCCATAAACTAATAAGAAATATACTATATGAAGAATTGGAAGCAGTAATATCGGAAAACCTATTCTCACGCCAAAGAAAACTAAAATAGGTATTAAAATGAGCAGTTCAATGAACGAACTAAAAAAATAGGATAATGTAGTGGTAATAGTAGGTATTTCTCGCGGTATTGATGTCTTCGTCACGATATGTGCTTTATTTGTTATTGACATCATACCTACAGAAGTACCAATGGATAAAAATCGGAACATAAAAATACCTATTAACAAATAAAATGCGAAGTTCTCCACCTCAAATCTGAATATATTAATAAATACGAAGTATAAAACGATAGCAAGCAAAAAAGGACTTAATAGTGACCAGCCCACACCTAATAAAGAACCTCTATATCTCAGTTTAAACTCAGATGCTGTAAGAGTTCTTATCAAATCCACCTGCTTTAGATAGCTGAACATTTTTAATAGCTCTATTTCTATTATATGCTAATAAATGTTTTAGTTCTGTAAAGTAAACCGTTGAAAAAACAAAATAAAATAAATTATTGACACTGATTAACACTGATTAACACAGAAAAAAATTGGATCCGTGTAAATCTGTGTAAATCTGCGTCCTAAATTAAATATGTAGATGGAAGTTGTACTTTATATACAATTAATTAACTAAAGTTACATAATGCAAATAGATATTTCTATTATTATCCCCACAAAAAATGCAGGTGCTGGATTCGATGACTGTCTCTCCAGAATATACACACAAAAAACGAATTATAAATATGAAGTTATTGTAATTGATTCTGGTTCCAGGGACAGTACACTTGATATTATTGCTAAATATCCGGTGCGGTTAATAAAAATCAAGCCTGAAGAATTTGGGCATGGAAAAACAAGAAACCTCGGGGCGCGTTTGGCAACGGGCAAGTATCTTGTCTACCTGACACAGGATGCATTACCAGCAGATGAAAATTGGTTGGATTTTCTTCTCAATGATATTGGGACAGATGATGAGATCGCAGGTGCTTACAGCAGAACCATCCCAAGATCTAATTGCGACCCTTTTGAAGCTCGTTATATCGCCCAGGCATGGGGAGATAAGAAAGAAATTAAAGAGATTTTAGAATATAAAAAATATAACAAGGCCTATAAAAAAAAAATCGTGTTCTTTTCTAATATCAGTTCTTGCATACAGAAAGATATATGGAAAAGATTCCCGTTTTCTGAAAACATCATAATGGCTGAAGATCAGGATTGGTCAAAAAGGGTATTAGAAGCAGGGTATAAGATCGCATATGAACCTAAATCAGTGGTTTACCATTCTCATACCCATTCCTTGAAAGAACTTTTTAAGCGGTATCGCGACGCCGGCACCGCGCATAAGCAAGTGTTTGGTGATAACAACAATGTATATCTGCTATTAATACCGCTCTTTGCAATAATCGTCAGTATCTTAGATTTAAGGTTTATGTGGCGCCGAGGATACAATATTTCGGCAATGGTTAGATGGACACATAAAGCCGTAGTTCGGCATATCATAGAAGCATTTGGGTTTTGGCGGGGTTTACATTCTAAATAATTACTTCCTCATACAGCTCCAATGTGCTCGTGAGCACACGTTCCAAAGAGAATTCATGCCTCACAAGTTCCGCGCCATTTTTAGCCAGTCTCATCCTTAGTTCCTCATCTTCGATTAGTCTCAGCATAGCGTCTGCTATACCCGCCGGATCTTTAGGTCTTACGACCAGCCCATTCCTTTCGTCCACACAGATGTCCCGAATAGCGCCGACAGTTGTAACAATCACAGGAAGTTTCGCTGACCATGCCTCTAATAGCGTTACTGGCAAACCTTCCCAGATGGAAGGCAATATGAATACATCACTTGTGCAATACAATTCCCTCAACTTCTCATCCTCTACACTACCCAAGAATGTTACATAATGCCCCAAATTGTTCTCTTCTGTTAAATTTTCCAGTATCGCACGTTGTGACCCATCACCCACCAATAAAATCACAAAATCTTGTGTTTTCGCCTTTAAAATCCTTGTTGCTTGGATAAGGTATCCGCATCCTTTCTGCTCCTCTAATCTACCCACAAACAAGAACCTGACTTTTTTATCTGCTTTTATTACTGCCTCTTCTTTAGCAAATTGCCCTATATCCACACCATTGGGAATATATACGCCATTTTTAATTCCCGCACCTTCAAAAAAAATCAAAATGTTCCTATCAACTACAATTATTCTCTTGAATCCGGCGTACTTCAAAAAGAATCTTTCTGCAAATCGCTTTATGAAACTGTATTGCTTGTCGGGAAAGGAAACGCCATGACATGTATTTACAACTGGAATGTGGTATAGTTTGGCTGATATAGCGATAAAAAAACCGAGATCTGCAGAATGCGTATGGATTACATCCGGCTTCAATTTACCCAAATATTTAAAGCCACTAAAGAACAGGATAAATAAAGATAAAAATCTACGTACTGTTAGTCTATCTAAGTTCGGTGCTTTATCTCGCAGTCCAAACTTAAATACATTCTCTTGCTCTCTAATCTCAGGACAATTTGGCGTGAGAATGGAAATTTTGTGCCCTAACTTTGTTTGCTCTCTTTCTAAGTTAGAAACGATAACGGCATCGCCACCAAAGGCATCAGGATATTTCTTCGTGAGATGAAGTATTCTCATTTATACGGTTGATAGAACCAATCCCAGGACTTGTTACATCGCTCGTCATCAGTTCTTCCATTTATTCGCTTTGGTACAATCGTTGGATCATCCCAGGGCCTCCGCTCTTCGTCAGGGTTCTCATAATCATACAACCGGTTCACAAAATATACCAGATATGCCCGCTCTTCTCCGACTACTTTAAACCCATGCCAATAATGACCGGGTATTCTCACCAATTGCAAATTCTCCCCGGTCGAGACTATTTCATCAAGTTCTTCATCATCGTATGCACATATCTTCATTGCTCCTTTCAACACTACAAAGCAATCCACTTGCCCTCTTAAATGTCTGTGCCACGCCCTCACCATATCGGGATAGCTTATCGAATGGTTCGCTTGAACAATTTCCTCTTCTATTATATCGTTCCAGTCGCTTCTAAATAGCTCTGTAAAAAATCCACGCTCGTCTGCAAACCTATTCAATACCTTAACTTCTATTCCTTTTAGCATTTTTCCAGCTCCTCTTTTAACAATGTTAATGCAGTATCTAAATAATAAGGCTTTTCATACAAGCATCTCGATGCTTTTGCGGTATCTAAGGATGAATCCTTCGGGCGCGCGGCAAGCCAGTCCATATCCGCCATCTTCGAGGGTAAAATCAAATCCTCATCAAGTCCGAATTTAGTTGCAATTCGTAATGCGAACTCATATCTCGAAACTCGTTCCTTACCCGCCAAGTGAAATATCCCTTTTAGTCTTCGTTCCGCTATCTCCAGCAGCATCTTCGCTAAGTTCGTGTTTAATGTCGGAGTCACATATTGATCGGTAACAATTTTAATCTTTTCTTTGTTCTTGAGCTCTTTTATTTGCCACAACGCAAAGTTAACCTTTCCACTCGCGGGTTTCGCGCCATAGATAACACATGGTCTTGCTATGCAATCGCAATACTGCTCACCCAGTAGTTTTGTATAGCCATAGTAATCTATTGGATTTGGCTCATCCGCTTCTTTATACCGCCCTTTATCTCCTGAAAATACATAATCTGTTGAAACATAGACGATAAAAGCGCCCAATTTGGCTGCCAGCTCCGCAATTCTTCTTGTACCTTCTGCATTTATCGTATACGCTAACTCTTTATTTGCTTCACAATCGTCAACGTTCGTAAGTGCAGCAGTATGAATGATAACCTCCGGTTTTATCCTGGCGATCTGGTCTAAATCAGTATCCTTTGCCAAATCGAGCATTACGGGCACTCCCAATTCCGGCTTAATATGGCAATACCCCGCATAAATCTCATGCTTGTCAACCGCGATTTCGGCAATTTTACTGCCTACTAATCCACTTCCACCAGTAATAAAAATCCTCATCTTACCACTCCAATTTCCAGGGTGTTGGATGCAATAACTTTTCATCTGCTAACGGCTTCCACCACCATTCATTCTCTAAATACCAGTTTACCGTCTCTTTTAGCCCTTCTTTAAAACCATATTTCGGCTGGAAGCCCAATCGCCCTATTTTTGATGAGTCCAGGCTGTATCGTATATCGTGTCCAGGTCGGTCTTCTACAAACGCTATTAAATCCGTTTTACCCATTATGTCTAGGATTTCATTGACAACCGCTAAATTATCCCACTCCGCCCCACTTGCGATATTGTATATTTCGCCTTTCTCGCCTCCATCCAGAACTAAATGTATGGCGTCACAGTGATCTCGTACATAAATCCAGTCCCTTACGTTCTTCCCAGTACCATAAATTGGCACTTTCATATCCAACTCAGCCCTAATTATTGTCTTTGGTATTAACTTCTCCAGAGATTGATAATTGCCATAGTTATTCGTGCATCTTGTAATCGCAGCATTTAGCCCATAAGTTCTCACATAAGCCAAAACGAACATATCAGCAGATGCTTTGCTCGCGGAATACGGGGAAGAAGGTTTTAGCCCATTGTCCTCATTAAAAGAGCCTTCCTCTATATCGCCATACACCTCATCCGTGCTCACATGAACAAGCTTTACATCTAAATTGACATTCCGCATTGCTTCTAATATAGTGTAGGTGCCGATCACATTGCTTTCTATGAAGGAATAGGGACTGGATATGCTCCTGTCAACATGCGTCTCCGCAGCAAAGTTCACTATCGCATCCGTATTCTTAACAAGTTTAGACATCAACTCATAATCGCAGATATTGCCTTTAACAAATTTATACTCCAACTCTTTTAAGTTGCTCTCGTTAGACCCATATTTCTGGGCATCTATCACTACAAATTCAAAAGCGCCCGCTTCTTCGCTCATATGCCGTATGAAATTGCTACCTATGAATCCCAATCCGCCAGTTACAAGTATTTTCATCATTTTAGCCTACTATTTCTGAGTCATCACCCACGATTAACTTCCTGCCATTTGGCAATTCTTCTCGCCTTCGTATCTTCACCTCCTTCCCTATCAAACTCTCAATTATTCTGCCTCCGCCTAATATTTCTGAGTTATCCATTACAATCGAATCTTCTATCTCTGTATCTTCTATTACACAGTTATTCCCGACACTTGTGTACGGCCCTATATAAGAATTTTTTATTATGCAACCCCCGCCAACTAAAGAAGGCCCCTTAACAATGCTGTCTTTAACCTCTACGCCTTTTTCAATAATAACCCGTCCTATTATTCTTGAGTCCTTCGCGGTCCCCTCATTCTTCATTTGGATGCCATCTAAAATCAACCTGTTAGCTTCCAGAATATCTTCTGTTTTTCCTGTATCTTTCCACCAGCCTTCTACCTTTGTCCAACCTACATTGTAGCCATTATCAATGAGCCATTGAATCGCATCAGTAATCTCAAGCTCATTCCTCCACGAAGGTTTTATTCTTTTACACGCTTCCAATATGACCGGCTTGAAGAAGTAAATGCCTACCAGAGCCAGATTACTTGGTGGGTCTTTTGGCTTTTCTATGAGTCTTTTAATTGTTCCATCGTCATTAAGTTCCGCAATACCAAACTGCCGCGGATTTTCTACTTCTGTAAGCATTATACTCGCATCATTTTTGTTCTCTTCAAATTTCTTAGCGTGTTTTTCTATCCCTTCTCTTAATAT
Source organism: Candidatus Methanophaga sp. AG-394-G06 (assembly GCA_009903405.1). GTDB lineage: Archaea > Halobacteriota > Syntropharchaeia > Alkanophagales > Methanospirareceae > Methanophaga. Next base: position 24,028 of record PRCZ01000015.1, read on the forward strand.
GTTATCACCTAAATACATGACAAAGGGTTCGTCCAGAAACTCTTCAGCAACGAGGATTGTATGTGCTAATCCTTTTGGTTCTTCTTGATAGATGAAATCAATCCCCGCATCCCAGTTCTCTGACTCCACAGTCGCCCTAACCTGCTCTTTATTGGGTCCTACGATGATTCCTATCTCCTTCGCTCCTGCTTCAATTACGTCCTCAAGAGCATAAAATAAAATCGGCTTATTCGCAATGGGAATCAACTGCTTTTGTTGTGAATAAGTCAAAGGGCGAAGTCTTGTGCCATGTCCACCCGAGAGTATCAATCCCTTCATTTTTACCGCTCTTCTCCCATTCTCACCATAAGAACACTCAAGTAATATCTTTTTTAATTCTTACTTGTATATCTAAGTAAATATATGTAAGATGACCGTAGAAGTAGAAGTAACAATAAAGCTGAAACGTGGCGTTACCGACCCCGAAGGAGAGAACACGAAAAAAGCGTTGAACCTGCTTGGCTTTAACAACGTGCATAGTGTAAAATCAATGAAAACATTCAGGATAGCAATAGAGGGTAAAGAAGAAAGAGATGCAGTGAAGTATGAAGTAGAAGAGATGTGTAAAAAGCTTCTTGCCAATCCGGTAATACATGACTATAAAATAAGCGTGGTGAAATGATAGAGATAGACCCGTGGGGTGTTGCAGATATAAAGGATTATACGAGGCTATTTGACGAGTTTGGGATCTCACGATTCAAGGAGATACTGGACAGGATAGAGGAGCCGTATCGTTACATGCGAAGAGACATAATAGTCGGGCATCGCGGTTATGAAGAAGTGCTAAAAGCGATGAATGCACGGACTAAATTCGCGGTGATGAGTGGGTTCATGCCTTCCGGGAGAGTCCATCTCGGCGGCAAGATGGTAATGGACGAGATCATCTGGCATCAGCGTATGGGTGGCGACGCCTTTGCATGCATTGCGGATATGGAATCGCATTCGGTCCGGGGCATCCCGTGGAGCAAATGCAGGGAAATCGGGCTAAATGAATACATCTTGAGCCTTGTAGCGCTGGGTTTCGATCCCGATAAGGGGCATATATACTTCCAATCGGGCGATAAGAGACTACGAGATCTCGCTTTTGAACTTGGAAAGGTGGTAAACTTCAGCGAACTAAGTGCGATATACGGATTCTCGGGCGATGTGAATATATCACATATGATAAGCGTATTGGTGCAGAACGCGGACATATTACAGCCGCAGCTTCTCGAATATGGAGGCCCCAAACCCGTTGTCATCCCGGTTGGCATTGATCAGGACCCGCATATACGACTGACCCGCGACATAGCATCGCGAATGAGGATGTTCCGTGTAGAGAAGCGGTTTGATAAGGACCAGAAACCGTATATAAGTGTAAGGGAGAAGCAAGCGGGTAAGGAAGCGTTGGAAGCGGTTGCGAGCCGAATAGAAGGTCCGAAGAAGGTATATGAGATGCACATTGATGTCTTTGGCATTGAAGCAACTGAGATAGATAAAGATATGCAGAAGATAGAGGAAATAGTACGGACAGTGGAGCAGGAATACCGCGGATATGGGTTCTTTTTACCTGCTGCTACATACCATCGATTCATGCAGGGGCTAACCGGCGGTAAAATGTCTTCCAGCGTTCCAGAAAGCTATATTGCGCTGACTGAACCCCCGGAAGAAGCCGCACGGAAAGTGAAACGGGCGAAGACTGGCGGTCGAGTAACAGTAGAAGAGCAGAAGAAACTTGGCGGGTTACCTGCACAATGCACGGTCTATGAACTTATGATGTTTCATCTGATAGACGAGGACGCGCATATAAAAGAGCTCTTTGAAGAGTGCAAAAACGGGAAACGAATGTGCAATACCTGCAAGTCGGAAGCTGCTGAGCTTATGTTCTCATTTATTAAACGGCATCAAGAAGAGCGAGAACGGGCAAAGGATGTTTTGAAGGGGCATGAAATTTATAAGCAATGGTTCTGAATAAGCGCCTTTGCCTTCTTAACTGCATCAACAGCGTCTTTACCGTATGCGTCTGCACCGATTTCCATTGCGTATTCCTCACTCACTGCGCTGCCTCCCACCATGATCTTCACTTCTAACTCCGCCTCGCGGAAATACTGGATGACCTCGGCCATGTATTCCCTTGTCGTGGTGAGTAACGCGGACATAGCGATAATATCGGCCCCTGCTTCTTGGACGCTTTTCGCATACGCTTCCTTTTCCACGTCTGTTCCTAAGTCAATGACCTCAAACCCATCTGAAGCGAGCATTATAGATACTATCTCTTTCCCTATGTCATGCACATCCCCTTTGACCGTACCGATAACGACTTTACCTATCTTCTCTTCTGCCTTTACCTCTTCTTGCAGTAGCGGCTTGAGTATTTGTAATGCCTTTTTCGCGTTCCAGCCGGAGACCATCAGTTCAGCGTCGAAATATATCTCTTTGTATCCGCGCCCAATTTCACGTAGCCCTTCGCTCAGCTCGTCTAGGATCTCATAAGCATTTATGCCATTGTTCAGCTTCTCTTCGCAAAATGCTTCTATCTTCTTCTTCTTTACGTCAAGCAACGTGTCAACTACTGTATCTCCCATAGATTAAGATATTATCTTCAAAGGTTTAATTTTAGTTTAGTTTACTTTACTTTAGTATGGAAATCATGAAGATCATATTCAAGGATCACGGAAAAGAGGCAAAACTCGTTAAGGGCCGAACCATACTTTCTTATCTGCAAGAGTTGGAAATAGACATAAATTGCCCATGCGGCGGCGAGGGAAAGTGCGGTCAGTGTTTGGTCGAAGTTGAGTACGCAACTGGAGCACTCTCTGATTTGACAGAAGCGGAAAAGAAATTCATACACGATGATCTGCATAGACTTGCCTGCCAGGCAAGAATTCTGAAAACCGATGAGCACATTTACGTGCGAGTACAAAAAAGAATTTATTACATTTTAGAATCAGGCGAATATAAGGAAATAGCTCTTGAGCCGTTCGTGCACATAGAGGGAGAACAAGTCTTTTGCGAGTCTGAAAACCTGGGCGAATATACTGGCGAGCTATACGGTATCGCTTTAGACATAGGGACGACAACTCTTGCTATGTATCTAATAGACTTTGAGAGCGGGGAAGTGCTTTATGTAATATCCAGAGAAAATCCACAGACTAAATACGGTAATGATGTTATTTCACGGATAGTATTTGCGCGAACAGGTCAGAACCGGCTCGAACGAGAAATTAGAAACGCCGTGAACGAAATGATCACCGCTATGGTAGACCCAAGTAAAGTCTTTGAGATGGTGGTAGTCGGTAATCCAATAATGAGAGACCTCTTTTTCGGCTATTCCGTTGAGTCACTGGGCAAAAGCCCTTACGAACCTCAGAGTGTAAACGCGGTAAATAAAACCGCGAAAGAGCTCAGGCTTAAGGCCAATCAGAACTCACGTGTTTACGGGCTCCCTTTAATCGGCAGTTTCGTCGGTGCTGACGCTTTAGCTGTCACGTTGGCAACAGAGATATATAAAAGCGATGAAATAAGTATGGCAATTGACATCGGGACCAACACGGAGATCATACTGGGAAACCGAGATCGGTTGATTGCAACGTCCTGTGCTGCGGGTCCCGCGTTTGAGGGCGCAGGCATAACGTGCGGAATCGGGGGTGTAAGTGGCGCGATAAAAGACGTGAGTATAGTGGACGGAGAAGCTATATACAAAACGATTGATGATGCCACACCTATCGGAGTTTGCGGTTCCGGATTAATAGATGCTCTGGCTGAGCTTTTGGACAACGGAATAATTAACGGTAGGGGTAAGTTCTTGGGCGATGAGAAGGGATTTATAATAGCCGAAGAGTTTAGTTTATCAGAACAGGATATAGATCAGTTGAATCTTGCGAAAACCGCTGTTTCAGTAGCTATAAAAACACTCGTGGAGCGATACGGAATCGAGCTTGATGATATAGAACACGTCCTTCTGGCTGGTGGGTTCGGGAACTTTATAAACACTGAGAATGCAATACGTATTGGTCTTCTGCCCGCAGTGGCGCAGGAAAAGGTGAAGAAGATTGGAAATGCCGCTCTGGAAGGTGCCCGGCAGGCGTTAATATCAAAGACAAAACGGGTAGATGCAGAATCAATTGCAAACCGAATCGAGCATGTAAAACTTGAAGAAGAGGCTGACTTTCAGGAGAAATTCGTCAGTGAGCTTTATTTCCAGCAATATCTTTAGGGTATTTGATTCGCACTCATAACACCCCTACCACTTTAACGATAACAATAGTCAAGAAGGCGAATGGAAGAAAGCGATGAAACAGAAACAGTATCTCATCTGTGCAATTTATTTGATCCTAGTAGCAGTTGCCGAGTTCTCGATGACGCTTGATCATCCAAAAAATCCTGCGGTTGGGCATGGTTTCATCGCTAGAACATGCCACTTATCTGAGCATGGAATTGACAAAGCCGAACTCGTACTACGATTGGATCGTGGTTACGAGCAGGATGAAGAGCTATTGTAATTGCTCAATATCTTGCGGATTTTATGCTCAAAAATCTACCGATTTTTGAGCAGATTCATTTCCTTCTCAATCTAAGCACTAAATATGCAACTGTAAAGAGTCCGGCAATAGCAAAAAGGGCTTCGAATACCGGTATTAGGCGTCGCGTTGGACTTGGCGAAGGCTTTTTTGTTGGCGTAGGTGTTGGACTCACCGAAGATTTTTCTGTTGGCACTGCCGAGGGTTTTAAACTGGATGAAGGTTCTGGACTTGACGAAGACATTGGGATTGTGGAGATAGTTGGTGTTATAACGGGAGTAGGTGTAGACGTGATAGCTGGAGATCTCTGTGTGGAAGTTGGCGTGGGTTCCGTGAGAACAATTTGAACTGTTCTTTCTATTCCTCTGGCAGTAATCAAGAATTCACCTTCCGGTACGCCATCGGTATCAATGTCAAGTTTAAAATCGCCATTGGGATCTGCGATGCACTTAATAGAAATGGCAATTTTCAGGTTTACTGAAGTTGCGCCGTCTACGGCATCGCCGGATATCTTAATATCCTTTTTGCCCGGCGGGATATCTATTTTAAGCCCGGATTTCTCCATAGGAAAAGAAAAGGAAAGCGTCACAACGCCATTTACTATTTTCAGTGGGGCCTCCATTACCGGTATCCCGGCCCACGTTGTAACCTTAACCGTCTCGCCATTACATGTAGCCGTAAACGGCGATACCATCATTTGCATATTCTTTATATTTTCTGCGCGTGCCGAAATCTTCTTTTCACCCGCTATAAAATTGATACCCCGGAACTCCTCGCTATATCTATCTGTACCCGAAACAGGTAATGAGATCTCGAATGACGAATCTAACCATACCGCTTCGTTTGGTGCTACCTTTCCGTATATTGACAATGTATCCCCCTGTACAACAAAAGAGGGGACATTCAATTCCGTTACGCTTGCGCCTGCAATTGGTACTGACGCTATGAACGCACAGAGTAACAATAGACCGCTGCAAGATACTGCATTAATATACTTCCTCTTCATCTCACCCACTCCAAATTAATTTGTCATTATGGCTCAATTAATAATATAATGGCATGTATCCAATCATAAAATATCTTTCCATTTGCATCTGTGAATTGGGTGCATGTGATTGTCCCCTCCCCCCGGTTGCATTTGCCGTGCGTGCATATATGATTTGAGGGTAAGAGCCAGTGTGAATGGAGTAGTTGTAAGTTTCTCCTGCTTCGAGCGTAATTGCATCAAACGTTATATTACGCCAATCGCCAGTATAGCCAGTCCAATTTGCTGCTACAATAACTCCCTTATCATTCCAGACTGTTACTCGCTCTGTATGCCCGCCGGTACCCTGGCACGGATATGTATAGAGTTTAGATACCGTAATTGTTTGATTTCGCATTATTGTCCTGTTGTGTATTCCAAACATGCTGGGATAAGGCACTTCTGGCGAGCCTGTGTCGAATACGGGCTTTGTAGAAACTACCTCTACTGACTTTTCTATTCCATCCGCAGTAATTAAAAATTCGCCGAACGGAACGCTCTCTGTGTTTATATCAAGTCTAAAATCGCCATTGGGATATGCTAAGACTTTGATTGACATATCCACCCCTCGAAAAGTGGTTTGACTATGAATATCGTTTTTCAATATTTAAATGTTCTGGTAATTACTGGGGTTAAGTTCGGAGATTTTACTTGTTATAGTACAGGGGAAATCCCGGATTCAATGCCACAATTCCCGCCGATCTACATGCTTCCAGAAAAATACCAGTGCGGTAAGAGTGCTAAAAGCCGATATGAAAACCACCTGCGTTGCCGCTCCGCCCTCCAAATTTAGCAGACCTTGCACAAGGGCAAGCGCGCCAATAAGCAATGCAAGACTGATAACAGCAGCAAAAATGCCTCTACGCGCGTTATCGCCTGAGAACTCAAAAGCAAGGGCTATCAATATAGCACCAACAAATACCGCATTCACAAACCAACCTAAAACAAAAGCGCTAATGATAATGATGAAAATTATTTTCGGCTTAGCAAAAATCGGGTGATCGTCTCTTAATCCGGAATCAAGCAGTAGCAACTGCGGTATCAGTACACTGAGCACCATACACAAATCCGTGCCATATATGTCCGCTATCTCAAATTCATAACCAATAGCCAGAGCATAAACGAGGAATAACAGTAGGAATATATCCTTCTTGTTCTTCACTTTAGATATGAAAAGAAAAGGGAGAAATAACAAAGGTATCTTTAGCCCTGCTATTAGCCCACCCATTGCCGCTGCAATTACTGCTATCGCAATCATTATCATCCAAACCCACCCCTAATAGACTCCAAGAGGTCGGAATAGCCCAAATCGAAAGTGGGCACTATACCGTTTAGTTTCTTTATGATTTCTTCTCTTTCTTTATATCGTTCATAGAGCCATATAAGTGTCTCTTTGTCCAGACTCTCCGCATCGTAAAACAAAATGGGATTGGGAGACAGGAATATAATTTCATGCCTTTTCCTCAGGTCCAGTAAAACCTTTATCAGCTCACTCGTATTTGTCGTTATGTCTGCAATGAAGATCAAAAAAGCGGTAGAGGGTAAAGAACTCACCGCCTCTATCAAGCTACTGGCGGAACTCCTTCTGCCCTTCACAACCGGCAATATCTTCCCGATAAACGCCCTACTCTCTTCTTTTAGCCTTAAACTCTTCTCTGGTAAGGACAACTTAAGACCCATAAGAGTTGTAGGTATCGTTCCGATCTTCAGCGATCCCGCTATCCGCTCCACCTGCGCACTGTCTTTAGTTTTCGCCGCTTCTATCCGCTTAATCCCGTAATCATCATATACTATCAATCCCAACCTGCTTTTTCTTAGCGCATATGCAAGTTGAAGCGTCAGAGTAGTTGCAAAATCTATCTTTGAGCTCTTTATCCCCTTCCTCATCTCCTTACCCGCATCCAAAACGATATATACATCTCCTTCCGGCGGGCACATCTCACTCGAAGGAATTCCGGGTGTTGCAAAGACAACAGTTGCAAAAACGTTCGCCGACGCTATTGGCTTATCCTTCTCTCGCATTCAACTAACTCCTGACTTGATGCCCGCGGATATTGTAGGGAGTGTATTTTATGACCAAAAAGCGATGGAATTCACAGTAAGGAAAGGCCCGATATTTGCTAATATCCTATTAGCTGATGAAATAAATAGAGCGACACCAAAGACGCAATCTGCACTGCTTGAAGCGATGCAAGAGCGTCAGGTCACAATAGAAGGCGCTACTTTTCCTCTGCCCATTCCTTTTCTCACAATAGCAACCATGAATCCTGTTGAGATCGAAGGAGTTTACAATTTACCTGAGGCTCAGCTCGATCGGTTCATGATGAAAGTTCAGGTCGGATACCTTGACAGGACTAATGAACTGCTTTTACTGAGAAGGAAGGAAAAGGGCGAGTTCAAGACCGTGGAGCGAATTATGGACCACAATGAGGTACTTTTGCTGATGAAGAATGCGCGAGAGATCAAAGCAAGTGAAACTATCCTTAATTACATATACGCGATTTTGGCGAGAACGAGAAATGATGAACGTGTTTTGTTGGGTGCAAGTCCGAGGGCTTCCGAGCAGTTATTATTTAGTTCTAAATCCTTAGCATTCCTGAGAGGCAGAGAGTATGTT
>PRCZ01000016.1 GCA_009903405.1 Candidatus Methanophaga sp. AG-394-G06
ATGGCTTTATATGTGAACTTTCAGAGACGGACGCTGCGGATAATATACTCCGGGGACTGAATGAAGGGGCGGATATGGCCGGGAGCTGTATAGAGAATGCAAGTAGATATGATTGGGAGAGGATATTTAATTTAACAGAATCCATGTATGAAGAGGCAATTAGTTAATTGGGAAGTAATGGAACTCCTCCAGGATTACTGGAAATTTGGCAGTGTCCACTACCTAACTTTCTGAATTCACATACATGAAATCTTTTCACCTTTTATTCCATCTCCAACATCGTATAACACGGTCATCCTATTCCACATCCTCCGCTTTTCCCGCTTTTCTAAGTTCTATCAACGCTTCGTGCACCAGTGACAACTCTAACCACAACTCATTGGCGATCTCATAGGGATACGAGTCAGGATTTTGGACTAAATAGCGATAAATCTCCTCTTTTGCATCATTTAACGATACCTCTCTCAGTCTTATCTCTTTTATCTCATCTAACTTATCCCTCACTGCTTCTCGCACAAAGTCAGACGCACTGAGGTAATAGCCTCCATTTACCAACGATTCTATCTCAGAAATGAATTTTAACGGAAGCCTGCTCAAAATTTGGTCTGACATAATAGCATTATAAAGAATATAACGAATATAAATAAATAGTTTTATATATTCGGATTTACTATATTATCATTGTGATCCGAGAATTTGTAAATCGCAAGGAAGAACTAGAATTTCTTGAAAGAGAATTTAAAGATGATGGCTTGAAGGTTATCATACTGTATGGCAGACGGAGGGTCGGGAAGACAGAGCTCATAAATCAATTCTGCAAGGGCAAGCCACATATCTATTTCCTTGCCGACAAAAGGGGAACCAGGATAAACGCAAGAGAATTTGCTGCCAACGCGGCAAGATACTTTAACGATATTACGCCAGCGGTAAGAAACTTCGATGATGCCTGTATTTACATCCTGAAACGAGCAGCGACTGGAAGGTTCATCGTGACAATTGACGAATTCTCCTATTTGGTAGAAAAGGATGATTCGATTCCTTCTGTATTTCAAAAGATAGTGGATGTACATTTGAAAGGAACGAACATCTATCTGATTCTGAATGGTTCATCCATAAGCATGATGGAGGGGATTTTAGGTTATAAGAGTCCACTATACGGTCGAAGAACTGGGCAGTGGAAGGTAACACCTTTGAAATTCAAGGATTCTTGGTCATTTCTACCGCGATACACGCTAGAAGAATTCATAGAGGCGTTTTCGGTCGTTGGAAATATCCCTGCATATCTCCTCCGGTTTGATGATTCGGTTGATACATTCGCTAATATAGAAAGAAAGATACTCGGGAAAGGGAACCCGCTATACGACGAGGTTGAATTCATCCTGAGAGCGGAACTAAGGGAGCCTTCTGTTTACATGTCGGTAGTGGCTGCCATAGCGGATGGCGTAACAAAGGTTACCGGCATAGCCAACCGATGCTATATGAATGCAAAGGATATTCCAAAGTATCTCCAGGTATTACAGCGGCTTCATCTCGTTCAGAGAGTCGTACCGGTCACAGAAAGAAACCCAAAGACAAAAAAAGCAATCTATCAAATCTCCGACAATTTCTTCCGTTTCTGGTTCCGATTCGTTTATCCGAATAGGAGCGATGTGGAGGGTGGTGAAGTACAGAGGGCACTCACAAAAATACGGGAAGAATTCAAGCCATATGTCGGCATGATATTTGAACAGGTCTGCCGGGAATTTCTGGATGAACTCAATCACAGGACGGGTCTTCCATTCCACTTCACCAAAATCGGTAACTGGTGGGGGCATTTTCGAGAAGATGGTGTGAGAAAGGAAATTGAGATTGACATTGTAACATTAAATGAGGATACAAGGGATATCCTTTTTGCCGAGTGTAAATGGCAGAATAAAAAGGTGGGTATTAACACATATAATAAACTGCGTGAAAAATCCAAACTCGTCGAATGGCATAACGATAAAAGAAGGGAATACTTCGCCCTGTTTTCAAAGGCAGGATTTGCCCCGGAACTCAAGAAAGAGGACGTTATTCTTTTCGACCTGAAGGATATGGAAAAACACCTAAAATCATATTAATGTATACAAATCAACCTTCCTCAACCACAAGATTACGCAGATTTTCACAAACCTTTCTTTAAGAAAGAAAGCTTTACAAAAGAAATGTTTATACCTCTTATATTTATATATTAAATTAATAACACTGCCTCGGTAGCTTAGCCTGGATGAGCGATTGACTTGTAATCAGTAGGTCGAGGGTTCAAATCCCTCCCGAGGCTTTCTTTGTACGTCTCCCTTAAAGCCTCTTTTTCCTTATTCTATAAATAAACCAAAAAGCATAATCTCCAACTAAAATTGATTATTACTCGACGCAGATTAACACTAAAACTTTTTAGAAAAAAAGTTTTATCAAACGTCAATTTCTTTGGTAAAGCTTTCCTTTTTAAAGAAAGGTTTGTGTAAATCCGCGTCCTAAATTAAATAGATAGAAGATATACTTTATTTTGAGCAATTACTAGGGGACCAACCCCGGGAACCATAGCCCCGCTTCTTCTTCCAAGCCGAACATCACGTTCATATTCTGTATCGCCTGGCCGGATCCGCCTTTAACAAGATTGTCAATTGCGGAAATGGCAACGATCCTAGCGTTTACCGTATCTATTCCGAATCCAATATCGCAGAAGTTAGTGCCTCTTACAGCGCTCAAAGACGGTATGCCCTCCCGGAGCCGTATAAATCTCTTACTGGTATAAAACCGTTTGTAGATTTCTTCGATTTCATCATGCGTCATTGTCTCTTCTGTACTTAAGAATACATGCGCAGTGGTGAGTATGCCCCTAATGGAAGGAATGACATGCGGTGTGAAGCTAACTTTCACGTTTAGCTCCATCCTCATCTCTGCGACATGCCGGTGCTCCGTTATTTGATACGGGATGATATTCTCAGCGAGATTTGGGTAATGAGACGTTTCGGACGGTTCGGCACCGGCACCGGATACGCCTGATTTCGCATCAAATACCACATGGCTTACTAGTCCTTCTTTCACCAGCGGTGCAACAGCAAGTATAGCACCCGTGGGATAGCAGCCCGGGTTCGCAACCAAATCAGCATCCTTTACTTCCGGATGCAATTCCGTCAGTCCGTACACAGCTTCTCGCTCTTCTTTATCTCTATGCTCTCGCTTGTATATCCGCTCGTACTCTTCCTTCTTCAATCGATAGTCGGCGCTGAGGTCTATTACCTTGGCCCCACTTGCTATTAACTCCGGCACATAGTCCATTGCACTACCATGAGGAACAGCAGCAAATACAATATCGCTTCTATTTGCTATCTCTTCTGTATCTACATCTTCATATTCGAGCTCGATAAACGGGGCCAGATGTGGATTCACGCTGCTTACCTTCTTACCTTTGTATCGCCTGGATGTTACTACCGATATTTCTACGCCTGGATGCATCAATAGCAGCCTTAATAACTCAAGACCCGTGTACCCAGCGCCGCCAATTATTCCTGCTTCTATCATGTAATTACTGTTTCTTTATGTAGTTTATCAAACCCCCACTATCCAATAGCTTCTGCATGAATTCCGGTAGTGGTTTGAATTCATATTCCTCATCCTTTGTAATATCCCTTATCACGCCGTCACCGAAATCTATCGCTATCTTATCCGTTTCTTCTATCTTGTCGAAGACGTCTGCCTCGATTAGAGGCAGCCCGATATTAATAGAATTTCTAAAGAAAATACGCGCAAAGCTCTTTGCTACCACGCAACTTATACCCGCACCGATTAAAGCACGGGGTGCATGCTCCCGTGAACTGCCGCAGCCGAAATTCTCTGCCGCTATAATTACATCGCCACTTCTTGCTTCTTCTGCAAATTCCGGTCGCATCTTGGCGAATGCATGCGTAGCGAGCTTCTTTGGATCCCCGGTAGTCAGATATTCCGCCGGTATTATCTGGTCTGTGTCTACATCAGGTCCAAACTTCCATACTCTCATTTTTTCCACTTTAATCTTTACCTCTTCAGTCCCTGAATAAAACCATATATGTTCGTTGCAACACCCATAACACCGACTTTTAGTTTATTCACCAGTCCAACACCTTCTAATTTTATCGCACTTGTCTTAAATGCGTCCTGAAAGGCAGAAACGGGATCTTCGGCGTTCATTATAGTGCGAATTGTACTTTCTGAAGTATATACCTTCATCGTTGGATCAGAGATTTCAGCTGCCTCAAAGCTTATGACTTTCGCGCCCTTGCCGGTCTCTATACCATACATTAGCACGTTCCCATCGTCAAGAGAAATTTCGCAGTTTATTCGCTCCTCGCCGATTAAACTTTTTATGAATGGGATTTTATCAACGTTTTGATTGTATATCTCTACCCCTCGCTTTAGGTCACCTAACTGGCCCAATCCTTCTTCCATGCCCACCACAGGTTGAAGCATCCCTGCAAGCAGGAACGAAGACAGTATTAGAACCACAGAAATTGCGGACACTTTTCTTATTTCAGCCATTATTTAACCTCCTTTCTTTTGCCATGCCATATAATATAATTTTAAATTTCGCGAATTGCATATAAACTTTGAGTTATCTTGTCTAATCCCGTGTTTTTTTTTGATTGTATATAAAATAGAACTACCTTCTATTAAAGACACAGATTTACACTGATTTACGCGGACTTACTGAACTAAATTTAAGTTAGACATTGTTGTTCTTTATTCATCTGTGTCAATCTGCGTTAATCTGTGTCAATAATTAATTTTCTTGTTAGTTATTACTCCAATTCCGTCGGGTCCGTTATCCGCCCTGTAATAGCGGAAGCTGCGACTACTGCGGGGTTCGCCAAATAGACTTCGGAATCCTTGTGACCCATCCGCCCGATAAAGTTCCGATTTGTAGTGCTTATGCATCGCTCATCTTTGGCGAGAACTCCCATGTGGCCACCTAAACATGCGCCACATGTCGGTCCCGAGACGAAAGCATCAGCGGCAAGGAATATCTGGATTACACCCTCCTCTATCGCCTGCGCAAGCACCGCCTGACTCGCGGGCACTACAATCATCCGCACATCAGGACTGATCTTTTTACCGCTTAATATCGCTGCGGCAACACGCAAATCCTCTATCCTACCGTTTGTGCAAGATCCGAGATACGCTTGGTCAATAGGAACGTCCAGTTCGCTCGCAGGTGCGGTATTAGCAGGTGAGAACGGTTTTGCAACTGTTGGAACTATCTCTGACGCATCATACTCAAACACTGCTTCATATTCGCTTTCTTTACCATCTGCATAAACTGACTTATAGTCGCCCCTTACCCTACCATTCAGGAACTCGAATACCTTCTCATCCGGTGGTATAATCCCCGCCTTAGCTCCTGCTTCTATTGCCATGTTCGATATTGTTATCCTATCGGAAAGATTCAGACTTTCTATTGCAGTGCCATAAAACTCCTGTGATTTGTATAACGAGCCGGAAACGCCTATGTCTCCTATTATATGCAGTATTATATCCTTCCCCATCACGTATCTCTTCGGCTCACCGCGAATTACAAACTTCTGCGTCTCCGGTACCTTGAACCATAATCTCCCGGTAGCCATTGCCGCTGCCGCCTCCGTTGAGCCCACACCGGTGGAAAAAGCACCTAAGGCACCATAAGAGCATGTATGCGAGTCCGCACCTATTATCAATCTCCCAGGCGCAACATATCCCGCTTCTATCATTACTTGATGGCATATCCCGCCTTTCCCTATCTCATAATAATTTGCGATTTTATACTTTCGCGCATAGTTACGCAGTGCTTTCGCCTGTTCTGCTGAGTCCACATCCTTGTTGGGGACATAATGGTCCTGTACAACCACTGCCTTCTCATTTTTTATATCATACGCAAGCTCATCGAGGACTTCAAACGCAGGCACACCCGTTATATCATTCACCATTATGTAATCGACTTCGCGTTCTACGATTTCCCCCGCTTCCCCCTTCAGTATTTTTTCCGCTATCGTGGCCATTCGTCTTCTCCTTCCCTCGCCTCTTTTATGTTCTATTCATAGAATACACCTTTCTCAAAAAGAGAGTATATGGGCTAAGCTTAATATACCGGTGTAATACCCAAAGCCGCGGTCGCAGCATCTATCGTCACATCGACCAGCAAAGCCAACGAAGGGTCATAGCATCTCTCCATACTTCTCATCTCCTCTGCGGTTATACCTGCACGTATAGCGAGTCCCAACTCGTTTACACGTTCCGCGACAGTGAATTCGCCGATCATTTGCGCTCCTATTAACTTCTTGGTATATGCATCGAAGATCAATTTTAGGGTTAGGGGTGTCGCCCCGGGGAAGTATCTTGCCTTTGTGAGTTTCGTCGCCCTACCACTTATTGTTTTTATGCCTGCGCGACTTGCCGCTTCTGATGTAACACCTACTGAACCTATCAAGACACCTCCGACATCCGCTGCTGTTGGTCCAAAACAATATTCGCAGGGTGAATATAAACCTGGTTGCTCACTAATATCGCTAAGTATGTTGTCAGCTATAACCGTAGCTTGAGTGACAGCAGTAGATGCAAGTTGATTTAGTCTCGGACGATGTGTGATGGCGTCTACAACTTCCGTACAGTCTCCAACTGCATATACGTTTGTTATATGCCCTCTTCCTTCTTTTACATGCATTGCTCTGTCCGTGACTATTCCTCCACTTTCTCCTATATCTACACCCGCTTCCCATGCGAGGTCTACCTCAGGCAGCATCCATTTGCCGATTATAACGATATCCGCTGGAATCTCCTCTTTCTCGCCTTCCTTTCCTCCTATCACAACTGATTTCACCCGCCCCTCATGTCCTTTGATAGCTGTTATCTCTCTTTTATCAAGGATAAATCTTATGCCATCTTTCTCCATTCGTTCTTTCACCATGTCAGCCATATCGGGATCTAAGTTGGAAGGCAGCAAAGAAGGAGGTCCTCCATGAACCGTTGTCTTTAATCCCCTTGTCGAGAAAGCGGCTGCCGCTTGCAATCCTATAATACCACGACCACGAATATATGCGTTTTCTACTTCCTCACGATTCAGAGTTGCTTCTATCTTTTCCGCATCCTCCTCGTTATTAAAAGTGTAAACACCCTCGAGTGCCGTTTCTTTCACTTCCTGCTTTCTCCCAGTCGCAATAACGAGATAATCGTATTTTAGCTCCTCGCCTGTTTTAAGAACCAAACTGCTCTCATCTAAATTTAGCTTTGCTACCTCTGTCTCAGTTCTGAAATCAACGCCCTGATCAAGGAAAAACTGCGGCTTGTTTATTTCTGTTCTTTCTATCTCATACCAACCACGCAAAGCAAAAGGTAATCCACAAGTAGAGACCCAGCCGCTTTTCTCTCGCTTTAATACGGTGAAGTCCATCTCTTCATCTATATCGCTCTTCCTTGCAAGTAAGCTCCTCAACACGTATATCCCAGCAATACCACCACCTACAATAACAACCCTTTTTGCCATTTCGCCCTCTTCTCCTCTCTAATTTTTACCATCAACAAAAGGGGAATAGGAGATCACAAGCATAAATAATTAACGCTTTTTTCTCCTAAAACCTTTAGATAATGTGGTGAATGAAAGTATGACTGGCACAAAGGGCTATGGAAAAGCAAGTGGCGCGGGGACTATAATAAATGCAATAGCAACCTACAAAGGGTCTGCTTTTGGCATTGATCTATGGACGTATGCGGAAGTGGAGCTTGGCGATGATTTTAGAGGCATAGGCGGTGAAATAGAGGAGAAATCGGGGGATACTAGATTGGTAGAGCGATGCGTGGAGTTAGTACTGAGGAAGTTCGATTTGCCGCTACGTGGTTATGTGAAGACGAGAAGCGAAGTACCGATGGGAAGTGGGTTGAAGAGCAGCAGTGCAGCCGCAAATGCCGCTGTTGTTGCTACCCTTGATGCTCTAGGAGAAGAATCGAAAGCGGAAATAAGTGCCCTGGATGCGATCCGGATAGGTGTAAAAGCTGCTCTTGATGTTGGCGTGTCCATAACAGGCGCCTTTGACGATGCTTGCGCTTCTTTACTTGGCGGGATAGTAATAACAGACAATAAAAAGATGGAGTTGGTAAAGCGGGTGGAGAAGGAATCGGAAGTACTTATTCTCGTTCCGAGAAGGCAAGCGTTTACGGCTGATACCGATGTAAAACGGTCAAGATTAATCGCACCGTGGGTGAACCTTGCGTATCAATTGGCGTTGACAGATAAATTTGAAGATGCGATGACGTTAAATGGTTTTTTGTATTGTTCAGCGCTGAATTTCGACCCTGAGCCGATGCTAAAGGCTTTGGAATGTGGGGTGAAGGGAGTGAGCTTATCAGGTACAGGACCTTCTTTTGTTGCACTTGTGAATGAAGAAAGCGAGCGGCGATTGCGCGAGGCATGGAGCGAATTAGAGGGTGACTGGATGTTGATTAAGAGAAGGATAAATCTAATTAGTCAATACCCTTCAAGAAAGAATAATTTTTGATAATCGGACGCAGATGAACGCAGATAATATGCAATAAAGGTGCTTTATGAAGGTGAAGTTATAGGTGAGTACTATGCTGATCTACTGGTTGAAAACAAGGTAATCGTGGAGATAAAAGCAGCAAGAAGTTTGGTAAAGGAAAATGAATTTGAGGAAATTGTTTTCTGCGTAAATCTGTGTAAATCAGCGTCCTAAGTTAAATAGGTAGACGTTATAGTTTATATACAAAAATAAATAGTAAACAAAAAAAATAGCAGAGGGCAAACTAAGAGATGAAGCGAGATATACTCCTTTACATCGGCGCAGCTTTGAGCGTAGTAGCATCTTATGCGGCTTATGTCTGGATACCGCCGGAAGCGACTATGGGCGACCTTTACCGGATTGTATATCTGCATGTGCCTGTTGCATTGGTTTGCTACCTCGCTTTTGCTCTTTCTCTTGTCGCAAGCATTGCCTTCCTGACAAAACGAAAGCATGCATACGATAGAGTGGCAGAGGTGTCGGCTATCTTAGGCTTGGTATATGGTGCAATAGCTCTTGTTTCCGGTTCGATTTGGGCGAAAGCTGCCTGGGGCAGCTATTGGAACTGGGACCCAAGAGAAACAACTACGCTTATTCTCTGGATTGCATACGCGGGCTATATCTCTATAAGACACTCCATCGGCGAGGTGGAGAAAAGGGGTGTAATAGGCGCGGTGTATAATATTCTAGCTTTCTTTACTATACCGCTGAGTTATCTCTCTATAATGATGTTACCCACACTTCATCCTATGATTGCCACTCCGACTGAGATATTTATGACCGATCCGATGATCGCAACGTTATTCCTAAGCCTCATAGCTGCTTCTATAATCTTCCTATATCTTTTGATAATTATGCTCAATGTCTGGTCGTTAGAAAACCGAGTAAACGCATTAATCTACGAAAAAGGAGGTATTTAATTTAATTTAATTTAAATTAAAAAGTAAAATGTATGAAGTATTCATCGTTTCTGTTATTTACTGGACGACCCTGTTAGTGGTCTTTGTATGGCTCAGCAGGCGGCTGGCTGCGCTTAGAACGCGAATAGCTGATTTGGAGGCAGGGGAGAGCGAAGAAAAATGAAACTGAAACCTGTTTATATAATCGTTGCCCTGTTGATTGTGGTGAGTGCGATTCTTGCATTCGACACTTTTTCATCTTATGTTAATCCATATTCTACGGTCTCGGAGATTGCAGGCGATGAGAGCTATATCGGCAGAGAAGTACAAATTTTAGCCAATATTACTAAGGGGTCTATAAAGTGGGGCGATGATGGTTCGTTGCTCTTTAATATTACAGACGGCGAAGCTACTATCGCGGTGACATACACGGGTGTCCCTCCTCAGAGCTTTACGGATCGGCAAAGGGTGGTTGCCATAGGTGTGCCAACTACCCCTTATCACATGAATGCAACGCAATTACTGGTCAAATGCCCGTCTAAATATGAATGAGTATACTCCTACCAGTTATCTCCCCTGCTATGTTCTCGTGCATTAATCGTCTCACTTCTTCCATCTCTGTTGTCTGACCGAGGACCCACATCAACTTCACCAGAGCTGTCTCCGGTAGCATATCCGCACCCTCTATCAGCCCGGCATGGAGTAAATCACGACCTGTGTCATACACCCTATCACAAATAGACCCATATAAGCATTGAGAAGTCATCACCACCGGAACACCATCTTTTATCGCTCTCGTCACGCCGGGAATCCAATCGGCAGAAACATGCCCTAAACCCGTTCCTTCTAATACAATGCCTTTGTAGCCCTGCGATATAAAGAACTCGAGTATTGCCGGGTCGGCACCAGGGTAATATTTAATGAGGGCACATTTATCCTCAAACTTGTCCCGCAGCTCTAATTCTTTCTCTGCTCTTTTAATATATA
This sequence comes from Candidatus Methanophaga sp. AG-394-G06, assembly GCA_009903405.1. GTDB lineage: Archaea > Halobacteriota > Syntropharchaeia > Alkanophagales > Methanospirareceae > Methanophaga. The sequence goes on from PRCZ01000016.1 coordinate 10,427, forward strand.
CCGTGTCGAACTCAAAGCTTATCCGTCCTATATCTCTTGCGTCATAATACACCTTTCCTATTGGAATGTCATTTACCGATTGAAAAGCATCCCTCGCGGACGTGTGCAGCTTCCTCACTTTCGTGCCCCGGTGAATGAGACAGAAATCATCAGAGGTACTGCCATGCATTACCACTACAACTTCTGCAAGGTCACTGCAAGCCACTTTCGCGGCACAGATCGCATTCATTGCCGCATCGCTGGACGGACGGTCAGAACTACGTTGTGAACCCACAAGAACGACTGGCACCGGCGTTTGCACCATAAAAGACAACGCGGCAGCAGTGTAGCCCATTGTATCTGTGCCGTGCGTAACAATTATCCCGTCGGCACCGTTATTTATCTCGTTGTAGACCTCCATTGCGAGTTTACGCCAGTATTCTGCACGCATATTCTCGCTAAGGATGCTATAAACTACCTTCCCTTTGATGTTCGCTATTTCTCCTAATTCCGGGATCGCATCGAGTATATCATCCGTGGAGAATTGGGGCGAGACCGCGCCGGTTCTGTAATCCACTTTTGAAGCAATAGTGCCTCCAGTTGAGAGAATGGACAAAAAGGGAATACCTTCTTCTACTGCTTTTATCTCGGTTTTTCGCTCCCTTTTTAATCTTTCTGCGCTTCTTATAACCTCTATTTCCACATTTTCCGGTCTTATCCCTATATTATAGCCGCTATCGAGTTTTATAACAATATCCCTTGACGCAGTTGGCATTACAACGCCCTCATAAACTGCACTGTTAGTCTCCTTCTTTATCCTTATACGATCGCCATTAACAAATTTTTGCATCAAGAAGAACATTTCTGATGAGAGGATAAAAAAGCTAAAATTTATATATTGCTTTTTTATACTATGATACATCTTAAATCTTAGTGTAACAACTGAAGAATAAGAAGAAAGGTGGAACAAAATGAGTGAACAAACGTCTGGAGTGAAGGAAAGAATAAATATTTTTAAAATAGGCGATCTGTGGTGTTTCAAGTATTTTTTCGGCGATCGAGAGCTCTTTATGGGTTTGGCGGATTATTACAATCGCGCGAAATATCGGTTTGAGCTTAAAAACGCAGAGGAGATGGATACGGTAACGAAATATCTCATGGAGAAAGGCTTTGAAACGGTCAAAATTGAGGATACCTCTGATTATCTGGTCTCAATAGACAGATTTAAGAAGTATGCACCAATACTTAGAAATTCGATCGACTCTACAGAAAAGGAAAAGGAAAGGACATTTATAATGAAGGATCTGGCATCTGTAGAGGAAGCGATCGCGAATGGCGCGAAGAAAGTTGCTGATGATCTTGCGTAGTGTCTGCCGTTAAATAACCACAAGTAACGCCATATTTTTTCCCTTTTTCTTCCATTTTCGAAATTTGTGCTTTGCTTCGAATTGAATTTGGAAGCTATTGAGTAATTACGCCCCACCCTTCCTGATCACGAACACGTCCCCCTTCTCTATCTCAAATTCAACATCCAAAAATTTCTTCGTCACGTACATGCTCGTTTCAAGATGCCCTGTCACGTCTCTAACACTCATCTCTGATTTACCGTCTGCGAGCGCAATGTAAGGAATAAGCTGATCGGCAAGGCGGACATCAACTGTTGATGCTGATTCGGACACCTTCAAAAACGCTCTTGCCGCTTCATCGCCAACGAGTTCCGCTCTTCTTCCTCTCGCTCCCACTGCGCTACCACTTTTGTAGCCACGCCATAAAGTTATGCCACAGCCAGTCGTCCTCTCCCCTCCCTCTTCTATCTCTATTTCTATCGCTGTATCGTATTCATGCAATCTCCTTTCCGCAGCTTTCGCCTGTCTTTTGGCAACATGTGTGGGAAGGCCACAGGAATGAGAAACTCCTTTTACGGGCCCTCCTCTTTCTCGCTCCCTAAAAACAATTCCTTTCATGTGATGCGAAGGAGCTATCCTCACTTCCACTAATCCGCCACCCTTGGGATAATAACCCCGCCTCTTCAAGCTTAGTTGCACATCACAGCCCATCTCACGAATCGCTTTGAGAAACACATTAGTGTAAAAATCAATCGGGGGAGACCATTTAACATCGGTTCCACCTTTTATACGCACAATCGTCTCGCGATCGGCAAAAAGCGCAACTGGTATAAGAGCTTGCAATAATAACGTTACGCTTCCTGCAGTGCCTATATCTATTTCACCAACAAATCCTTTTAACTCCGCAGGCGAGAATTTCAACCGTGAAGAACGCAACTCCAACCCCTCTGTCACACCGCCCGACAGTTTCTCTACCGCTTTCGCAGCATGCAAATGCTGTGCTGAAAGCCCTGGTTTCGGCCTATCTGCCCTTATGTTCTTTATTTCAACTTCTTTTCCTGTTACTGCCGCAAGAGCAATTGCAGTTCTTATTATCTGCCCGCCACCCTCACCAACTGAGCCGTCTATTTCTATCATAAAACTCTCTCTCTTTTACAAAAATCGGAAGAACCTTTACTAAAGAGGAAAGAAATATATTCGCCTATGGTAGTTTCGTGGTCACTTCACAACCGTCCTTTTTCACTATTATTGTATGCTCTGCCTGAGAAACTAAACCATCCCCTTCTTCTTTTAATATCGGGTACTCTCTTAATATGCCTTTTGTGCTTTCTAACGTCCGGAATGCCAAATCTAGCCGCTCTCTTGGCAGCCATCGCTTAGCAAATGGCAACTTTTGATATTTTTTTATCTCTTCCAACAGCTTCTTCGCCTCTTTTATCCTGACAGGTTTCGCTTTTATTAGGCTATATATCTCCGCATTTCCATGCTCTGCTACTTTACCTACTCCATCCGTTGCAAATGGCTCTATCGCAACAACCTCGTTCTCCCTTAACACTACGCCATTTTTATGCTTTACATTTGGTATTGCAGGTGCAGTATGGGCATCATATCTTGCGAGACCATGTCCTGTGAGATTAACGATGGGTTTATATCCATGTTCTCTTATAGCGTTCTCGATTACTTCACCTATTTCGACTGTGCTTACTCCGTCACGAATTATCTTTATCGCAGCGTTTAACCCCGCTTCGGACGCTTTCACCAGCTCATCGTTCTTACCACTTAAATCTACTGTCACTGCACTATCGCCTATATAACCGTCTACATGAACACCAATATCAAGTTTCACAATTTCCGTGCCAAAGACCGCCTTGTCGTCTATCGCGGGTGTAGCATGTGCCGCTTCCTCGTCCCTCGATATATTACACGGGAATGCAGGTTCCCCGCCCTTTTCTCTTATGCTGTTCTCAACGAATTCCGCAACATCTAATAATAATACCCCTTCTTCTATTCTCGCTTTCGCCTCTTCTCTTACCTCTGCCAGAATCCTCCCCGCTGTTCTATACTTATCAAATACAAGTTCTATCTCTTCTCCCATTTTTATTACCTCTCTATTTTTTATTTCTTTTACGGCTTTCTAAGGCTAAAACTTTTTGCTTCTTCCTTTATCTTCGCCGCTCGCTTCGCACCCACTCCCTGAACTCCCCCCAACCGCTCTAAGTCCGCACTTGCCACTTCTTCTTCATTCCGAAACCCAGCCGAATATAATCGCCTTGCTATTACCCGTCCAACGCCTTTTATTGATACCAATCTAAGCAATTCCCTTTTAACTCCATGTCTGATCCTATCCTTTAACCCGTTTAGACGCGCATACATCTCATCATCCTGAAGATACTCTGCCATTCTTGACGCAGCATAGCCTATCCAGCCCAGGACGTATATGTTGTTGTGTATCTCACCCGGATATGTTCCAAACAGTTCTTTTAACTTGGGATACGTGAGTTCATCTATCCATGCATGTGCAATGATGGCACTACCCAACGCATGTGCGCCGTTATACAGCCATTCGTGATTATCACTAAAGCTGCCGGCTATTTCCATTGCATTCTTTACCTTCAGCGGGATGACTTCTTCGCATTTAGCCAGCAGTAACAGGAGGTCAAAATCTGATGCCTTGCTATCGCTTAAAGCGGTTATCCCTTCTCTCAGTTCCAATGCCGAGTTCAGCGATAAATACAACCTTGAAGAAAGCGTTCCGAATTTGGTTGCCCGTATACTATCGCCGTCCATCTCTATGAAACCTGCTCTTGTCAGCCCCTCCAGTATGCTGTCCAGTTCCGCTTTCACGAATCCTATTTCTCCGCCATTTTGATGCGCATAGAAGGTGCAGTCAAGAAACTCGTAGACTTGATCTATACGATGTGCACCGCCAGCAATAGTTGCAAGAACCTGCTCAGTCATTGTATCGTTCGAAAATCGCGATTCTATCCGCTCTAATTCGCCATTTATATATACACGTTCTATTGCTTCGAGTTCATCCTCGCTCTTTGCTACTATTAGCCCTAGTCCATACGTGTCATACTCGGGTCTTCCGGCACGACCAAATACCTGCTTCACCCAGCATACGGGCATCGGCTCAACGCCCCTACCGAGCGTGAAGAACTTATAATTCCTGATAATGACCATTTTTGCAGGTAAAGAGACCCCCATTGCCAGGGTTGGTGTGCAGCAGATAACTTTCAATATCCTGTTCCGGAAACTGTCTTCTATCGCTCTCCGCTGCTCCGGATGCAGCCAGGAGTTATGATATGCAACGCCAAATCTAACCATCTCTGCAAGATCGTCCACACCGACATCCACAAGTTCTGCGAGTTTGTCCAATTCCTCATTTCTCATCCTTAACTGCGCTGCGATTTTTCTCGCGAAAGAGGCAGAGCCCCTCTTTGTATTCACAAAAACAAGAACTTGTGCCTCCTCTTTCACCTCTTCTATCACTCTTGTTAATATCGCCCGGTCGTCCTCAGCCAGAAATACTTCCTCTTTTAATGGCACCGGTCGCCACTCGGACTTTATTACAGATGCATGCAGCCAGTTTCCAAACTCCTCTACGTTCGACATGGTTGCTGATAAAGCGATGATCCGCGCGGAAGGATTGAAGCTCATGAATCTTGCCAAAGCACCCTCTAACCTCGGGCCTCTCTTCTCTTCCCCCAGCACATGCGCCTCATCCACAACAACAACTGAAATCTTGCTTAACCACGCGGGCTTTAATCGCGTGAGCGAATCCAGTTTCTCCAGTGTCAAGAGTATAATGTTGTATTTTTCGAGATATCTGGAAGAGCTTTCATAATCGCCGGTTGATATGCCAACGGTGGCAACAGAGCTGTATTTATCCTTGAAATTCTGGTATTTCTCGTACGCTAATGCATTCAGAGGCACGACATAAAGGCATTTACCTGAATCTTGCACTATTGATTTTAACATCACCAATTCCGCTAACAGCGTCTTTCCACTTGCGGTTGGTGACGAGATAACGAAATTATTGGTACTGTCAAGCAAGCCCGCTTTCATCGCCTCTTCCTGTGGGGGATATAACTCCAGGTCCCTAACAATAGGCTCCAGTTCTATTCCCAAATTCAAGTCAGATAATCTCATTTTCAGAATTAGAATAAATATATATTACTTCCTTATTTCAATCATCAAGAAGGGAAGTTTATTTGTGTAATTTGAAGTTATTTTATAAAAGGAAAAATGGCGAAAAAGCAGAAGAGAAGGAAGGGACGAAAGACAAAATCCGCAGGTAGGTTTGGCGTACGCTATGGTACTCGAATAAGAAAAGCGGTTGTAGCAGTAGAAGAGCGGACACATGCGGCACATAATTGCCCCAAATGCGAAAGAGGGTCAGTGAAAAGGATCGGTACCGGGATATGGAAATGTGCAAAATGCGGCTACACTTTCTCCGGTGGGACTTATGTCCCTCAAACCCCACTGGGGCTAGCGTCACAGCGGGCACTTAAAAGGGCAGTTGAAAAAGGTACAGAAATAGGCATTGTAAGTAAAGAGACGATGGAAGCGGAAGGAGAACTAGGAGGATAGTCAAAGTTACTATGGGTTACTATTGCATGAGATGCAAAAGGCATGTGGAAATAGACAATAAAGTGTACCGGGGGGTACGATGCCCATACTGTGGATATCGGGCAATGAGGAAGGAGAGATCGGAAGTGATAGTGAAACAAGTAAAAGCCGTTTAATAACGTTTTGATCAGTCTTTTCTGATGTTTGTAATGAGAGTCGAAGCGGAATTTGAGTTCGATGATGATGTGGCGAAGCTAAAAGCGGTATATGAGGCTGTAAAAGAGGAGCGGGCTGATGAGACAGATAAAAAGCGTTCCTTTGTTAACATCGAGCTCAAAGGGACTAAATTGAGGATTCATATATGTGGTGATGATGTAGTAAGGCTAAGAGCAGCGGTGAATACCTGGCTTCGATTGGTAAAAATAGCGGAGGAAATGATAGAAGTATGCCAGCCTCGGACTTTCTAAGTGGGATACCGGCATTGGTGTTTCTACTGTTTACAATCCTCCTTATTTTAGGCGTGATATGGCTGATAATCAAAATGTTACCTTATCTCATCCCGGCAATTGCAATAGTGATTGTGATTCTCATTTTAGTCTATTTCATGTGGCGGATTTTTAGTAGAGGCTAAAGTACCCAAACTACCTAATCCAGAATGTCCGATTTATCACTCGGCGGGGGAGCTAGCGCTATCTATGTATCTTATTAATCCCTTGTCTATATTTACAAAAGTCCTGATAGCATGTCTTATCGCTTGACTTCTATTTTCAAACACACCTCTATCTATCAGCGTATCCAAATAATCCAGATTCTTTTGGTCTATCCAAACAGTAACATGCTCTTTCCGCTCTTCTTCTTTTTTCCATCTCATCATGTATGTAGCCTAATGTAGCCTCATCCTTTATATGTTTTCAAGGCTTTGTATTATTATTCGTTTTGAATTTCTGGATTGTCACCTACAAAAAAAGTAGAGGGTGAGGACAATTATATGTCCTCAGTGTGCTGCGTTTATTCTTTTGCTTTTATTACAACCCCAGCACATCTTTAAGCTCGAGATGGTACTTTCCCAGGTTACCGCCGAAATTACCTGCCGTTATCTTTACCACACCTGGAACTTTCACCGCCGCCTTTATTCCCGCCTTCATTCCGGCTTTAACCACATCTTCGCTAACGCCGTTTATTACGATCTCAAAGATGCCGTTGACATCCGCAGGCAGTTCAGAATCTTCTATTTTGTCCTTTAACGTGGGGCAGTACTTCTCATTTATCGATGCGTGCATGAACTTGTATGCATTTGAGCTTGGCTTCGAGCCCGAAGCGACAACGCCACCCGTAAACGGCGTTATTGTGTTTTCCACTGCTTGTATTGCGGCAACAGCATCTTCAGCAGCGGCCAGTGCAGCCATCTGGTCCTTCGCTAGGATAAAGATATTACCACCGGCAACGCCTGCCTTCGCGCCCATGTTCTTCTCCATCACGAACTCGCCACCCATTATCGGGACCCTTACCACTTCTCTACCGTTTAGTTCCTCTTCTGATTCGAATCCGTCACCAAAGAATTTCAACTTGAAGCCAGTATTAAACTCCTTCTCGCTTTCCGTCATAGCATTAAAAACCGCCGTTGTTGGACATGTGAAGACACATTGTCCTATCCTCGCAAGCAACTGCTCATCTAATGCCTTATAGCCGAATGTGCACATCATTACATAAACTCCTGGTCTTCCATCCGGGGTCTCTTCAGGCAAGGCTATTTTATCTATCCCTGCCTCTGCGGGGCACATTATCACGGAAGTGCCAAATCCCGTCATCTCCTTCGCCGCTGTCATCGCCCATTTCTCATTCACCGCCGTTATCAATACTCGCGCAACCTTTATCGGAAACGCCTCTGCAAATGTATCTTCTATTTCTACACCTTCAAATTCCATTTTTTTTCTTTCACCTCAAAGAACGATGATGATGTAGAAGTAATAAATGTTTCTGTTTTTTGTCCTCTGTAAAAATCACAAACACAATTTTTGCGTTTTTCCATTTGCATTTTGCAATCAAAAGCTCAAAATCTACAAGATTTTGAGCTTTTGCCTATCCACTCTTGCCCTCTCCTTAGATTTTTTATCCACATGTATAAAAACACCAATCATACGTAGATATTCCGCAGAAAGATATTTACCGTGTATTAATAGCTCCATCAAGTCATCATCTTCGTCTATATCTGCACTGATAAAGAAGGAATCGTGAACGGTGTAGCTCAAATTTCGCCTCTTCGCCGTTTCTATATGTTCCAGGTAGCTAACCCCATAGTAAGAAACGACGAATTCGCATGGTCTTCGCATGAATAAAGCGTTTGTACCTCCTTTTCTTCCCGGCGCTATCACCACATCCGCTTCATACCCGATGAGTTCATTTATAGTTTCTGGTGTTACAAGCGGTATATCGGCCATTAATATCAGCCTAGGGTCTTTTTCATCTTGTATTACTTCGTTTAACACCTCGTTCAGTCCTTTTTCATCTACCCTTACAGTCAGTTTCAAATTCCGAAGCTCAAGTTTCAATTCATTTAATAGTTCTTCTCTAGAACTCGTTGTGATTATCTCTACTTCTTCTATCTGCGACTCAGATAAAGCAACTAAAACATCTTTTAACATTCTTATAGCGAGTTTCTCTCGCTCGGCCTCAGTTAAAAACGTTCGTAATCTCGTTTTTGCTCCTTTCTTCTTAAATGGTATAATCGCTTTTATACTATTCATAAATCGAATTTTCTAAGATAGTTCTTTTAGCGCCTCTACCATGCGCTCACATTTCTCCTGCATTATCCTCGCCGCTTCCAATATTATCTCATCTACCGGAAGTGCGCCATCACTCTCAACCGTGAAAAGTAAATTATTCACATCTTCGTCCGATATGTTTTTATAGCCACAAATAGTAACTGGCTGCCATTTCGCATGTTCTTCGCCTCTACCCCACCTTGCTATCGCATCCAGATCTATCTTTTGCCTCGCAACCGTTTTTATAGCGCCTATTTCTCTCTCCGTTGAAATCAGTTTCACAATCGGTATATTTCCAGATACTGCCTCCACTTTTGGGTATGAGGAGATGAGTTCCTTAGAATATACCATTGTATAGCCAGCTTTTTCCGGGCTTGTTGCTTTTAAAGTCAGAGTAATCTGGTCTTCCTCTTTATAATCCTTAAGGTCTGTCTTCAATGGCACCAGAGCCAAGCGCAACGCTAATTGCTCGTCGTATAGTAATGATGTATTCTCCCGAATATTCAGTTCGTCAATTGCAAGCTTTGGCACCTCGGCAATCATTACTCTTCTAAGCGCATTTGCAAAACGCACTTTCATACCAGAAAGTGCGATTACCACTTCCTTTTCTCCCCGATCCGCTATTTTTACTTCCATCCACTAACTCGTGTGTAAGCAAAAGCTTAGACTCTTCTCCCTCGCTTTCCTCCAGGACGCTTCGTGCCGTCATGTGGCATCGGTGTCACGTCCTCTATCTTCCCTATACGAATCCCAGCACGACCGAAAGCTCTTATCGCTGCCTGTGCGCCTGGGGCAGTTGTCCGCGATTTACGTCCCGAAGCAGCTTTTACTTTCACATGTAACCCTCTTATTTCCCGCTCTTTTAGTTTATCTGCTAGTTGTGTTGCCATCTGCATTGCGGTATATGGTGAACTTTCATCGCGGTCCGATTTTGCAACCATCCCGCCGGAAGCCCTTGCGATCGTTTCAGCACCCGGCAAATCGGTTATTGTGATAATAGTGTTATTAAATGAAGAATATATGTGCGCTACAGCCCATCTGATTTCAGTCATTTTTCAAACCACCTTCTTTCTCATTAGGATTTCCCATAGTAGCCTATTTTCCCTTCTTCGTCCTCGCGTATTATATACGACGGGATTGTTACCCTTCTACCATCAACAGCGATATGACCGTGAACAATGAGTTGTCGAGCATGTTTTATCGAATTGGCAAGTTCCTTCTTATATACTCTTGTTTGTAAGCGTCTCTCTAAGACATCCTCTACGCTCAGCGACAAAACATCATCTAAATCTACGGTGTTTTCTCCCTGTTTCAATATCCCCTTCCTCTTTAAACTCGCCAAAATGGCTTCTTTCTCCCTTAACATATGCTCTGTGGGCTTCGCTCCTGCTATTCCCGCTAAGATCGCCCTTATTTCCCTCCGGCATTTCTTTATAAAGCTCGCAGCTTTCCATATCTCCTTCTTGTTCTTCAACCCATACGTATCTGTTAACTCCTTCTCATCTTTTATCCGCTTCGCTTCCCATGGCCTTCTTGGTTTCTCATACGTTTTCTTTCTTTTCTTTGGATGCCCCATATTATGTACCTCCCTTCGCCCCTCTAGCTTCCGTTGCCAATTGCTTCTTTCTCATTACGCCTACTACCATACCCCTTCGACCCGTTGCTTTAGTCCTTTGGCCTCTCACTTTCAGCCCTCTTTCATGTCTTATGCCACGATAAGACCGTATCTTCCGCAGCAAATTTATATCATCGCGAAACTTTAGCGTGAGGTCTGTTCCCATTATATGTTTGTCCACACCGGTATTTATGTCTTTTCGCCTGTTAAACATCCATTGTGGTAAACGCTTCTCCGCACTGTTGATCGCAGTTTTCAACCGCTCAACTTCATCGTCTGAAAGATTTCCCATCTTCCCCTTTGAGTCTATCCCCGCTGACCTAACAAGCGTCTCCGCTATTCTTCGCCCTACACCCTTTACGCCGCATAGCGAATCCGCCACGTTTCTCTTACCATCTAAGTCGGTATCCAGAATCCTAACGAAATACTTGAATTCCTCTCCCGTCTCTTCTACTTCTTCACTCATTTTTCTTTTAGTTTAGTTCAGTCTTGTTTCGCCGAGGAAGGGATTTGAACCCTTGAGTCCCTTGCGGAACACAGGCTACCTGTTCGGGGAGTTCCAGGCCTGCGCCTTACCACTCAGCCACCTCGGCTTTACTCCTCCAACTCTTTACATACGTCCCCCGCTTCATAAACACCTTCTCCGCCTTTACACACACGCCTTTTTCCGATGTGAACATATCTTCCGAGATCATCTTTGCTTCGCCTATGCTCACTGCTTCCCTTTTTAATGTATATATTACAACACGATTTCCTATATTTATCCCTTCTTCTATTCGCGAGATACCAGGAGCTGTGAGGTCTGCACCGTGACATATTGCATCAACTGCACTATCCTTTACTATTATGCACGGCAGATGCCCTAACGCATATTCCATTGGCATGATAAGTTTCCGTAGAAGGCGCTCATCTCCTTCCTCAGAAAAGATGTAGGCATCTTTTAGCTCTTGCAGCTTCGTGAGGTTCGCCTCATCGAAAGGGAATGATTTCGTCCTTCTCAACTGCACGAGGTGCGCGCCTACGCCTAAAGCGAGACCAAGGTGATGGCACAGCATTCGCATGTATGTGCCCGCTTCACAACCCACTTTCATCAGCACGTCCTTACCGGCAATCTCCATTATCTCTATGTAATGCACTTTTCTTATCCTTACCTGCCTTCTGACAGCCGACTTCAGTGGTGGTCTTTGATATATCAGACCTACGAAATCCTTGCTTATCTTCCTCAGCTTATCCTCTTCAACTGCACCATGCAGTTTCATCACGCATACATACCCTTTATCAGCAATGAACGTGTCCGCTAACTTAGTTGCCACACCTAGCATGACTGGTAGGACCCCTGTAACCCTTGGGTCTAGAGTTCCGGTATGGGCAGCCTTATTTATCTTCAGGATATCCTTTATCCACGCCACCACTTCATGGGACGTCGGACCTGCAGGCTTATCTATATTGACTACACCTCTCTCGATATGCGCCTTTACTGTACGTGCTTCGGGTGCACACCCGTATTTTGGGTCAGTAAAAGCGGGGGATTTATCCAATTTGCATCTCTCTAACGGCTTATTAGTTTTTATCATCCTCTGTTTTCTTTTAGTTACCTTTTCATTAATTAATATTCCACTTTTTCCGGTCACGTATAGCCCACCAAAAGAAAAGGCATATAAAAAGTCTGTAGACACAGATCAACACTAATTAACGCAGATAAAAATAAATCAATCAGTGCAATCTGTGTAAATCTGTGTCTAAAATTTTGGATAAAACAATTTTTGTGTGTTCCCTATCTAAAACCCAAAATGGTTCAACTGCATTCGTAAACAACCTCTATAGTAGCACTGACTTCTACCGCTTTTGGACTGATTGGCGGAGCTATTGCTCCCACTTTTGCTATTGGTACTTCTGCATTAAACCCTCCTCCTTCGCGATAGGAATATGCAGATACGCTGCTCTCCCTTACTGAGGCGACTCGTAGGATTACAAGATCCAAGCTACTGGCTATCGCATCTGCTTTTGATTCTGCATCTGCACAAGCCTTTTTTATTGCCTCGTTCTTCTGTTTCTTCTCCTCTGCTTCTGTTAACCCAAATTCTATCCTTTGCACGTTATTGGCCCCTGCATCTGCTGCTTTGCTAATGACTTCTCCTATCTCATCTAAGTCGTTAATCTCAACTGTTACTTCGTTATACGCTTTATACGCCACGATTTTAGTATAGTCTGTCGTATTTCTAACAGGACTGATGCTGAAATAGGAAGTTCTGACTTCATCCATGGAATATCCAAGATCTTCCATTGCTGCTATTATGGCCGTCATCTTCAATGAGTTCTCATTTAAAGCGTCCGTTACATTTTCCGATTGCGTTTCCACGCCCAGACATACCTTTGCCTGATTCGGCTCTGCTTCTATTGTTCCGGATCCGGAAACAGCAATCGTACAATTAGCAGTACTATTTATCGCAGTTGCTCCGGAAGGGCTATAGAGACTGCATACAAGAGCCAGACATATAGCAAATGTCGCTACTAAGCCGTATAAATTCTTGTTTCTCACCATTTATTTATATCACCCCCTATAATTTCGTTTTATAATATAGTAAATAGCTCTAGTCGCCATATATATCTTTTAGCCCACGAGAAAATCCACAAGACAATTACAGAAATAATACAGAAATAAAAAAAGCTCAAATGGAGGAGATAACCATGATGCCCTTCTTGTTAGTCGCCTCTTCCAGGATAGCTAATGCTTCGTTCAGCTCGTCTTCGCCTATCGCACTGAGCGTTACCGAAGCCGAGGACTTCTTATCCACGCCAGGCATTGAGAGTGATAGCTTTACCACTTCCGCAAATCCCGTGCTGTCTATACTGTCTATCGTCTCCCGCATATCAGAATGCACTATATGCCCAATGAGTAAAACAACCATTGACTCTTTCAGTCTCTCTTTCCCTATTCGTACCACGTTCATGCCTTTTCCCTTTAACCCATCCACCAATTTATCCAATCTCTTTTCTTCTATCTCAACTACTAGTTGAACTGGTACTCTCCCAGAGGGCGTCTTTTTATCCCTCTGATGTAATACGCTGACTATATTCCCTCCAAAATCGGATACAGGCTCCAATGCGTGCACTAACTGACCGGGGATGTCCTCTAGTTCAATGTCCATTGATATTTTCATAATGATGCCCTCCTTGGCTTATGGTAATAATTGGCAAAGCGAATATAAAAGGGTTTAGAAATGCTGAACTTTGACTTTGCTTGCTGAAATTTTGCTTTACTTTCACTCTTCCACGCGCTCGAACAATTTCTTCGGCTTTTTCAGCTCTTGGCCACTCGCTATTGGCACTGTCAACTCATCAAGCTTTACGGACTGCAAATCGCTTTCCATTCCCAATTGCGACCACAGTTCAGCCATCTTCTCTGGCATCACCGCCTCTAACAAAATACAAACTGCTTTCAGCATCTGTAGCACGTTCTTTATTATCTCGCCACCCCGTTCTCGCTCTTTATCGCCCTTTTTTATCAAATGCCAGGGCTCTTCTCGTTGAAAATAACCATTGCCGAAGTCCGCAAGTTTCATTACAACGTCAACGAGCTTCTTGAATTCGTATTCCTCCACTGCATTTATTGCTTCTTCGCGTGTCTCAGTTATCTTAGTAATGACCTCCTCTTCTATCTCGCCTTCGGGAACCACGCCGAAATTCTTATACGCAAATGATACCACTCGATGAACAAGGTTACCCAGTATCCCCACTAACTCATTGTTCACACGCAAGAAGAAGGAGTTCCAGGAAAAATTCAGTTCCTTCGTGTGGCTCGATTGTGCTACCAAATAATATCTCAATGTATCCGGATGGAATCGTTCCAGAAACTCCGATGTCCAGACCACGTCACCCCGGGACTTTGAAAATGTCCGGCCATCTATTTTCACCATGCCGGAAGCAACAACGGCATCTGGCAGCGAATAGCCCGCACCTTTTAGCATCGCAGGCCAGAATATACAGTGATGATATATGATGTCCGTGCCGATGAAATGCACTATGGTAGCTCCGTCTTCTTTCCAATATTCTCGCCATTTACGCTCATCACCGCCCATTAATTCTTCTGTAAATGATATATACCCAATAGGCGCGTCAACCCAGACATAAACTACCAGGTCATCCCGACCCGGGAATTTCACGCCCCAGTCCAGCTTCCGTGTTATGCACCAGTCCCTCAGTTCATTCTTTACCCATTCCCGTGCGTAATTCCTGGCGTTACGTGTGCCACCTAAATTATCTAAATACGAGGCGAGGAAATCGGCGAAGCTGGAAAGATGGAAGAAGAAGTGCTCCTGCTCCTTGAACACCGCTTCGTTTCCGCAAATCTTACACTTCGGCCCTATTATCTCGCCCGGCTCGAGATGCTTACCACAGCCCTGGTCACATTCATCTCCTCTCGCACTTGCGCCACAGTAGGGACATTCGCCTTCCACATATCTATCCGGTAGGAACCGACCACATGTATCGCAGAACGCCTGTTTTGTTTCCTCCATATATACATAGCCGCTATCTATCAGCTTCTTCACTATCTCTTCTGTCCTCTTATGGTTGCATTCCGAGTTGGTCTGTCCATAATAGTCGAAATCAACATTCAGTGCTTTAAATATCCGCTTGAAATGATCATGAAATCGCGCTACAACTGCTTCGGGTGCGATCCCTTCCGCTTCTGCGGTCAGTACAATCGGCGTGCCATGCGTGTCCGAGCCACTTATAAAAATGACGTCATGACCCATCTTTCTGAGCATCCGCACGTATATATCCGCAGGTACATAAGTCCTGAGGTGCCCTATATGGCACTCGCCGTTGACATAGGGCAACGCAGAGGTTACCAAGACTGGCTTATCTATTGGTATCTTCATTTGTTCCGGTCTACTAATAGCATCTCTATCAAAGTTTTATAACTTTTACTTTTTTTAATTTGGCAAGCAAGCGGCATTAGTTACGCGCAAAAACACTATACTTTCGCATAGTATAGCAAAAAAATAAAAAAGATGGGAAACTATACGCCCACCTGTGCTATTTATTTATCTATTTTATATATGTACTCCTGGGTAACCGATCATACCCCACATTATAGCACTTGTGATCCAGCCAATTATGCCCATTATGATGATATACACGACAATCGAAACGATCAGGTATATCAATCTTTTATCTTCGGGTGTCTCCATGAACACGGGTATCCCTAAATATAGGATGTACAACCCATAAAGGCTTGCTAAAAAGACCAGAATCGCAAGTGGCGGTATAATATACAGTATCCCTGCAAGGAGTCCTGGCGTAGATGCGTATGCAACGAGCTTCATTGCTTGTGTCTGATCTTGCTTCGATGAAAAACTCGGTGCTAGCAGACTTACAATATATCCGAAGACGAAGACGCCGATTATCGAGAGTACATACTGCAGGATGCCCCACCCCAAAGCCAAATGTATCGGCACCCTAAAATGGCCCCAAAAACCGCCAATGCCTACTACGCCATAGCCTATTACGATTCCTATCAGCGTGGGTACCGCAACTATTGCCACATAAATAATTAGATCTTGCATGCCCGGCTGTTCAGCTTTTGCAGCTTCTAACGTCTCTTTGGGTTTCAGCACCACATTCTTTGCTCGATCTAGTATTGCATTTATATCTATCTTTTCACCTCCCTTTCTTTATCACGTATTTATGCCTCATCTGGTAGCGTAGACATGTCAAACATGTCTGAAAGGTTTTTTATCTCCACACCAGCTGGTAGTTCAAACGTAGTGTCTGAAATGCGGCCAAAATCGAAGTTCTTCATCTCGGTCCTTGAAGTACCCGAAGGCGACGTCATCTCCACTTGAACAGGTAGCCCGTACTTTAGCCATATGCACTGCTTTATCTTTACCTCTTCCGGTTTCTCCATGACTACATATTCGATAGCTGTACAGCGCATACCATCTATTGTTTCGGTGCCGATAATCGCCGGATTTAAGTCCATAAGAGCTTCTACATCTCCTGTTACCGATTCTGGAACTTCGTCTAGCACCGTTTTCAATGCCATGTTCTCGTCAGGTTGATACATATACGACACTCGATCGTCTCCGTTCACTATCACAACCATATCCCGCCCTTCCGCTGTCGTATCTATCCTCATATTATTCCCCTTTAACCATGCCGTGCCTGTCGATACTATCTCTCCATTGTCTGTCGTCACCATATCATATTTAACGCTTATACCTTTCGCCTTACCCAAAAGATCGATTAACGATTCGCTACTCGTTGGTGCGGCAGGTGTTTCATCTGCGGCAGGTGTTTTATCAGTTGATGATTGAGTAGTTGTAACTGCCCCCGCCGGTGCTGAAGGTGCTGGCTCCTGTTCTGCTTTATCGGCACAGCCAGCACTCATGACTACGCCTATCAAGATTAAGCCCATAACTATTGCCAATTTTTTCGTTTTTTCTACCATTTTTATCACCTTATACAATGTTGAGAAGCTATTTAAGTTTTTCGTTTTTTTATTTTGCATTTTCTGTTATACACCTAATATCATCCTGAGCGTATTTCTCACTGCTGGAGCAAGACCAATAACAATAAGAGCCAACAAAACGAGATTCTTTAGCTCTATCTCTCGCTCGTCAAAGCAAATATCCAGTAGATACAGCACGGGCATGAGTATTCCAAGTTTGAGTAGGAACATTCCGGCTGCGGAGCCTGTATACTGCACTATCATTCCTTCTATCACATGCTTCCCGTGGTAACCAAGAAAATCAATCCCGATATAAGAAGAAGAAGCATCGAGTAAATGCGCTGCTAATACTGATACATTCAGTGATTCTGTTAGAAACTTCGCATGGAGCTTAGCTCCGATTATATAGATTACGAGCATTATCATGCCAGAAATGCCGATAACAGCAAAAAGAACCCAGACGTTAACTATGACATCATTACGCAATAACAATATCATGTTTGCGATAAACCATAACACCCCGATCAGACCAAAGACCATCACATAATCGTTTATTCTGTTCGGTCCGGACAATACCCGTAATATTACCAGTATAGCAACACAGCAGAAGAATATAAGGAAATAGATTAGCGGTGTGATTAGCATGTAGCTTATAGGCGGCGAGAACAAATCGGCATCTTCCATTACCCTCAGGCTTGCGGCAACGAATATGTAAGGCGATACCGCAGCGATGAAACGTTTGTCTATCACTATCCCGAGCTTTTTCAGTATTTTTAGTAATACAAAAATGATTAAGCCCAGCATTAAGGCCCACGTTATTGTGTTTACAGGATTGTAGCCCGTATCGTAGGTTATAGGGTGGATGTAGTACGTGTAGAGAAATTCCTTTATTGCATCTGACATTTCGATTATATTCATACCATGTTCCTATTATAAATTCATATCTGTATAGCAAATGTAAAAAACCACGAGATTTCACAAGATTAACACAACACTATAATTTTTCTTTTTTA
>PRCZ01000017.1 GCA_009903405.1 Candidatus Methanophaga sp. AG-394-G06
TAAAAAAGAAAAATTATAGTGTTGTGTTAATCTTGTGAAATCTCGTGGTTTTTTATTTAGCTATACAAATACCATTTTCCATATCCTTTTCAGGTATTCTTACCGCGCTCTCGGCGGTAAACTGATAGCAGCAAGAAAACAATTGCTATGGCTGTCATGCAAGTTACGGACTCGAAACCCGGAATCCCAGTCTTTTCCTCTTCTTCCGCTTTTTTCTCTTCTTCCTTCGTTTCTACTTTCGCTCCTACATTCGAAACGGTAAATGAAACTTCCTCTTTCTGAGTCTCCTTTCCGCTATAGGTCACGTATCCTTTTGTCTTATAGTCGCCGGGTGCCGTTATCTTGTAGTATACCGTGATCTCCGACGTATCTTCAGCTTCAACGTGCTTATCTTCACTTTCCAATACGTCCACAAAATCACCATTATGGTATAGCTCGCCTCTGAATTTCGCTATGATGTCGCCTTCCCCGTCACTAGTATGCCCTAACCTGTGCAACATGTATGACAAACATATACCTGGGACTCATGTAAGCTTTTCGGTCTTTGGCGGGCATAAAAAATAGGGTATATTTAATAGGATCGGATTTTAAATTATCTAAAACTTTTTATCAATATATAATCAACATTTAAAGAATGCAGATGCTAAGCGGGAAAGAGGGAGAGAAGAGAATAAGTAAAAAAGAAAGTCCATGAGATAATGAGCAGTCCGGACATCACCGAAGATGTAGATACGGGGATCATAAAAATAGCGAGTATTATGGAGGAACTGGGTGTAGGGAGCGTAGTTATAACCGCGGAAAGCAAACCTGCTGGCATTATCACAGAGCGCGACATCGCTTTAAAGGTCCTATTGAAGAATAAACTGGCAAGTGAGGTAAAAGCAAAAGAGATAATGTCTTTACCTCTAATTACCGTGGAGTCAGACACATCAGTAGAGGAAGCATCTGAACTCGCAGCAAAGAGCGGCATAAAACGGCTGCCGGTGGTTGATAATGGCGTGCTCATTGGCGTCGTAAGCGTTAGAAATATCTTGACGCTGCAGCCGGAGTATGTAAAGCGATTCTACCCCGAGGTGCGTGTCTTAGCAAGTGGGTGGACTCTCGACCGGCTCGAGAAGTCTTTAAGCGATTGCGTGGGGTTTTTAGCTCGAGAAGATGTGACTAGCTACCAGGAACGGTTGAAAGAGGTGTATGGAGAACTGAGTAAACTCGTGAGTCATTACATGGACGATAAAGAGCTAAAAGGCCTATTTGAGAGTCTGGGGCAGCTCTATCATGAGACGGAGTTATCACGAGAAGAGCAAAAGAAGCGGTTAGAGGTGGTATTGCGAAAATTCCGGCATATCACTTACTGGCGGAAGCAGCAAACTGTGTCCAGCTTAGGCGCTGGCGTTTCCAGGTTCCATGATTATCGGCACGGCACGGGAAAAGAGTTTCGCTTACCATATAAGAGAACGCGGTGAAAATGAGAAGCGCAAATATAAAAAGGGAGACAGAAGAGACGAATATAGTGGTAGAATTGAACCTTGACGGTACGGGCACACATGAAATAAGCACAACGATAAAATTCTTTGACCATATGCTCGCTTCCTTCTCGAAGCATGGGTTTTTTGACCTGGTGGTGAAGGCGGAGGGCGACTTGAACCACCATATTATAGAAGATACCGGTATTGTTTTGGGTGATGCGTTTAAAGAAGCACTTGGTGGATCGGATGGCCGGGAAAATACGGTGCGGTTTGGCTATGCGGATATACCCATGGATGAGTCCATTGCACAATGCGCAGTGGACATAGGCGGAATAGGCGGTGATGGCAGACGATATACAGTGTTCGAGGCGGGCATCAGTAAAGAACAGGTGGAGGATGTTAGCACAGAGAACATCCCGCATTTCATATCCTCTTTCGCCTCTCATGCTAACTTCACTATCCATGTCTATGCAAAGGGCGAGAACGAACACCACAAAGTAGAGGCGATATTTAAAGCACTTGGAATTGCGTTAGATAAAGCTACGCAGAGGGAAGAAAGAAGGAACGTACGCGATTGAAACGGATGTGGACCGAAAAATACAGGCCGAAACAGTTGCACGAGATTTTAGGGCATGACGAGGTGGTGAAACGACTAAATGGTTTTGTCAAGGAGAAAACGATACCTAACCTATTGCTCTGGGGTCCAAAAGGTACAGGCAAGACTTCTTTGGTTTATGCACTTGCGAATGAGTTCTATGGTGACGATGAGAACCTCCTGCGTATAGAATGCCGGGATTTTATTGAAGAGCGTAAAAAATGGTTGAAAGCGGATAAGAGATTCAAGTTCTTTTACGATGAGCAGAAATCAGCAATAAACATATTTAAGGCGATGATAAAGGAATATGCATCGTTGTCACCCCTAAATGCTCCGTTCAAACTATTATTTTTCAGTAATGCGGATTATCTTCCGGTATATCTGCAGCAAGGTTTACGAAGGGTTATGGAACAGAGCAGTAAAACCTGTAGGTTCATCTTCTCCACCACAAAGGCAACCAGTGTCATTCCCGCTATAAGATCAAGATGCCTGAACTTCCGTTTCCCTTCTTTAGCAGAGAGCGATGCGTTTGGTACCTTGATAAGGCTAATATCTGCTGCGGAAGGGCTAAAAATCACGGAAGGTGGGTTAAAGGCACTGAATGGATATGCGAGAGGCGATGCAGGCGTTGCGATAAACATGCTAGAAGCAGCAGCAACAAACTCGGATACTATTGATGAAGACGGGCTAGAAGTGGTAGCGGAAAATGCGTTCTTCCAGAGAAGAACCGCAGAGGAGTTGATAGATTCTGCGTTCGCATCACGGCATAAAGACGTGCGAGCAGGGTTAGAATTTCTGATACGCGGGGAGCGAATAGACGGAAAGGAAATTCTTGTTGAGATACATGAGGCGTTGCGAAGGAAGATGAGAGCAGATCGGAAAAAGTCATCGAACTTATTCGCCAGGCTTGTGCTATACGAAGGCGAAGCGGATTTAAAACTTTGCTATTCTTTAAATACTATTATACCTTTAGAAGAGATGATGATGAAAATGTCAAGTCAATGGAAGGAGGTATAACTAAAAGATGGTCTCAACGGCAAAATTCTGGCGGGAGCAAGCATCTCGTTATAATTTGGAGGGGACACACTGTTTGACTTGTGGTAGTTTCTTTTTCCCGCCGCGTATCATGTGCCCAAAATGCAGACGTGACGGGAATATCGAGCGTTATCAATTCAAAGGGACTGGCGAGGTTGTTACTTATACTACAGTTTATCAAGCGCCGAAGAACCCCAACCGGCAAACACCATATACTCTGGCGACTATCAAGCTCGATGAAGGTCCTCGTTTACTTTCTGAAGTGATATGCGAGCCAGAAGAGATAAGCACGGGGATGCGGGTCAGTTCGGTGTTCAGGAAGATAGGCGAAGAGGGCGAGAGGGGCATAATTTACTATGGGACGAAGTTTGTGCCAGCGAAATAAAATAAGTTATTGACACGGATTAACACTGATTAACACGGGAAAAAAATAAATCTGTGTAAATCTGCGTCCTAAATTAGACAGGTAGAATTTATACATTATATACAACAAGATAATTTGTGTAATCTTGTGGTTACAAAAAGCGATGTTAGAAGAAAAAGTAAGAGGCTATTTGGAGAATAAGTTCAGAACACCGGTAAAAATAGAAAGCGTAAAAGGTCTGGAGTCAAAACAAGGTGAAGAGATAAAAGGGTTTGGATATGGCAAACCTTACTTTATCGTGTTTGAGACGGGCGAAGGGGAGAGGAAAGAAGTGGTTATCTCTTCGATGAAGGGTGATGGATTTGGGCATGACCATCTCGCTGACCGTGCGCAGATATTGATTTGGCAGCACCACGCATTCAATACGCTGCCGAAACACGTTAAATCGCTCGATGTCGGCTACTTTACGAAAGATGGTGGGATGGAATCAGCAGGCGATGCAGAAGAATATTTCATTGTCTGCGAGAAGGTAGACGGTGACGAGTACGCTATGGACCTGGATAGGTTAAGAGAAGGCGGGGATTTAAGAAAAGAGGATGAAGATAGAGCTTCTGCGCTGGCTGCCTATTTGGCTGATATTCATGCGGTAAAAAAAGCAGATGCCGGACTTTATGTGCGACGATTACGGGAGTTGGTGGGGCATAGCGAATGTATCTTCGGGCTCACAGACAGTTATCCACCCGGAAATGAGTTCATAACGAGCGACAAGCTGAAAGATATAGAGAAGAAATGCATAGACTGGCGATGGCAATTGAAGGAGCAAACAAAAAGGTTGTGCATGGTTCATGGCGATTTCCATCCCTGGAATGTCCTTTTCCGTGAAGGAACTGATTTTACGGCGCTTGACCGAAGTAGAGGCGAATGGGGCGAAGCTGCTGACGATGTATCCGCGATGACAATAAATTATCTCTTCTTCGGGCTTCTTAAAACTGATGGTGCTGAGGTTGATAAGGATTTTATGCGATTGTTCAAACTGTTTTTCGATGTGTATCTCGAAAAAACGGGCGATTACGAGCTATTGGAAGCGATACAGCCGTTTTATGCGTTTCGAGGGCTCGTAGTCGCCTCACCTATCTGGTATCCGAATATCTCGGCGGATACAAGACTGAAAATGTTCAACTTTATCAATAATGTGCTTGATACGGAGAAGTTCGATTATAAAAATGTGGCGGGGTATTTGGGCTGATGAATGGGGATTAAAGGGTAAAATCGTCTCAAAGAGATTAAATAAAGAATAAAAAAATGTGCCGGATGTATTAACATGATTAAGAAATTCAGGATAAGTGAGGAAGAGGATACTATAAAGATGGAAAATATCGTTAATGAGATGCGAGATTTGCTTGAAAAATTGATTTCCGGTGAAATACCGAATGAGGATACTTATACACGCTCGGATTTAAAAGATTTCTGCATCTCGCTTATCAAAGGACAAAGAAATGATATGGTAATTATGAAATCAGGGTCATGGTGTGTGGCACCGTCTGCAACTAATATGCCGAGTGATGCTCGTGTATATCTTGCTTTCTTTCCCACATACATTGCAATATCAATTCTTACGCGAGTATTGAGCGATTATCCGGAAATCCCAGAACAGATACCAAACTATGCCAACGTCTTACGAAAGGGTTTTACATTTGCAACTTATCGCAGGTTGCGAGGGCACGGGCTAGGCGCAGAATCCGAGATGATTGAAGCATTAGAAATACTATCATCGGGGAATGCTATTAAATATCTCGCATCCAATCCCAACTTCTGCCCGGAACTGCTCTGGATATTAAGAGATATAAAAGAAGAATTGGGAGATGCTCTGCAGAGAAGTGTAACTAAAGGGTCATGGGGCGAGGATTATGTAAAAGCACTTACATTTGTGGAGGCTTGCTAAACTGGTGCAACATCTGGATCCTATTGATTGGTCAAAAGTTGAAGAAATGCACGTAAAAGATGCGTGTTCTCGTTATGATAGCGGTGACAGACGACCAAAAGTAGCTGCAAAAAATACCTTTTTGCTCTTAGGTGATAAGCGCTATCCCGCTAAGTTCATTCGAGGATTGGCATACGAACTTGCAACGGGGCACAAATTGGGTTCTGGAGACTATTCCGGCGGTGCAGAGACAGTGCAATTTTTCACTGCTTTAGGTTCCTCGGTCGAATACAACAGAAAAGTCCGTGATGTGGAAATTAAACCTAAATCGGGCCAGAAGCTCGAAGACAAAATCACTGATACGGCTACCAATGGAAAGATAAGATCATCTGGAACGAAGAGGAGTATTTTTCTACAGAATCTTTTAGAGCAACGATTTGGGTGTGTTATGACAGAAGCCAAATTTGATTGGTTGGTGGTTCCTGACTATAGCTCGAAGGATGCTGTTTTTAGAGTGATATATGACAATCTCAAAGCAATGCGTAATTATAGCGGGTTTTCAAATCCAGGATACAAACTCGTTTGTGATTTCTTTATACCATCAGAAAATTTGATCATCGAGTACGATGAGAGGCAACATTTCACGGAACAGAGGGCGGAATCACTTGCACACTATCCATCTAATCGGAATCGTGGCTTTGATAAAGATAAATGGCGCGAAGCATGCGAGAATATCAAAGCTACTGACAATGATCCCCTAGATCGCGATGAGCAAAGGGCATTCTACGACAGTGTCCGGGATATACTTACGGCACGCAACGGAATCCCATTGATAAGGATAAAACATGGCGATTATGACTGGAAATCAGCATCAGAAACGGACGTAATAGACAAGCTTATAAAGCATCTTAAACTCGACACACACACACCCAATCTTGAAACCGCTATTGAAGAGCTGGCCTGGGATTTCTCCTGCGTTCAAAAAGCATATCATGACTGGGCAAAGCAGTTCAAAAACCATGAAGACGCTGTTAGTGGGCTGAGTGAAAAGGGTATAGATGGCAGTAGATGCCAAAAACAGCATTCTTTTACACTCCACTCCAGCAATTGGAACCCTATAACGCTTTCTATTCTATACGCCTTAGTTCCAGATTGCATGGCTCGGATGAAAGATAATTTTAATAAAATAATTCAGTATACCTCAGAACCCAAAAACCATTTGATTTGGTACCTGCTCTATTTCATCCATCCAGTTAGACACGAGCTATATTACTTTGATATACACTATCCCGATGGATATTCTGCTCGTTTAGCGAGCCTTATCCGCGTGCATCGGCTAGGCTTGAAAGGTGCTAAGACCTACCTCAGTAAAGAAGGCAGAACAACTGCTGATTCTTACATTAGGGCTTGTGGTACAACCGCGTTCAAGCACCTCCATCTCCATCCAACGACAAGTGCATTGGGAAAACCAAATCACAATGATCTTAATGATAGTATCATCCCTCTTGAAATAGGGGGAGATGATCTATCGCAGACTGAACAGGAAATTGCAATATCTCTCAGCGCAAAGGCAACAATGAACTTTGAAAGATGGATAGGATATGCACCTTGTGCGATAAACGAAGGTCCAATATTCACATTGAAGCGAAATAAGAAGCATTTGGACTGTTTCAACGATATGCTTGAGATCCTCAAAGATCCGAACCAAAAGGATATAAGAACAAAATTGGAAGAATATTACACTATCAAAGAGATAAGGGACAAATAAGTAGGTGTATCTTCATCTTTAAGCGTATGTGCGATTTGCTTTAATTCAATTTAATTTAATTTGTGACCTATGAGGGAACCATCATGCGAAACATAACAAAGCGCATCTTCTTAACTGCACTGACCTGTCCTACCTTAGGCTGGTTAATGCGGCAAAAAGTAGAAGAAAAGCATATGACTATAACCGCTGCCGAGAAATACCAAATAGAGCAAGGATTAGAAATTGGAATACGCGCACGAGCACTGTATCCTGATGGTATCTTAATTGCCGCCCGCGATTTAGACTCCGCCGTGGCGGAGACAACGAATTTGATGCGTAACCAAAAAGAGTCAACACTTTTCGAGGCTGCTTTACGTATTGATAATTTCACCACAAGGGCCGACATATTAATGCGCAAACATGACGGGAGTTGGCACATGATAGAAGTCAAATCCAGTGTAAACGACAAACAGAAATTCATTGACGACATGGCATATACGGCTATGATTATTGAACGTGCGGGATACAACATAGTCACGGTCTCTTTATTATTGATTTCTAAGGAGTTTCGACTGGGGATGCCATCCGAAAAACTGTTTGTGGAGATAGATCACACCGACACGGTAAAAGCTCGAATAGAAGAATTCAAACCTGTTTGTGCAGAACTAGAAGAATTAACAGGGATGCGCGAAAAACCGGAGCCCAAACTACGATTTGAATGCCGCAGTTGTGAACGGTTCAAAGACTGCACAGGGCAAGGGATTGAAAATCATATATTTGACCTGCCACGATTGAATCAAGCAAGATTTGAGGCATTGACGGAATCAAGCATCGTTTGTATCGAAGACATCCCGCCCGGATTACCGTTGACTGGAAATCAAGTTAGAGCAAAAGAGTGCGTGCAATTAAAGAAACCGCAGATCGAAGCTAGACTTAAAACGGAATTAGAAACCGTTTCATGGCCTGCTTATTATCTCGACTTCGAGACGGTTATGACGGCAATACCGTTATATCCCTATATTGCACCCTATACTCAGCTACCCACGCAATATTCCCTACATAAGTGCTCTGAGCCAGGTCTTGTTGTCAACCATTCCGAATATCTGACAGATCCGGGCAGAGATTGCCGGCAAGATCTTGCGGGGCATTTGATCGCCGATCTCAACGGCGATGGTAGTATTATCGTTTATACCTCTTTTGAAAAGACCGTCATAAACAGCCTTGCAAGACTATATCCCGACCTCTCGGCAGATTTGAATCTCTTAATAGGCCGTTTGGTAGATCTCGAAGCAATCATCAGAAAGAACTTTTACCATCCAGATTTTCATGGCAGCACATCAATAAAGCGGACACTACCGGTCCTGGTGCCTGAGATGTCGTACGAGGGCCTGGAAATTGGAGATGGCTATACGGCTATGTCTGTTTTTGCTTTACTGGCGCTTGGTAAATATGGTGCGGACGAAGCAGAAACGCTAAAAAGGAACCTTTTGGACTATTGCAAGCAAGATACATTTGCTATGGTTGAGTTGCACAAACAGTTGGTTGAATATGTAAAATAAGGTTAGATTAACCGCAGAGTTCACACCGTATTTCAGCACGCTATCTGCGAACTCATCTGGAAAATTTTCCATGTTACCTTCGCTGAGTTGTTTACCAAGTTTATTACCGATATATCTGTGATTACCGGCGGTATCGTATCAGTCATGAACTCTTTTGGGTAGATCAGCTTTTCGCAATGGTCAGTGTTTGCAGATTCTACCGTTACTCGCAGTGTTACATTGTCCGTTGTATTAATTAGCTTCGAAGAATAATCTGATGTGACATTCCAAATTGTATCGGCATCTTCGATTACTATCTGTGATGCACTTGCCGCCGTTAGCGGGATACAGAGTAATAAAGCAGGAATTAGGCTTTTGCTTTAATCTTCCCTTTTTCTGTTATTATCCCTATTCTCATTTCTGTCGGTTCCCGTGCTATTTTATCAGCATCGCAGAACATTATTTTATGTTGTATCTTTTTAAGTCCCGTAACAATGAGAGATTCTGTATTCAGCGTATATAGCGTTGTTTTTTTAGGATGAAACATCCATTAGTAAACATGAACTTCCAATTTGGCAATCTTTGATATTTCCCCGAAGTCCCCATCTCTCGTTGCTATTTTATCCGCACCATTTGCAATAGCGATACCTGCTATGAGAACATCAAGAGCATTAACTGCTTTCCCCGAGCTCAAAAGCTTTGCCATTATTTCGCTTGACTTATCCGCTACATTCAAATCATAATCCAAAATCCTGATCCTTGAGAAGAAACTCCTGAAAAATTTACCTTCCTTCTTTGCGTTCCTATGCTTTATTCCAGAGAAAATTTCATGATAAGTGATAGCGGTGGTTGCAACGTCAGTTCTTATAATCGCCTGTGTTCCCTCTTCGCCCTTGAAAAAATCAATTAAAAAGCTTGTATCCAGAATGATCATATCCTAAATCGCGATGATGCTCTTATTCTCCTGGTATCCTCTTCTAATCCACTCAATACTTCGTTATCCTTCAAAACACCGAAAAAATCCACTAAGTTCGCTTCCCTTTTTTTAGTTATCAGCCTTTCTACTACATCACCAAAGCTCTCATCTTCTCTTTTCATGCTCTTTAGATTTTTATATAAATCTTCCCTTATTGAAATTGTTTTTGTTCCCATGCTATTATGTTACCACTTCAGAATATAAATAGCAAGCCTGAATCTTTTGTAAAAATCAAAGCACCATAATTTTAAAGCAAATCAAATAGTATAAAAAGGAAACTATCTCGTAAAAATCAGTCTAATCTTGTGGTCTGCTAGAAGCGACACCAGTCATATTTGAAGCTGTATTCTGAGCTCTCAGCCGAATTACCGCTCTGATCTGTACTATACACAACGAAACAATAGGTTGTGTCCGGCGATAATCCTGTTAGCGTTATCTCATGGTCCTTGACAAAAAGCACATCTATGCTTAGGGGCCACCTTATAATTAAATCCATAACTTTATATATGTAGTACTTCTTCTAAATACGCACGGAAAAAAATAATTCAGATGAACTTTGGATAGGTTTTTTGGGTAGTCTTAATGAAGTGCAAGCACGACAGTTGGCAGGTATAAAGGCCTTAGAATTTGGTTGGGGTGGAATCTCGAAAGTTGGAAGACTTACAGGTAAAGATTATAAAACGATAAAAAAAGGGATGACAGAAGTTGAAAACGGGGGATTTTTGGATAAAAACGAAAAACTCCGTAAGAAAGGTGCTGGACGAAAAAAACTTACTGATAAAAATCCTCAAATCCTAAAAGATATTGAAACTATAATGGGCGAAAATACGGCAGGAGACCCAATGAGTAATTTAAAATGGTCAAATAAATCCACATATACCATTGCAAACGAATTGCGTTTGAGAGGGCATAAAATATCTGAAGATACCGTTGGTCATATACTAAAACAGGAAGATTATAGCCTACAAGCGAATAGGAAAACCCTTGAAGGCCGTTCGCCTCTTGAAACCTGAATTTTTGGCTTTATAGGCACTATGTCCGGAATCTCTGCATATATGTCTTATTTTTGACAATAAGCCGATATTCGCGATAACTATTTATATGGCATAGTGCCTATTGGGCACTGGGCTATTCATACGAACTAAAATAAGGGATGACTTTCTTGTTGTTTATCCCAAATTTCCGATAAAAATAAGGTGAGATAGGAACTTTCAAGAGCAATCAAGAAGCAATTGTTACTTGGGAAGAGATAAGTTATTACCTAGTGCTACATAGTGCCCATAATCGCTAAAATTCAGGTTGAAAGAGATGAACAATTCAAGTATATCAATGAGAAATCAAAAGAATTTGTGACCGCTGAGGCGCCTATCATCTCTGTTGATGCGAAGAAGAAAGAACTCGTCGGTAATTTTAAAAACAATGGCCAAACATGGAAGAAAAAAGGAGAAGCTGATGAAGTAGACGTCTACGATTTCTTATCTTTAGCAGAGGGAAGAATAACTCCTTATGGGGCTTATGATCCTGCAAGAAATGAAGGTTTTGTGAATGTTGGTATAAGTTATGATACAGCAGAATTTGCTGTTGAAAGCATAAGAAGATGGTGGAATTTATTCGGGAGAAAAAGATACCCTAACGCCACTAAATTAATGATTACTGCGGATGGAGGAGGTAGTAATGGGAGTCGTAATAAGGGTTGGAAACAATATTTGCAAAACTTTGCAAATGAAACCAATCTTGAAATTGTCGTTTGCCATTTCCCACCAGGAACAAGTAAATGGAATAAAATAGAGCATCGAATGTTTTCATTCATAAGCATGAACTGGAAAGGAAGACCATTAACGTCTTATGAAACAGTTATTAATTTAATCAAAGGAACAACAACTACAAAAGGTCTTAGCATAGATGCTCAATTGGATGAGGGTATTTATGAAAAAGGTAAAACTTTTTCAGAAAAAGAGATGTCAAAATTATATTTGGAACGACACAAAAAACATCCGAATTGGAACTACACAATCAAACCTCAAAAAGCATAAAACTGGAATTTATTTTACGGTGGCCCCAAAGTATACCCTGTACAGTATTTGATGATCGCTTACTGAGAAGATTCTTACTGATAATTTCGATTTTTACATCGTTCCAGTTCTTCAATCGTTGATATTGTTAAAGAATAGTAATTGTTTCAAATAGAAGGCTACCTGCACGCTGCAAATCAGCTTTAAAGACGGCATTTGCTGATTTCATGTTGTTATTTCGCCATTCACTAAACTGCTGTTGCTATATTGAATCTTGGGTCACCAAATGATTTATTTCTTTTTTATTTTGGTCATTAATAAATGCGATTTTAGCGCCTTCACCTTGTTTTTTAACTAACATAATTTTTCCTGCAATATTGCCAACATTTATTGGAGCATATGCTGCTTCTGCGATCTCTTCTTCAGTTCCTTTGTTGGAATATTTAATTAAAGTAAATGGCGATAATTCACAGGTGACTTCGTAAGTAAAATCGGCAATCAAATTTTTAAGCTCAATCCGTTTGCCAGTTTTTTTATCTTTCAAAAAAATTGATTCTCCAGGAAATATCAACTTTGTTTTATTAAATCCTAGTTCTTCTGACCGCATATTTTGTTGTTTTATGTAATTGTATACGCGGTTGTTTAATATATCAAGCGAAATCTCGTTACCATTTATATCTACCATCTCGTACTCTTTCACTGGCTTATTTAGTTGTTCTGATGGGGCCAATGTCCATGCTATATGTTTTATATTTCTATGGAACAATGTAATCCCTCTCGTTAGCAGCCAATTAAAAGATAGAGCATCTTCAATTGTGAGACATTTTATGCCATAATGCTCAGCTTTCTTGATTGCGGTTTTCCAAAACCCCGTGGGTGAAACCAATATCCCTTGGTTGACACCAGTGTCTTGGCATTTAGTCCTGAAACTTTCAACTTGATTTACACCAATTGGACGAGAACGATCTCTACATTCTATTGCAATGACTAAGTTATGGTGTCCAATTTTTGTGGTGATAAGCACGTCGTGCTCTCGCTTACGACCTGTTATTCTATCAGTTAACCTTACTGGGGCTTGAATTGTTGTATTTGTATTGTCAGTAAGTACCTTCTCCAAGTGTTCAATTAGTTTTTCTAATGATTTACCTGTTTTTTTCTTAGGATACGCCATAGTTACGATTTAAGAACGGATTTCAATGTTTAAAAAGCAATCTCCAATAACGGTTTGAGTCGGTCCAAAGTTGCAGAGCGAATCGGAGCATTTCCCGAAGGGCAATGGCGAAGCATGCAGCGGATACACCCTGTTATGACGCAGGCAATTTAATTATTGCTCCTGTTACGGTTATTATCTGCTGTGGGCTAATTTTAATCGCAACGTCAAAATTCTTCTTCTTTATTCCCGGATACGCAGGCGGCCATCAAAAGCTTGGGGTTCTTACCTTTTCTGCTCATCAGCAAAAACTTTATCGCATCATCGAAATCCACACTTCTCACAAGATGAGAGTAACAAAGCATAAGGAAACGAAAGAAGAGATTAAATAGGCAGAAGTTATACTTTATGTACAATAAATACCAATGACAAAATTCTACGAAGTAAGAAAGAGAGACGGTGCAGCGAGGATAGGGCAGTTACAGCTAAGTGAAGTCACACAAACACCGCTGATGCTCACGGTAGAGCATGCAGAAGAGCTCAAAGAGCTAACTGCGGCAGATTCGAACTTTAACGATTTAGCGTCGGACGAAACATGGAACGCACCACGCGGTGCGGTTATTCTGCCCGAAGTACATCCTCTGTTCTCCAAGAATGAAGCCCCTAGGTCTGTCGACTTCTTCGTGCTCGCATTCGCATCTAACATGCTCAACAGCCCACGGGATTTCGTGCACCGAGTTATTAATGCGAGGAACACAATACCGCCGGATGTTGCGTTGTGGGTTCCGGCAATAGCGACCGCGGAAAATGCAGCATTACTGTTTTACATGGGTGTGGACATAATTGACAATCTGAATGCAGTAATAAAAGGTTATCAGGGCATTTATCAGATGGAAGAAGGCGAGCTAAGCCTGAGTGAATTGGAAGAATTGCCATGCAATTGTTCTGTTTGCTCCTCTATGAGTATCGAGGAGCTAATGGGAAGAGAAGACCGAGCACTGTTGATCGCGAAGCATAACGCGCTCTTGCTGGCAAAGGAAGTGAAAAAGGTAACGGCGCGTATAAGAACCGGTAACCTGCGTGAGTACGTAGAGATGAAGGCACGAGCGTCAACATTTTTGACTGCCGTGTTGAGAATCATGGACTTTAAAGAAGAAAAATATTTCGAGCTTAGAACGCCAGTTGCGCGAAAACAATCTATGATTGCAAATACAATGGAATCGTTAAAACGAATAGAAGTGAAGCGGTTTGCGAACCGAGTTATAGAGCGGTACGAACCGCCGGTCCGGCAGATCTTACTGCTATTGCCATGCTCTGCGCGAAAGCCATACTCTAAGTCGAATTCACATAAGAAGTTCATAGATGCAATTGGCGCGTACAGAGGGTGCATACATGAGTTGATTTTAACTTCTCCGCTTGGTATTGTACCACGAGAACTTGAAGTGGTTTATCCTGCAGCGTTCTATGACATCCCAGTAACAGGATATTGGGATTTAGAGGAGCGAGAATGGGTCGCTTCATGCTTGCGTGCATACCTTAAGCGGAATATAGTAAATTATGAGCTGATAGTTGCACATCTTGGTGGTGCATATAAAGATATATGTTCAAGCGTTGCGGACGATATAGGCATAGAAATCAGGTACACATGCGAAGAAGGCGAAAACGCCACATCAAGAAAAGCTCTGGATCGGCTGAGAGCAGAAATAGCAACGTTAGGTTCCGAGAGCCAATTGGGATTTGAGCAGAAAGCGAGCGTAATAAGGGCTATTGCTGATTATCAGTTCGGCATCGGTGCGGGACGCGAGCTTGTAACGCAAAGAGAAGGCGAACGAATAAAAATAACGGGGAAGTTCCCGTTATACAAACTCAGTGTGGACGGAGAAGTCATCGCGCGAATCGTGCCCGAATATGGTAGTTTAGCACTTTCGATAACAGGTGCACACAGAATCTCTAATATGCTCGCTTCTTACACGGTGGAAATAGGTGATTTCGTTCCTAAAGGTTCGGTATTGGCGCCCGGAGTGGTGAATGCAAACGAACAAATAAGGGTGAATGATGAAGTTATATTCTGTGGTGCGAAAGCGTTTGGCGTTGGTAGAGCAAAAATGAGTGGGTGGGAGATGGTAGAATCTCGTAGGGGTGCGGCCGTGCAGGTACGGGCGGTAGAAGGAACCAAATAATTGGTATTTGTGAAATTGAGCATGTTCATCACCCTCTATTTATTGGCCTTTGACCATTTCCAAACATAATAGCAACCAGTGAAAGTAAACAGCAAAGATACAATACCTGCGAAATAGAAAAACAGAATTTATCCCGGAATAATCCATCACCACACCTAACATTAAAGGAGCAACTATTATACCGAGACTTATTGTACTACTAAATATACCCATCCAGGAGCCAATCCCCACCTTTCTACCGATTACTACAGCGATTAAATATGCCCATAGTTTTGCCTTCTTTTCCCTCCTGGGCTACCTCTCCTGCATAAGCCATGGCAACGGGAATAATCATTCCTGCGGCAATACCCTGCAATAATCGTACTGCTGTAAGTGTATATTCTGTATGGGCTGGGAGATAAAGGAGGGAAATCACCGCAAGAAGCAGCAGCCCTGATGCGATGAAAATCCTTCTTCCATATCGCAGCAAATATAGAAAAGAACAAGGTAAACAATGCCCGTTTTTCCATATCATTTCATCAAAGGTTGCACTATATAAAACTTTTGGTCAATCCATGGGGCATAAGCTTTT
Organism: Candidatus Methanophaga sp. AG-394-G06; assembly: GCA_009903405.1. Classification (GTDB taxonomy): domain Archaea; phylum Halobacteriota; class Syntropharchaeia; order Alkanophagales; family Methanospirareceae; genus Methanophaga. The sequence continues at coordinate 15,556 of PRCZ01000017.1, forward strand.
TATAGTCGAATGTTTAGGTTATTTTATTATATCTCTTATTCTAAGGCGGTTAAGATGAACTGTGGCATAACTACGGAAGAGGCAAAGAGTATAGATATAGAAGAACTATTAAAAAAACTCTCAGCCGATAAAAAGGGTCTTTCCGCTTCGGAATCAAAAGACCGACTCCAAAAGTATGGTTATAATGAGATTACGGAAAAAAAGGAAAGTCTGGTGCTCAAACTGCTGAGCTTTTTCAATGGACCGATTGCCTGGATGATCGAGGCTGCTGCCATCATATCGGCACTCATTCACAACTGGTTAGATTTCTGGGTCATATTCGCACTGCTGATGGTAAACGCGGTGGTGGGATTCATACAGGAAAAGAAGGCTGACGATGCAATTGATTTGTTAAAACAAAAACTGGCACTGCAAGCGCGAGTACTGCGTGATGGCAAATGGACAGACGTGCCTGCTAAGGAACTTGTTCCAGGAGATATTGTGCATGTAAAACTCGGTGATATTGTCCCTGCAGATGTTAAACTCATAAAGGGAGAGTACCTGCTGGCAGATGAAGCCGCACTGACAGGCGAATCCCTGCCCGCGGAAAAGCATGTTTCCGACGTTGCCTACTCTGGTTCAGTGGCTAGGAAAGGAGAAATGGATGCGCTGGTAGTTACCACCGGGATGAACACTTTTTTCGGTAAGACCGCCGCGCTGGTAGAGGAAGTCAAGACCCAAAGCCATCTCCAGAAAGTCCTCGCTAAAATAGGGAATTTCCTGATTATTCTTGCTGTTGCGATGGTGGTGGTCACTTTTGTTATTGCGTATATGCGTGGAGAGAACCTTCTGGAAATGCTTAAGCTTGCGCTGGTTATCATCGTTGCTTCGATACCGATAGCAATGCCTGCGGTACTATCGGTTTCTATGGCAGTTGGCGCAATAAACCTATCGAAAAAGAAAGCTATTGTTAGCCACCTGGCGGCAATTGAAGAAGTAGCAGGCATGGACATCCTGTGTTCCGACAAAACGGGTACCATCACACAAAATAAGCTAACCTTAGCTGAAGTAGTGCCTTTCAAAGGATTCACGGACAAAGACGTCCTGCTCAATGCCTCTCTTGCGTGCACGGAAGAAGGCGAGGACCCCATTGATATGGCAATACTCGCCAAAACTAAACAGGTGTTTCCAGATGATGCTACTGCTAACTATAATATAATTGATTTTAAACCTTTTGACCCGGTGATAAAACGTGCGGAGACTATAGTAGAAAGTGCAGACGGCAAACGTTTCAGGGTAGCCAAAGGCGCACCTCAGGTTATCTTGTCACTTGCCTCCAATAAAGACAGTATTCAAGCTAAGGTGAATGAGGGTGTAGACACGCTTGCTGCCAAAGGGTATCGCACACTTGGAGTAGCTATGACGGATGCAGAAGGGCGTTGGCAATTTGTTGGTCTTATTCCTCTTTATGATCCGCCTCGTGAGGATTCAAAGCAAACCCTTGATACAGCGGAGTCTATGGGAATAGATGTCAAAATGGTCACAGGTGACCATGAAGCAATTGCTAAGGAAGTAGCACAGCAGGTGGACCTGGGCACTAACATCCTGCCCGCAGCCAAATTGCTAGAGATTAAATCAGACAGCGAAGCCGAGCGTCTGGTAGAAGATGCCGATGGGTTTGCCCAGGTTTTTCCCGAACATAAATTCCATATTGTTGAACTGCTCCAGAAAAAACAGCATATCGTTGGTATGACCGGGGATGGTGTCAATGACGCACCCGCACTAAAAAAAGCAGATGCAGGCATTGCCGTTGCTGGTGCCACGGATGCCGCGAGATCTGCGGCTGACATCGTTCTTACCCTACCGGGACTTTCGGTGATTATTGATGCCGTCAAGGAAAGCCGCAAAATATTCCAGCGTATGAATAGCTATGCCATCTACAGAATCGCAGAAACCATCGCTCTGCTGTTCTTCATCACACTTTCCATAATCATTTTTGACTTTTATCCTCTAACTGCGTTAATGATAGTTATGCTGGCACTTTTAAACGATGTACCTATTATGACAATAGCTTACGACAACGTTCATTATCACAATAAGCCGGAGAAATGGAATATGAAGGCTGTTTTAGGTATGGCTACCGTGTTAGGAGTGATTGGTGTTATCTTTTCGTTTGCATTTTTATTTATTGGAATGCATGTTTTGCATCTCACGACGGAAGAAATAATGTCTTTTATGTTCCTACAGCTTGTCGTTATGGGGCACTTAACGATATTCCTGACTCGTACCAGGCGGCATTTCTGGTCCATAAAACCATGTGGTGCTCTGCTCGGGTCTGCCGTAATTACCAAGGTACTTGCGACGCTGATGGTCGTGTATGGATTGCTTGTCCCAGCCATTGGTTGGCAGCTTACCGGGATTGTCTGGGGTTACTGCCTGTTCTACTTTGTGATAGTAGACTTTATAAAAGTTCCCCTTTTCAAGAAATGGGGGTAAGTAGGATAGAGTGAAAAAGCGAGGAGCGAGTTGCTGTAATGGCTGAGACGGCCAAAAGTATAAGTACAGAAGAGGCAAAAGGTATAGCTATAGATGAGCTATTGAAAAGACTCTCTGCAGATAAAAATGGGCTTTCCACTTCGGTGGCAAAAGACAGACACCAAAAATTCTTATATGGCTATAACGAGATTACGGAAAAAAAGGAAGTCCGCTGCTCAAACTTCTGGATTATATTCGCACTGTTGCTGTTTATCGCTGTGGCGGGATTCTGGCAGGAAAAGAAAGCGGACAATGCAATTGAGTTATAAAAACAAAAATCGGAAGTTACCTGATTGCTCTTCATAAAAGTCCCGGTATTCAAGAGATTATAGTAGAATGGATAAATAATTCCTGCAATTGGAGGGCTTATTGCTGGCTCGATTATCTACTCTTTTGCCTTTGGGGTGGATGTTTCATATAAACAAGAATTAAAGTGAATATGATGGAGAGGGTTCAAATTTAAGTCAGAGCGGGAGTGGATGAGCAAGTGTTTTCAAATCTGGAAACGGTACTAAAAGAACTTGGAAGTATTTTTGTTATGCTTGGAGTCCTCATGTTCTCATTGCTCGTGGTCGCTTATGTCTTCGGAGAGCTTTACGTGATAATAAAACCGTTATTACTCACCGCCTTTATAGCAATAGCCGTTGGATTATTGCTTAGATATTCTTTCAGGCATGCAAAAGAGCCGGAGTTTAAACACGCAATGGTATGTGTAGCATTGGTGTGGCTGGTCCTTCCCGCACTCAGCTCGCTCCTCTTCATTATGATAGAAGATATGGGCCCACTGGATTCTTTCTTTGAAGCGATGTCCGGCTGGACAGGAACAGGTTTGACGATGATTGCGCATCCTTCCTCGCTTACACACACGATGCAGTTCTGGAGAAGTCTAATGCAGTGGGTAGGCGGCGTAGGTGTGATTGTTTTGATGCTCTCTATTCTGGCACATCCTGGAACAGGGACATTCGCATTGTATAAAGCAGAAGCGAGAGTGGAGAAAATAAAACCGAGCGTTATATCCACTGTGAGGATGACATGGTGGATCTATCTCATTTTAACCTCTTTTGGCATACTTTTATTCTTCTTCGCCGGCATGAAGCCCTGGGAAGCGATAAACCATGCAATGACCGCCATAGGGACTGGAGGTTTCACTATAACGGACAAAAGCATGGCTGCCTCTAACAACTTTCTTATCGAATTGGCAGTCATTCCGGTGATGATTTTAGGTGCTTTACCTTTTTTAGTGCATTATAAGGTACTAAAAGGAAATTTTAAAGCCTTTTTCAAAGACATGCAATGTAGAGCTTTTGTAGTTATTTTGTTTATCCTACTAGGTTCTCTATTTGCCATTAATTACTCATTATACGGTAATGTTTTTAGCTGCCTCCGTTATTCCTCTTTTCAGCTTATATCCGGACTGACTTGCACGGGGTTCCAGACAACAAGTGTGCACGAATGGTCAGGGACTGGGCTGCTTATCGTGAGTATGAGTATGATAATAGGAGGGGGAGCAGGATCCACGGCAGGTGGGGTGAAGCTAATAAGAGTAGTAATAACATATAAATGGATAAGATGGTCATTACGGAAGAATTTTTTGCCGCCAAGAGCATTAATGCCACTCAAATTTGGAGATCGGGTATTAGAAAGGGAAGAAATAGTTAAAATAGTCGCAGACACGAGTTTGATTATTGTCCTCTGGCTTCTATTCTTGTTTGTAGGGATCTGTGTGTTGTCTTTAGTGGTAGGTTCACAATTTCAGTTGAGTGACGTCATATTTGAAGTCGCTTCTGCGCAAGGGAATGTCGGGTTGTCTACTGGGATAACAAACGCAGGGATGTCTTGCATTGGGAAACTAATGCTGATATTAAACATGTGGATAGGTCGTCTGGAGATAATCCCTGTTTTGATGCTTCTTAGGGTTCTTGTTAAAGGGTTTGAGCCTATATAGCAAATGGGGTAATTGCTCAATATATGTCCGCCTACATCTTACCATGCCGTAAAATCGAAAATAACAGCCCCAAAGCCATTATTCCCGCTCCAAGAAAACCGATGATACCAATAAGAGGTATTTCGTGCCATTTCGGTGGAACACCAGAAAGAACAATAAAGGCAGAACCTATCACGAGAGAAGCCAGAACAATTGCAAACACCATACGATTGTTAGTCTGGTCGAGGGTTTTAGCATCGGGTCAAGGCCCTTATGCTCCTTTCAGACGATGCTCTTCAACCCCCCTCGCAATACGGCGTAGAAGACTTCCTATTTCGAGTTCTTTTAGTGTACCAAATGCATAGAGTTCAATAAGTTCGGCAATATCCGATTCTAACTTCTCGCTATCCACAATTTGCCCATACTCGGATAATTTCAAAATAGCTTTCGAGATTTTACTTTCATCTTAAAAACAACTCGGAAAAATATTTATAACGAAATAGAACGAAATAATGAAGATGCTGACAATTATCGCAACGATATTTATACCTCTTACATTCTTTACGGGAATCTACGGCATGAATTCTCAGGGTGGTGGGACGGATAAGCCCTTAAACATGCCAGAGCTCTATTCGCCCTATGGATACTTCTCTATCATGGCTGTAATGGCGGCTATGTCTATATGCATGCTGATATACTTCAACAGAAAAGGATGGCGGTGAATAGAAGAAAAGTGGAGAAAACTAATAACACACGATTTCTTCAGTAAGATATACGATAATTTTATCCCGCACCATGTTGTAGTGCCAAAAAAATATCCCACAAACCCTTCGTAATGAATTGAATTGCTATTGCACCTAATATAAATCCCATCATCCTTGTGATCACCATGCTTCCGGTCACGCCGAGCACGCGATGAATTTGCTCAGACATTCTAAAGAGAATCCCTGTTATGAGAAAGGTAAAGATGATAGATATTAAGACGATTAACTTAAATGGTATTGACTCTGCGGTTTTCATCAGGACGATTGCAGTCGTTATCGCACCAGGACCCGCCAGCATTGGGACCGCAAGTGGAAAGAATGATATATCATCCCTTTCGCCAGACTCTTTCACTTCTTCTGGCGTATGTTTCGCTCGTGGTTTTCTTCCCTGCATCATATCCATTGCAATCGCCAATATCAGTATTCCGCTAATAACACGCAGTGAATCGACTGTAATCTGAAAGAAAGAGAGAATAAAATCGCCAAATATTGCAAAGATTACGAGAGTAAGACATCCAAATATCGCTGTCTTCTTTGCCATTCGCTTCCTTTCATCAAATCCCCTATCTTCTGTCAATGAGAGAAAGACCATGACATTCCCAATGGGATTGACAATGACGAAGATGGCGGTGAACACCATCAGGAAGAACGTATATAGGGTGTACATAATGTTTTGTTTTTAAAGTAAAAAGACAAAAAATAAGGAAAAGGTATGGTATCTTTTCCTTATGCCTAAAAACTCACTTAATTTCGATCTTCTTCTTCTCTGGCACTTGTATTTTCGGCATTGTAATCTCAAGCACACCATTCTCAAACGTTGCGTCCACCTTATCCGCATCTACTTCTGCCGGAAGAGGTATCGCCCTATAATAGCTTGTATAAGTCCTATCTCTTCTAATGTACCCCTCTTTTTTCTCTTCAGCTTCTTTCTTGCGTTCTGCACTGACTTCCAATCTATCACCGCTTATATTCACCGAAAGGTCCTCTTTTTCGACTCCCGGTATATCCGCGGCAACCACGACCTTATCTCCCTTGTCAATTACGTCCACAAACGGCTCTACAGTTGCAAGTTCACCGCCAGTTGCAGGCAGCATCTTCCGCTCCACAAAAGAAGGTTCTATCTCTTTGAATATTCTATACATCCTCTCTTGCAGCCCTCTTAGCTCCTCAAACGGATCAAACCATCTATCCATTTCTTATACCTCCTATATCTTGTGCTTATACACAGGATTTCATTTAGTATAAATAAAAATAAACATAGACGAAATATTATTTTAGACTGACCTGTTATGGAGCTGATAATAAGAAGAAACTTCCTGATATTGCAAGGCTGAAGCTAATACAAAAACCGTGAAGGAGAAAACCAAAGAAGGGTTGAGCGGGCTAACATATGTTCTTGCAAAGAGCAGATAAATGGTATTTGTTTACTTATGCATTACGCACTCTCAGCCTCTCCCGCTTTAACAACCGCGTATCTCACGCCTATCGGACCAATTATTTCGAATACAACTGTCGTGGCAGCGATTACCGTAATTGCCAGGGCGCCAAGATATTGGCCAAAATCGCCGTAAGCTGAGAGTTCTCCTGATACCATACATGCCAAGCCAACAGCGACCCCTGCCTGGGACAATAAAGTAAGACCCAAATATTTCGCCACTACTGGTTCGGCTCTGGCGGTTTTAGCACCTATAAACGCGCCGCTTAGTTTCCCTATTATCCGGCATCCTATATATATTATCCCTACCATCCCCATCTCGAGCATTAAGTCGGGTCTTAATTTTAGTCCCGCCACGATGAAGAAGATAATGTAAATGGGCGGAAGAACACTCTCAATGAGTTCAAAAGACGTTCTGCCTACACTTGGAACTAAATTAATGAACGTGGCACCCAAAAGCATACATGCTAATATTGATGATAACCCGAAGAACTCGGCAATTCCAATGCACATTAAAATGCCAGCCAATGAAACTATCAGGATGCTATCTCTTCCCTTAGTTCTCTTTGCTGAATATGCCAATAAAAACCCAATTACCATCCCCAAAACAATCGCACCCAAGATTTCTATCACCGGCATCAGAACCGTGGAATAAAAGGATAAGGCCTCTCCAAAAGATGCCTTTATAATAGCAATAGCAATTACGAAGATGATGATTGTAACGCCATCATCCAGTCCGACTATTGCAGTAGTCATCTTACTCAAAGTACCTCTTCTCGCTTTACAATCCTGTAAAGCAGCTATCGTACCAGCAGGTGCAGTTGCCACACCGATAGAACCCAAAAGCAAAGATATACTCCAATTATGGGTAAAAAGAAAAACTCCTAAGGTAATAATTAAAAAGGTTGCAAAAGACTGGATTATGGTAATTACAATGCTTATCTTTCCAAGCCTCTTTAAAAAATCAATCGTAAAACTTCCTCCAATGGTAAATCCTATTAAACCGAGCGTGAAGCTAACTATTAGATTTGTCTCATAAGAACTCAAATCTACAACATGGAATGCAGGTCCCAAAAGTATCCCCGCAACAATATATCCTACTATTGCGGTGAGACGTAACTGATGCGTTATTTTCCCTATCACAAACCCGAATGTAAGTGCAATTCCAATCACTAAAATAACGCTTTCTACTGCCATCTAATCATCATCTTATCCCTCATTTGAAGTTCTTATGAGCGCATAAAACGTTCTTATCAATAGATGAAGTGTTATCTCGCCCGTTATTTCTTCGCTTTCTACTACGGGAATTCGTTTTATCCTATGAACTATCATTTTATCCAATACGTCTTTCACTTTTTCATCCTGGCTGCATCTTATTGGATTTCGGGACATGATGTGCCCCGCTTTTTCAAAACTTTCAAAGTGCAAAGACTTTTTATCTGGCAATCCAAAGTACGAATTTTTTTTTCTTGGCGAACAAATGTCTAAAATATCGTGTTCTGTTATTATTCCCACCAACTTCTTGCTTCCTTTGCTTTCAACAATCCAGATATGATTGTTTAGCGTTAATAGCGAAAAAACGCGCTCTATGCTCGCATCTTTTTCTATTAACGGCAGCCTCTTATCCATTATCTCATTCACTGAGAGTTCATAAAAATCCTGTATTGTATCTCTCTCTTTTGCCATTGTGTTTGTTGTAAATAGATTTAGATATTTAAAAGCGTAATAGTATCTATTGAAGCCCTCTGCCTTTTTTATTGAAAAATTATCTGCTATTCGCAGGCAGGCTGCATTGCTTTAACCCTTCTCTTTTCCAAATCGTTTTGTCAAGAACTTCTCGAACTCTATTATGAAGAACATCGGCAGTGCAACTAAGATCATCGGTATCCACCACTCTGCGGGTAATGGTGCGGTTCTAAACGGATTAATGCCTATAGAAGGAAGGGCATAGATTATTGTAAGCTGTAGTCCGAGCGTTACTGCAACGCCGATAAGCACCCATTTGTTTGAGAACGGACTGAACGTAAATGCAGACTCTGTTATTGACCTTGCGGTGAAGATATAGCAGATGTGAACCAGCATAACAGTGGTGAACGCCGCGGTTCGCGCCTGCGCCAGTAGTAACTCGGGGTCCGCTACGGAACCGGAAATGGCAGGCTCCCCGAAGTAGTAAAACATCATGAATCCTGCAACTGCCATTACCACAGACACCAATCCAACTTTCTTGAAGAAGGGGCTATCGGTTATCCGCTCTTTAGGGTTGCGAGGCGGTCTATCGAGTAACCCTTTTTCCTTTGGCTCTTTGATGAGCGTCAGTGCGAGAGCTACGGCGTCAAGTAAATTTATATACAGGATTTGCACCGGCTCGATCGGAAGGCAACCCCCTCGGTGTGGATTGAAAAGGAATATAAATGGCGCCAGCAGTATCGCACCCAATACTAGCATGGTTTGTCCACCATTCGTGGGTAGCGTGTAAAGAATGACTTTCCGGATATTATCAAAGACATGTCTGCCTTCTTCTACAGCGGACACGATGCTGGCGAAGTTATCATCTGTTAGAACCATATCTGCAGCTTCTTTACTCACTTCTGTGCCGGTTATTCCCATTGCAATTCCAATGTCCGCAGCCTTTAACGCAGGTGCATCGTTTACCCCATCGCCAGTAGCGGCAATAATATGCCCCCTTCTACGCAACTGTTTGATTATCCCGAACTTATGTTCCGGGGCAGCCCTGGCATATATCGAAACGGTATCCACAACTTCGTACAACTCTTCATCGCTCATTCGTGACATCTCTGCCCCTGTTAGCACCCTATTCTCGCCCTCGCCAATTCCTAATTCTCGTGCAATCGCTTTGGCTGTCTGTGCATGGTCGCCGGTAATCATGACGACTCGGATTCCCGCACGTTTGCATTTCTTGACCGCTTCTATCGCTTCTTTTCTGGGCGGGTCAATCATTCCCTGTAGACCGAGAAAAGTCAAGCCGTCCAAATCGTCAGCTTTAAGCGTCTTTTTACCATTCGACACGAGTTTATACGCCATAGCCAGGACCCGCAGGGCTTCTCCTGCCATTGCATTCACTTTATTTCCGAGCTCGTCAGTCCGCAGAGTCTCAACGCTACCATCGCACAACTGGTTTTGACACATCATTAAAATACGCTCCGGGGAGCCTTT